>JAICYG010000225.1 GCA_025934335.1 Thermoleophilia bacterium | reverse complement strand
GCGTCCACCGCGCGCTCGGCGTGCGCTCGCGACCACCAGATGAGCTCGACCGGGACACCCTCGAGGTAGCCGGAGACGCGCTTGCCCGGCCCGCCCTGCGGCCCCCAGGTGCCGAGCCTCGTGATCCCGCAGGCGGCTGCTCCGTCGAAGCAGGCGTCGAGCTCCGGCTCGCCGCTCGTCACGATCAGCATCTCGATGTCGGAGACGTCGTCGGCGACGCCGCGCGAGACGCTTCCCGTCAGCACCACCTCCTCGACGCTCGCGGGAAGCGCGTCGGCGATCCGCTGCGCGACCGTGCGCAGCTCGCCGGTTCGGGCGGTGGGCCTCATCTACGGCGCCGACGCGCTGTCGGTCGGCGGGACGCCGTCGCGCAGCCAGCGGAGGTTCTCCGCGATCTGCTCCTCGGGGTTGGCGCCGAGGTGGCCCGCCTCGGTGTCGGTCTTGACGATGCAGCCCGGGACGTTGGCCGCGAGCCAGTCGCCGTGGGCCGGCGGGACGAGCACGTCGGTGAGCCCGTAGTGCACGAGCACGGGGAGGCCGATCGAGCCGACGTCGAATCCCCACGGCGCGAGCACCTGGAGGTCGTCGTCGACCCAGCCGCCGACACCGTTCGCGGTCTGCTCGAAGGTTGCCTCGCGGATGACCTGCATCGCCTCCGGCCGTGCCAGCTCGGCGCGGTCCGACTCGCTCAGCTCGAACCCTGCGAGGATCTTGGTCGGATCGACGGCGACGCGTGCCTTCATCTCCGCGTCCTCGCGCTCGAGCTCGCGCGTGAGCACCTCCTCGCCGGCCTCCGCCCACGTGAACTCCTTCACGTTCTCGGAGTCCATCCCGGCGAGCCACGCCTCGCGCTCGAGGCCGGGCGACCCGAGCGGCGCGACGCCGACGATGCAGGAGGCCCGCACGACCCGGTTGGGCAGAAGCGCCGCGCACGCGAGCGACGGGGGGCCGCCACCGGAGCCGCCCGTCACTCCGAAGCGATCGAAGCCGAGCTCGTCTGCAATCGCCTGGACGTCGTCGACGGCGTCGGCGACGCGGCGTCCCGGCCTGCGGTCCGATCTTCCATAGCCGGGACGGTCGAGCGTCACGAGACAGACGCCCTCGCGGATGTACAGCTCGTCGTTCGGCCACCGGTTCAGCCGGCAGCCGGGGGTGCCGTGCAGGCCGATTACCGGGAAGCCGTCCGGATTGCCCCAGACGGCATAGGCGAGCGTGCGCCCGTCGGGAGTTTCCAGGGTTCGCAGCGACTCGCCCATCGGGTCGAGCATACGCCCGGATAGTTGAGCGGGCGGGACGTGTTCTCGTAGACTCGCCGAGACCCACCCCAGGAGGCGACGCATGGCATTCGCAGTGATTCAGGAGTTCCCGATCGAGGGCGACGATCGGTCGACGCCCAACTACGACCGGGTACAGGAAGCGCTGGGGATTCGCGAGAATCCTCCCGCGGGCGGGATCGTCCACACCGCCGGGTTCGACGAGGGGGCCGGTGTCTTCCGCATCTTCGACGTGTGGGAGTCGGAGGAGGCGTGGAACGCGTTCTTCAACGATCGTCTGCTGCCCGTGGTGAAGCCGCTGATGGACCAGGGCGGCCCGTCGCCGGAGACGCGCACGTATCAGCTCCACGATTTCGCGGCCGCGCCGGGCTCGCGCTAGCCGACGACGACAGTCAAGGAAGAACGCCTACCGCACGCGGGTGGGTATGCCGTGCCGCCCGAGGATTCGCAGCGCCTTGCTCGTCGCGATCCGTGGGCCGTCCCGCCCGCTGACGAGCAGGACGATGACGGCGCGGCGACTGCCGACCGCCGGAT
>JAICYG010000164.1 GCA_025934335.1 Thermoleophilia bacterium | reverse complement strand
GCGGCCCGCACCGCCTCGACGACCTCCTCCGAACGCGCGTCCATGATCGCGCTCGTCAGCCCGTGACTCGCCGCGATCGCGAGGAACGCACCGCCGAGCGTGTGCCGCCCGGGCAGGCCGAACGAGGTGTTCGAGGCGCCGCAGGTCGTGTTCACGCCGAGCTCCGCGCGGAGCAGCTTCAGCGTTTCCACGAAGAGCGTCACGGCGCGCGGCTCCGCTCCGACCGGCATGGCGAGCGGGTCGATGACGACATCCTCAGGCTTGATCCCGTAGTCGCCTGCGGCCGAGACGATCTTCTTCGCCACCTCGACGCGACGCTCGGGCTCCATCGGGATCTCGTCGTCGTTCGCGAGCCCGATCACGGCGGCGCCGTGCTTCGCGACGATCGGCAGGATCGCCTCGAGCCGTTCGTCCTCGCCCGTGACGGAGTTGACGAGGGCCTTTCCCTGGTACGCGGACAGACCGGCCTCGAGCGCCTCGATCACGGACGAGTCGATCACGAGCGGCAGGTCGGTGAGCGACTGCACGAGCGGGATCGCCTGGCGCATCAGCTCGATCTCGTCCGCGAGCGGGTCGCCGACGTTCACGTCGAGCATGTCGGCGAGCGGCGCCTGCTGTGCGACGTCGACCTCGATGCGCGTGAGGTCGCCCTGCTGCAGCTCGGCCTGGAACTTCTTGCGGCCGGTCGGGTTGATGCGCTCGCCGACGACGCAGAACGGCCGCCCGGGGCCGATAACTACCGTTCTAGACGGCGACTCGAGAACCGTTTCCAATCGTCTCCCTTTCTTCGCGGGTGGGGATGCCGAGGCGGCGGCAGAGGCGCGCGATGCCGGCCTCCTTGCGGAAGCTGATCAGGTGCAGGCCGCGGACGCCCGGTAGCGACCGCGCCGCGTCGGCGAGCTCGCAGGCGATCTCGAAGCACTCGGCCTCGGGGTCGGCGGCGCGCTCGCAGCGCTCGATCACGCCGGCCGGCACGGAGATGCCGGGCACGTTCTCGTCGATGAAGCGCAACGCCTTCGGCGAGCGGACGAGGCAGATCGACGGCAGGATCGCCGCGCGCTCGGCGAGCCCCTTCTCGACGGCCTCGGCCATGAAGCGCGCGAGCGGCTCGAGCTCGTAGACGACCTGCAGCTGCAGGAAGCGGGCGCCGGCGCGCACCTTCTTGAGCGCGCGGTCGACGCGGTAGTCGACCGGCGGCGCCTGCGGGTTCTCGACCGCGCCGATGAAGAGCGCCGGCGGCGGGTCCAGCTTGCGTCCGGAGAGGTACCTCCCCTGCCGCATCGACTCGGCAACGGCGACGAGCTGGATCGAGTCGAGGTCGAAGACGCGCCGTGCCTCGGGCTCGTCGCCCGCGGTGACGTCGTCCCCCGTGAGGCAGCAGAGGTTCTCGATGCCGTGCAGCGCGGCGCCGGCGATGTCGGCCTGCAGCGCGATGCGGTTCCGGTCGCGGCAGACGAGCTGCATGATCGGTTCCATGCCGAGCTGCTTCAGCGCGATCGCGACCGCGAGCGGCGATGCGTGCGCATGGGCGGCTGTGTTGTCCGTTGCGTTGACGGCGTCGACCCACTCCTCGTACGGCTCGAAGTGGTGGCGGACGACGTCGAGGCCGCCGGTGTTGACCGTCAGCAGCTCGGCCGTGACGAGAAAGCGACCGTCGCGAACGGCCTCCTCAAGCCTCGACACGCCATCCCTTCGGCGCGACCCTGTCGCGCTTCGTGAAGTAGTTCGCCCACGACGACGTGTTCCAGAGGCGGTTGTCGACCGGCTTGCGTAGGTCGTTGATCTCGTGCGCCCACGGGGTCCTCGGCGCGCGCTCGACCGCCTTCACCCAGACGCAGCGCATCTCGGGCTTCACCTCGCAGCGGCCGTCCGGCCGCACGCCGCCGCACGGGCCGTTGCGGAGGGTCTTCGGGCAGTTCATCGGGCACGTCATGCCGGTCGAGTGCAGCACGCACTGGCCGCACATCTGGCAGCCGAAGACGGGCTTCTTGACCGCGGCCTCGACGAGCGCGAGCGGGCGCATCAGGCGGGGACGGCGGAACGGCGCTTCTCGATCAGGTCCTTCGCGAGGCGCACGGCCGTCGACGCATCCGCCGCGTAACCGTCGGCGCCGACGGCATCCGCGTACTCCTGCGTCACGGGCGCGCCGCCGACCATGACGATCACGTCGCCGCGGATGCCGGCCTTCTGCAGCGCGTTGATGTTCGCCTTGAACATCGGCATCGTCGTCGTCAGGAACGCGGAGAAGCCGACGATGTCGGGCTCATGCTCCTGCACCTTCTCGACGAAGGTCTCTGGCGCGACGTTCACGCCCAGGTCGTGGACGGTGAAGCCGGCGCCCTCGAGCATGATGTTGACGAGGTTCTTGCCGATGTCGTGCACGTCGCCCTTGACGGTGCCCATCACGTACGTGCCGATCGGCTTCGCACCCGTCTCGGCGAGGAGCGGGCGGAGGATGTCGAGCGCCCCCTGCATGGCGCGCGCCGCGATCAGCATCTCCGGCACGAAGTAGTCGCCGCGCTCGAACCGAGCGCCGACCTCCTCGAGCGACGGGATCAGCGCGTCGTAGAGCATCTTCTCCGGCTCGAGCGCGTCCCCGAGGCCCTGGTTGACGAGGTCCTTCACCTCCGGGGCGTTGCCGACGAGCGTGTTGTCGTAGAGGCCCTGGAGGATCTCTTCGTGCGTCATGCGGCACCTCGCTGGTCGTGATGGCCGAGCCGCGCCGAGACGAGCCGCGCCTGCTCGAGCAGGGCGGGCGTGAGCTCGGCGATGCGCTCGCGGGTCAGTCGGATGGTGGGGCCTGAGATCGAGAGCGCGGCGAGCGCGACGCCGTCGGCGCCGAGGACGGGAGCGGCGAGCGCCGAGAGGCCGTGCTCCAGCTCGTCGACGGCGATCGCGTAGCCCTGCGCGCGGATCCGCCGGGCGTCGGCGGGGCGCTGCGCCGAGAACGCGCGCAGCACCTTCCCGTTCGCGGTCGTCTCGTACGGGACGCGGCGGCCGACCCAGTTCGTGCCCCCGACGAAGTGGCGGGACTCCTCCTGCGCGAGATGCTCGACGCCGAGCGGGGTCGGGACGCCCAGGTTGATCGTCTCGCCGGAGAGCTCCGAGAGGATGCGGAGCGACGGCGCAGACAACTCGAGGAGGCTCGTGCTCGAGTCGCGGTGCGCGAAGCGAAGGAGGACGGGCCCCGGCGCGACGCGGCGGTCGCCTGCACGCTGTACGAGCCCGCGGCGCTCGAGCGCGCCGACAAGGCGGGAGGTGGTGCTCTTCGGGAGCCCGGTCTCGGCGGCGAGCTCGCCGACGGCGCGCGGCCGGTGCGACTCGACGACGCGCACGAGCAACTCGGCGGCGCGGTCGATCGCCTGCGTCCCGGTCTCGGACGGCATCGACCATATTGTGGAACCAGCGTTCCACGGTTGTCAAGCCGGGATCCGCCCCGGGGAACCGGCCGCGCCGGCCATGGCTTTGCTGTGGCCTGCACGACACGTCGGCTGCCACCACAACAGAAGTGCGACAGAACCGCTACAGCCGTGCGTCGCGGCTCGCGGCGACTTCGATCCGGAAGCCGTCCGGATCGAGGAAGAACGTTGCGTAGTAGTCGGCGTGGTACTGCGGCCACGGGCGCGGCGGATGAAGAACATCTGCGCCGGCAGCGACGGCCGCGGCATGGGCCGCATCGACGTCCTCCCTCGCCTCCGCTGCGAGGCCGAGGTGATGGAGCCCGGGCGCGTACAGCGCGAACACCTGCTCTTCTACCGCCTGCCGCAGGCCGAGCGAGCCGGAGCCGGGGCGCGGGAAGCGGAGGTAGTGGATCGACTCGCCGCGCTCGCCCGGCACGAGATACGGCGGCTGCAGGCCGAGCGGCCCGAGAACGGCGGCGTAGAACGCGAGCGAGCGCTCCAGGTCGCCGCAGACGAGGTCGACATGGCCGAGGCCGACGAGCACGTCAGTCGACGGCGATCGGCTCGCGGCGGCGCCTCGGCACGCTCGCGGGCCGCGGCAGCCGCAGGCTGACGAAGACGCCGAACGCAGGGGCGATCGCGCTGACCGTCAGCGCCGCCCTCAGGTCGACCACGTCCGCCACTGCACCGAGGACGACGGCCGCGACGCCGCCGATGCCCATCGCAAGCCCGACCGACAGCCCCGAGGCCATGCCGATGTGGCGCGGCAGGTACAGCTGGCTCAGCACCATCGTCACGCCGAACGTTCCGACGACGCAGACACCGACGAACATGACGGCGACGGCGCCCGCCGTGCCTCCGACGTAGACGAACACGAGCATCAGCGGCGCGACGAGCGCCTGCGTGACGACGAGCGTCCGCCGCAGCCCGACCCGATCGGCGACCGGCCCGAGCGCGAGCGTCCCCACCGCCCCCGCGAGCAGCATCAGGAAGAGGAGTCGGTTGCCGTACGCCTTGGAGTGCCCGAGCGACTCCGTCCAAAGCGGGACGAACGCGAGGAGCGTGAACCAGGCGACGCTCCGCAGCGCGATCACCGTGCCGAGTAGGGTCATCGCGTGGCGGTCGTCCTGGCCGAGCGCGTCGACACCGAGATCCGGCGCGCGCGCGAGCTCGCCCAGCCGCGGCGCGAACCAGAGCAGCGCTGCCGCAACGACGGCGACCGGCACCATCGCGATCAGCCCGCCGCCGAGCCCGACCGCGGCGACGAGGACCCCCGTCACGAACGCGCCGAGTGCATAGCCGGTATTGCCGCCGATGTTGAAGTACGACATGCCGCTCGCCCGTTTCCGGCCGCTCGCGTACGCGGCGTACTTGGCCCCCTCCGGGTGGAACGCGGCGACCCCGAGGCCGCCGGCGAGCACGAGAACGAGGACGAGCGGGTAGAACGGCGAGACCGCCGCGAGACCGACGCCCACGGCGGCGAGGATCGTGCCGCCCGGGATCAGCCAGAGCGCGCCCTGCCGGTCCGACCAGAGGCCGAAGAGCGGCTGGACGAGCGACGACGACGCGGTCGCGGCGAGCAGCAGCATCGCCGCGAGCGCATAGCCGAGGTGGAAGCGGTCGGTCAGAAAGGGGATCAGCGCCGGAACGCTGCCGGACGCGAAATCGACGGCGAGATGACCGCCGGAAAGCGCGACCATCGCTCTCCGGTCGATGCCGTCCCTCATTGGACCCAGGCTAGCTGCGGTGGACGGTCTCGCAGTTGCGAGCGACGCGATCGATCCGATCGACATAGACGACGTCGCGCCCGGTCCCGCAGTCGATGACGTCCCTGACGTGATCTCGGGCGCGAATCGTGTCGTTGCCCGGGCCTCCGAGGAGCGTGTCCGCCGCCGCCCCGCCGATCAGGAGGTCGTTCCCGGCGCCGCCTCTGAGCACGTCCTTGCCGCCGAGGCCGCTCAGACGGTCGTTGCCGCCGCGCCCGTTGAGAACGTCGGCCCAACGCGTCCCGACGAGCCGGTCCGCCCGTGCGGTGCCGTTGAGCGTTTCTCCCTTGTGTGCCGGCTTCGGCGTGGGAGGCGGCGTTGGGGACGGAGTCGACGCGCCGACTTCGAGCGTCACGGTCGCGGAGTTGTCCGTTGGATCAGTC
>JAICYG010000034.1 GCA_025934335.1 Thermoleophilia bacterium | reverse complement strand
GCACCAGAACGGCACCGAGGACCAGGGCTGGGTCGCCCACTTCGCGCTCCAGCTCGGGAGCGGCCGCCCGGTCACCGTGTACGGCGACGGCAGCCAGGTGCGCGACCTGCTCTACGTCGACGACCTGGTCGAAGCGATGCAACTCGCGCGCGAGCACGAACACGCTGTCACGGGTCACGCCTTCAATATCGGCGGCGGCCCCGCGAATGCCCTCGCGGTCCGCGAGGTGCTCGAGTTGCTCGACGTGCACGGCATGAACCACGCCGAGGAGCGGCGCGGCGACCAGCGCTACTACGTCGCCGATACGCGCCGCTTTCAGCGCGCGACCGGCTGGGTGCCGCTGGTCGAGGCGCGAGACGGGATCGAGCGGCTGGTGCGTTTCCTCGGTCCCGTGGAGGCTGCGGCCTGATCGGCGGCGCCGTCGAGACGATGCGCGCCGGGATCGTCAGCGGCCCGCACCGCACGAGGACGACCGCCGTCCGCCGTCCGGACCCGGGCGAGGGAGAGCTCCTGATCCGCGTCGAGGGCTGCGGCGTTTGCGGCTCGTCCCTGCCGTTCTGGGAGGGGCGCGACTGGTTCGCGTACCCGGGCGAGCCCGGCGCACCGGGGCACGAGGTTTGGGGTCACACCGATGACGGCCGCCGTGTCGCCGCGCTCACCTACCACGGGTTCGCCGACTGGGACGTCGCGGCGGCGGACGCCGTCGTCGAGCTGCCGCCTGCCCTCGACGGCCTGCCGTTCCCGGGCGAAGCCCTCGCGTGCGCCGTCAACGTGGTGCGACGGGCGCGCACCCGGCCCGGCGACCGCATCGCGGTCGTGGGGATGGGCTTTCTCGGGAGCGCCGTCGCGTCGCTCATCGACGAGCCGACCGAGGTGCGGCGCAAGACGGGCGTCGTCGGAGAATTCGACGTCGTGATCGAATCAGCCGGAACGCAGTCGGCACTCGATACCGCATCCCGGCTCGTCGCTGCCGGCGGGCGCCTTGTGATCGCGGGATTCCACCAGGACGGCCCGCGCACGGTGGACCTGCAGAGCTGGAACTGGCGCGCCGTCGAGGTTGTCAATGCCCATCAGCGCGATCCGCGGGAATACGTGCGCGGCATGCAAGAGGCGGTCGAGCTTGTGCTCTGCGGGAGGCTCGACGTGGAGCGGCTCGTCACGCACCGGCTACCGCTCGCGCGCCTGGACGAGGCGTTCGAGCTCGCCCGCACACGGCCCCCCGGGTTCGTGAAGGCGGTCGTGTGCCCGTAGCGACGGCTCCCCGTCTCGGCTTCCTCGGGGTCGGCTGGATCGGACGGAGCCGCCTCGAGGCGATCGAGCGCGCCGGCGCCGGCACGGTCGCGGCGATCGCCGACCCGGCGGTCGACGGGGCGCTTCAGACCTGCGAGGAGCTGCTCGCGCACGACATCGACGCCGTGGTCATCGCCACGCCGAGCGCCCTCCACGCCGAGCAGGCGATCGCCGCGCTCGAGCGCGGTCTGCCCGTGTTCGTGCAGAAGCCGGTCGCGCGCACCGCGGCCGAGGTGCGCGCCGTCGTCGCGGCGGCCGAGCGTGCCGACGTCCCCCTCGGCGTCGACCTCTCGTACCGGCACGCCGACGCGTTCGTCGAGGCGCGTGAGCAGGTCCGCTCGAACGCGCTCGGAGACGTCTTCGCCGCCGACCTCGTCTTCCACAACGCCTACGGCCCCGACAAGCCGTGGTTCCGCGACCCCGCGCTCTCCGGCGGCGGCTGCCTGATCGACCTCGGCGTCCATCTCGTCGACCTCGCCGTGTGGACGCTCGACCTGGACCCGCGCGACGTTCGCTCGCGGTTGCGCGGCGAGCCCGTCGAGACCTGGGCGACAGCCGAGCTAGACCACGTGCGTATCGCGTGCTCGTGGGACCTGCACGCGGGGCAGGACGCCGTGATCGCGGCGACCTTCCACGGCACGGAGGCGAGCGTCCGCGTCGCGAACGTCGGCGGCTCGTTCTACGACCTCCGCTGCGAGCTCATGCGCCGCACGTCCCGCGAGGTGCTCGTCGAGCCGCCCGACGCGTGGCCCGGCCGCGCCGCCGTGAGCTGGGCCCGGCGTGTTGCGAGCGGCGCCGGCTTCGACGAGGGAGAGGGAGCCGAGCTCGTCCGCGTCGCGGAGATCGTCGACCGGATCTACGGCCGATGAGGGTGCTGATGACGGCCGACACGGTAGGCGGCGTCTGGACGTACGCAAACGACCTCGTCCGGGCGCTCGACGCCGAGGTGACGATCGCGACCATGGGGCCGCCGCCCGCGGAGCGCGGCGAGCACGTCCTCGTCTCCACGTACGCGCTCGAGTGGGAGGACGACCCGTGGGACGACGTCGACCGCGCCGGCGCCTGGTTGCTCGAGCTGGAGGAGCGGCTCGAGCCCGACGTCGTGCACCTGAACGGGTACGCGCACGGCGCGCTGCCGTGGCGGGCGCCGGTCGTCGTGGCCGCCCACTCGGACGTCGTCTCGTGGTGGTGGGCAGTGCACGGCGCGCCGCCGCCCGAGCGCTACGACCGCTACCGCTCGGCCGTCGAGGCGGGACTGCGCGCCGCCGACGCCCTCGTCGCGCCCACGAGCGCGGCGCTCGACGACCTGCGCCGCCACTACCGGCTCCCCCAGGAGCGGGTCGTCGTCGCGAACGGCAGCTCCTTCGAAGCCGGGAGCGCCGGCAAGGAGCCGTTCGTGCTCGGGCTCGGGCGGTTCCGGGACGAGGCGAAGAACCTCGCCGCCCTCGAGCGCGCCTGCGCGGCAGTCTCGTGGCCGCTCGTCGCCGCCGGCGACGGGACGGCGCTCGGCCGGCTCGACCGCCCGGAGGTGCGCTCGCTGCTCGCACGCGCAGGGGTGTTCGCGTCGCCGGCGAGGTACGAGCCCTTCGGGCTCGGCATCCTCGAGGCGGCACGCTCGTGGTGCGCGCTCGTGCTCGGCGACATCCCGAGCCTGCGGGAGGTGTGGGGCGACGCGGCGCTGTTCGCAGCGCCCGACGACGACGAGGCGCTGGCCTCCGCGTTGCAGCTCGTCACGTGCGACACGGAGCTGCGGGCGGAGCTCGCCGAGCGCGCCCGCCGGCGCGCCGCGCGGTACACGGTCGACGCGATGGCGACGGGATACGCCCGCGTCTACGGCGAGGTGCTGTCGGCGGTGACGGCATGAAGCTCGTCTTCTTCGTGCATTCGCTCGCGAGCTGCTGGAACCACGGCAACGCGCACTTCCTACGCGGCGTCGTCCGCGAGCTGCGCGACGCGGGGCACGAGGTGGACGTGTGGGAGCCCGCCGACGGATGGTCGCGCTCGCACGTCGATCGCGACACTCTCGCCGAGCTCTCGCGGCGCTTCCCGAGCCGCACGTACCGGCGCGACCTGGACGTCGACGCGGTGCTCGACGGCGCGGATGTCGCCGTCGTGCACGAGTGGAACGAACCGTGGCTCGTGGCGGCGGTCGGCGCGAGCGGCGTACCGGCGCTGTTCCACGACACGCATCATCGCGCGGTGACGAAGCCGGACGAGATGCGCCGCTACGACCTCTCCGGGTACGCCGGTGTGCTCGTGTTCGGCGCCGCCGTCGCAGACGTCTATCGTGACCGGTCGTGGCACGACCGCGTGTGGACGTGGCACGAGGCGGCCGACCACCGCCTCTTCCGCCCGCTCGACCGCGACCCTACGCACGACCTCGTCTGGATCGGGAACTGGGGCGACGGCGAGCGCACACGCGAGCTGGAGGAGTTCCTCTTCGCGCCGGCGCGCCGGCTCCGCCTCACCGGCACGGTGCACGGCGTCCGCTACCCGGCCGCGGGCGTCCGCGCGGTCGAGCGCGCAGGGCTCGCGTACCGCGGCTGGCTCCCGAACCACCGCGTGCCCGAGGCGTTCGGCGCACACCGGGTGACGGTGCACGTGCCGCGGCGGCCGTACGTCGAGGCGCTGCCGGGCATCCCGACGATCCGGGTCTTCGAGGCGCTCGCCGCCGGCATCCCGCTCGTCTCGGCGCCCTGGGAGGACACCGAGGGGCTCTTTCGCGACGGCGACTTCCTGCGGGCGCGCACGGGGCAGGAGATGGACAGCGCGCTGCGGGAGGCACTCGCCGACCCGTCGTTCGCGGCGCGCGGCCGGGAGACGGTGCTCGCGCGCCACACATGCGCGCACCGCGTACAGGAGCTCGTCTCGATCCTCGCGAGCCTCGGGATCGATGAGGCGGTCGCCGCATGAACGTGGCGTGGTTCGCCTCGAGCCTCGTCTCCTCGTACTGGAACGGCGCGGCGACGTACTACCGCGGCCTCGTGCGTGCGCTTGCGGAGCGAGGGCATCACGTGACGTTCTACGAGCCGGACGCGTACGAGCGGCAGGCGCACCGCGACATCGACGACCCGCCGTGGGCCGACGTCGTCGTGTGGCAGCCGACGGAGGCGAACGCGCGCCGGCTCGTCCGCGCCGCCGGCCGCGCCGATCTCGTCGTGAAGGCGAGCGGCGTCGGCGTGCTCGACGAGGTGCTCGAGGATGCGGTCGCCTCGCTCGACGGGCCGACGCGGGTCTTCTGGGACGTCGACGCACCGGCGACGCTCGCCGCTGCGGACGAGCGGTTCGCGGGGCTCGTCCGCCGGTTCGACCTCGTGCTCACCTACGGCGGCGGCGAGCAGGTGGTCGAGCGTTACCTCGACCTGGGCGCGCGTGAGTGCGTTCCCGTCTACAACGCCGTGGATCCCGACACGCACCTCCCGGTCGAGCCGGACCCGCGCTTCGAGGCCGACCTCGGCTTCCTCGGCAACCGGCTCCCCGACCGCGAGGCGCGGGTCGAGCGCTTCTTCCTGCGGGCGGCCGAGCTCGTCCCGGAGCGACGGTTCCTGCTCGGCGGCTCGGGCTGGGAGACGCGGGAGCTGCCCGCGAACGTCGCGTACATCGGTCACCTCGGCACCGCCGACCACAACGCATTCAACGTCACGCCGCTCGCGGTGCTCAACGTGACGCGCGACTCGATGGTCGCAAACGGCTGGTCGCCGCCGACGCGCGTGTTCGAGGCGGCCGGCGCGGGCGCGTGCCTGATCACGGACGCCTGGCAGGGAATCGGCGAGTTTCTCGAGCCGGGCTCGGAGGTGCTGGTCGCGGAAGACGGCGCGGACGTGGCGCGTCACCTTGCGGCGCTCACACCGGAGACCGCCGCGCAGATCGGCGCGGCCGCACGGGAGCGCGTGCTGCGCGACCACACCTATGCGCAGCGGGCAGAA
This sequence comes from Thermoleophilia bacterium, assembly GCA_025934335.1. Classification (GTDB taxonomy): domain Bacteria; phylum Actinomycetota; class Thermoleophilia; order Gaiellales; family Gaiellaceae; genus PALSA-600. Next base: position 14,311 of record JAICYG010000034.1, on the reverse strand, counting down.
CTGGTCGAGGACATCTTGGGGGGCAGGGCGTGAAGACGGTCTGGCTCGGCCTCTCGATCACGTCGTCGTGGGGGAACGGCCACGCGACGAACTACCGCGGCGTGCTCGCGGCGCTCGTAGGCCGCGGCCACGACGTGCTCTTCCTCGAGCGCGACGTTCCCTGGTACGCGGCGAACCGCGACTTCTCGGCGCCGTTCGTCCACCTCTACCGCTCTGTCGACGAGCTCGAGCGCTGGGCCGACGAGGTGCGCGACGCCGACCTCGTGGTCGTCGGCTCGTTCGTGCCGGACGGGTGCGACGTCGCCGAACGGGTGCTTGCGACAGCGGAGGGAGTGACCGCCTTCTGGGACATCGACACACCCGTCACTGCAGCGAAGCTCGCGCGCGGCGACCACGAGTACCTTTCCCCCGATCTCGTCCCGCGCTTCGACCTCTATCTCTCGTTCACCGGCGGGCCGTTCCTCGAGACGATCGGCGCGCAACGGCCGGTGCCGTTCTACTGCGCCGCCGACCCCCGCCTCTACCGGCCGCTCGACATGCCGCTCCGCTTCGAGCTCGGCTATCTCGGCACGTACTCCGACGACCGCCAGCCGAAGGTCGACGAGCTCCTCCTCGCGCCCGCCCGTTCGCTGCCGGGGCGGCAATTCGCCGTCGCGGGGCCGCAGTACCCGGACGGCATCGACTGGCCGGGGAACGTCGAGCGGCTCGACAGCCTGCCGCCGGGCGAGCACCCGACGTTCTACGCGGCGCAGCGGTTCACGCTCAACGTGACCCGTGCAGACATGGTCACGGCCGGCTGGTCGCCGAGCGTGCGCCTGTTCGAGGCGGCCGCGTGCGGCGTCCCGGTGATCTCGGACTGGTGGGACGGGCTCGACGCCTTCTTCGAGCCGGGCCGCGAGATCCTGATCGCGGAGGACGGCGAGGGCGTGCTCCGGCACCTGCGCGAAGGTGACCGAGCTGTCGGCCAGCGTGCCCGCACCCGGGTGCTCGCCGAGCACACAGCCGGCCGGCGCGCGGCCGAGCTCGAGCGTCATGTCGCCGAGGTTCGGGACCGCGGACGCGCATGACCCTCCAGTCCGATGCGACCCACGACGCGGAGATCGCGGGCCTCGGCCCGTGGTTCCACAACCTGCACCTCCCGGACGGAAGGCAGACGGCGCCCGACCATCCGCTCGGCGACTTTCCGTCGTTCAAGTGGCGCAAGATCGCGCCACACGTTCCGGATGACCTGAGCGGCTGGACGGCGCTCGACATCGGCTGCAACGCGGGCTTCTACACGTTCGAGCTCGCCCGCCGTGGCGCGCGCGTGACCGGGCTCGAGCCCGACGCGCACTACCTCGCGCAGGCACGGTGGGCGGCAGCCCGGTACGGCGTCCAGGACGACGTCGAGCTCCGCCGCGGCACGGTCTACGACCTCGTCGACGCGCACGAACGCTGGGACCTCGTCCTCTTCATGGGCGTCCTCTACCACCTGCGCCACCCCCTGCTCGCGCTCGACGCGGTCGCTGCGGCCACGCGCCGCCTGCTCGTCCTGCAGACGCTGACGATGCCCGGCGACGCACGCGTCGATCCTCCCCGCGACCTCGACATCGACGAGCGCGACCGGCTGCTCGGCCGCGGCTGGCCGGTGATGGCGTTCATCGAGCACAAGCTCGCCGACGACGAGACGAACTGGTGGGCGCCGAACGTGGCGTGCGTCGAGGCGATGGCGCGCTCCGCCGGGCTGCGCGTCGACGCGCATCCGGCGCACGAGACCTGGCTCTGCTCCCCGTGTGGCTGATCAGGAAGATCGCCCTTCGCACGCCGGAGATCGTCGGCTCGCCGCGGGCGTTCTTCGCTGCGATCGTGCTCGCCGTCGTCTGGCTCGTGGTCGGCCCGATCGCCGGCTTCAGCGACACGTGGCTCCTCTGGCCGTCGGCGATCGCCTCGGTCGTCACGTTCCTGATCGTGTTCAGCCTGCAGTACACCCAGAACCGCGACACGCGCGCGATCCAGCTCAAGCTCGACGAGATCCTGCGCGCGAGCGAGACGGCGCGAACGCAGCTCGTCAAGCTCGAACGGCTCTCCGACGAGGAGCTCGGTCAGGTCGAGCAGGAGATCATCGAGCTCCGCGAGCAGGAGTCGGAGGAGGGCTAACCGTTCCCGTTCGCGTTCGCGCGGTCGACGAGCTTGTTGAACCGGCTGTCACCCTCGTCCTGGTAGAGGAACGCGAGCTTGTTCTCCTCGAACGCCTCGAACCAGTCGTCCCAGGAGATCTCCTCGAGCCGGTCGTCGGGCTCCGCGAAGTCGATACGCAGAACGCCGAGATCGCCGTCTGCGGCGGTCTCGGTCACGTGGGCGGGGTGTCCGCCACGCGACTCGGTCCAGCGACGGATCTCGTCGTGATCGGTGGTGGTCTTCGCTTCTGCCATGCGCGGGAGATGCCCCCGCGCCCCGCTCTCAAACGAGAGGGAGTCTGGACTCAGGTCTCACCGAGGTAGGTCTTGCGGACTTCCTCGTTCGTCTTCAGCGAGGCGGCGTCGTCCGCCAGCACGATGCGGCCGGTCTCGAGCACGTAGCCGCGGTCGGCGGCGTCGAGAGCCATCAGCGCGTTCTGCTCGACGAGCAGGATCGACGTCCCCTGCTCGTTGATCTGCCGGATGATGTCGAAGATCCGCTCGACGAAGATCGGCGCGAGCCCGAGCGACGGCTCGTCGAGGAGAAGCAGCTTGGGCCGCGCCATGAGCGCACGCCCGATCGCGCACATCTGCTGCTCGCCGCCCGACATCGTCCCTGCCTTCTGGCTGCGGCGCTCCTGGAGCCGCGGGAAGAGCTCGAAGACGCGCTCCATGTCCTCGCGGATCTCGGAACGGTCGTGCCGCTGGAACGCGCCCATCTCGAGGTTCTCGGTCACGGTCATGCGCGGGAACAGCCGCCGGCCTTCCGGCGACTGCGCGATCCCCCGCCGAACGATCTCGTGCGCCGGCACCGTGGTGATGTCGCGGCCGTCGAACCTGATCGACCCCTGCCGCGGCCGGTTGAGGCCGTTGATCGAACGGAGCGTCGTCGTCTTGCCGGCTCCGTTCGCGCCGAGCAGCGTGACGATCTCGCCGTCGTTCACGGTCAGCGAGACGCCCTTCAGCGCATGAATCGAGCCGTAGTAGGTGTGCACGTCGCCGACCTCGAGGATCGGCGCGCCCGGACTCCTGCCGTTCGCGCTCACGAAAGCCCCTGCCGCTTCATGTCCTCGACGGCCGCCTTGCCGAGATACGCCTCGATCACGCGCTCGTTGCGCTGCACCTCGCGCGGCGACCCCTCGGCGATCTTCTCGCCGTAGTCGAGCACCGATACGCGGTCGGAGACGCCCATGACGACGCGCATGTCGTGCTCGATCATCAGCACGGTCAGCCCGCGCTCGTCGCGCAGGTGCCTGGCGACGAACTGCGTGAACTCCGCCGACTCCTGCGGGTTCATGCCGGCAGTCGGCTCGTCGAGCAGGAGCAGCTGCGGCTCGGTCGCGAGCGCGCGCGCCACCTCGAGCTTGCGCTGCTCGCCGTACGGAAGATTCTTCGCCGCCTCGTGTGCCTTCCGCCGCAGCCCGACCTCCTGCAGGAGCGCCAGCGCACGGTCGCGCGCCTCCTTCTCCTCCCGACGCACGAACGGCGTCCGGATGATCGAGTTGAAGAGGTTCGCCTTCATCCGAGCGTGCATGCCGACGAGCACGTTCTCGATCGCCGACATGTTCTGGAACAGGCGGATGTTCTGGAAGGTACGCCCCACTCCCCGCGCGGTGATCGCGTGCGGTGGCTTGCCGGTCACGTCCTCGCCGAGGAACGTGATCGTGCCGCCCGTCGGCTTGTAGACGCCGGTCAGCATGTTGAAGAACGTCGTCTTGCCGGCGCCGTTCGGCCCGATCAGCGAGATCACCTTTCCTCGCGGCACGGTGAACGAGACGTCGTTCACCGCGACCAGCCCGCCGAACTCTTTCCGCACGTCCGTCGCGACGAGAAGGTCGCCGTTGGCGGTCGCTCCGTCGGTCACGCCTCCGCTCCCGCGTGCGTCGCCTCGTAGAGCGGCTCGTCGTGCACGCCCTCGTGCAACTCTGCCGCTCGGCGTCTCGACGGGAGCAGCCCCTCCGGTCGGAAGAGCATGACGATCAGGATGATCACGCCGTAGATGCCGGATGCGTAGAGCGGCACCTCGATGTTCGGGTGCCAGCCGCCGACGTGGATGTTGGAGTTGATCCAGGCGCCCGTGTTCGCGAGCCCCTCACGGTCGAGGTAGGCGAGGAACGCGGCGCCGACGATGACGCCCCAGATGTTCCCCATGCCGCCGAGGATGACCATGCAGAGGATGAACACGGAGATGTTGAAGAAGAAGTCGCCGGGGAACGTCGCGCTCCTGAAGATCGCGTAGTAGGCGCCGGCCACGCCGCCGAAGAAGGCGCCGCTCGCGTATGCCCACGTCTTCGTCCGCATCAGCGGGATGCCCATGGCGGCCGCCGCGGTCTCGTCCTCGCGGATCGCAATCCACGCACGCCCGAGGCGCGAGTACTGCAGCCGCAGCGAGCAGAAGACCGTGATCAGGAGCAGCGCGATCGCGGTCCAGAAGAAGACGTCGGTCGACTGGATCTGGTGGCCGAAGTGGTTCGCCTTGCAGCAGGTGAGGAAGTTCGACGGCAGCACGCCTCCGGTCCAGTCGGAGACGCGGTTGCCGAAACCGATCGAGTCGAGCGGCGTGATCCCGTTCGGGCCGTTCGTCAGGTTGAAGCCGGTGCCGAACAGGTTGTCGCCGTTGCGCGCGATCTGCGGAAGGATCTCGCCGAAACCGAGGGTCACGATCGCGAGGTAGTCACCGCGCAGGCGAAGCGTGGGGAGGCCGATCACGATGCCCGCGAACGCGGTGATCACGCCGGCGAGGAGCAGCAGGATCCAACCGGAGATGTGAATCCCGCCGACACCCGGGACGAGCCCCACGGCGCCGAAGTCGAAGCTGTGCGCCGGCACTGCCGCCACGGGGCAGTTCTCGATGCTGACGCCTGCCTTCGGGCACTTCTGCCCCGCGAACTGCTGGCTCGCGAACCACGCTGCGGTGTAGGCGCCGGTTGCGTAGAACGCCACGTAGCCGAGGTCGAGCAGGCCGGCGTAGCCGACGACGATGTTGAGGCCGACGGCCATCATCACGAACACGAGCATCACGACGCCGGTGGCCACGTCGGGCCAGGCACCGAAGACCGGGATCGTGAACATCTTCGGCTGGTAGAAGGGATAGAAGATCGCCGCGCCGATCGCGACCACGGGCAACGCCCAGCCGCGCCGGCGCGCCGGCACCCAGAAGACGGCGAAGGCGATCGCGAGCAGGATCCCGAACGACGCCGGCCCGAAGACGAGGAAGCAAACGACGAGCACCGCCTGCGCGGCGAGCTTCCACGGGAGCGGTGGCAGCCGGTGGATCCAGTAGAGCGCCGACAGCGTCAGCACCGCGAAGCCGAGCGCGGTGTCGACGAAGAAGAGCAGGATCGCAAGGGCGATCTCGGCGCCGATCGAGGTGGCGGCGCGCTGCTCGAACGTCAGCGAACGCCAGCCTGCGCGCATCCGGTTGCGCAGCCCCACGGCATCGCGAGGGGAGTCGCCCTGCGTCCCGACGTGGGTGCCCTCGGGGTGCTCCGTCACCGCTAGCCGCCCTCCGGCGTCTTCTCACCGAGGAGCCCCTCGGGCCGGAAGACGAGGATCAGGATCAGGATCGAGAACACGATCGACTGCGTCCAGTCGGAGCCCGGGGCATGCCAGTTGAGACCCTCGTTGAAGGCCTGGATCAGCCCGATCAGCACCGCGCCGAGCACCGCGCCCGGCAGGTTCCCGATGCCGCCGAGCACGGCCGCGGTGAACGCGATCAGCCCGAGCTGGAAGCCCTGGTCGAAACGAACCGTCGTCGCCCAGAGCGAGTACAGCGTGCCGGCGGCGCCCGCAAGCGCCCCGGCGATCAGGAACGTGAACGAGATCGTCCGGTTGACGTTGATGCCCATGATCGCGGCGGCGTCCTTGTCCTGCGCGGTCGCGCGCATCGCCTTGCCCTGCCGCGTCTCCTGCACGAGCCAGAGCAGCGCGAGGAGCACGGGGATCGTGACCAGGACGACGATCAGCTTGTTCCACGAGTAGTCGACGCCGCCGGCCGAGAAGACGTTCGAGTGCGGGAACACGTCCGGCGCCGTGACGTAGTTGGGGCCCTTCCAGGCGAGGCCGATGTCCTGGATGATGAAGCTGACGCCGATTGCCGTGATCAGCGGCGCGAGTCGGGGGGCTCCGCGCAGCGGCCGGTAGGCGACGAACTCGATCGCGGCGTTGATCGAGCCGCAGGCGAGCATCGCGAGCAGGAGCGTGGCGAACACGATCGGCACCGTCACCCACCCCTGGCCCTGGTGGAGACCGAAGAAGTGCGTCGAGAACGTGATCGTGAACATGCCCGCGAGCATGAACACGTCGCCGTGCGCGAAGTTGATCAGCTCGAGAATGCCGTAGACGAGCGTGTACCCGAGCGCGATCAACGCGTAGACGGACCCGTTTGTGATCCCGATCAGGAAGACGTCGCCGAAGTCGCTCGGCGTCTTGATCAGGTTGACGATGAGCCAGAAAACGAGCGCGGCGACGAAGAGCAGCCCGAGGAGGCCGATGACGCTCGGCCGCTTGAACCGCGCCCCCAGGGTCGGTGCTGAGACGTCCGCCGCCACGAGTCTCAGCGACTTTACTTCGTTCGGGCGGAAAGTCCTATCGCGCGAGGCCGGTTACGATGGCATGCGGGCCGGAGTGGCGGAATCGGTAGACGCTATGGCCTCAAAAGCCATTGTCCTTCGGGGCGTGTGGGTTCGAGTCCCACCTCCGGCATCACGAGCGCACGGCTGCGGCGATCGCCGCCAGATGCTCCGGCGTCGTGCCGCAGCACCCGCCGACGACCTTCACGCCCCGCTCGACGTACGAGGCCAGGTGCCGCGCCTGCTGCTCGGGCGTGACGTCGTAGACCACGTCGTCGCGGACGACGCGCGGCACGCCGGCGTTCGGCTTTACCCAGAGCGGGATCCCGTCGGCCGCGGCGAGCAGCTCCTCCACCACGGCGTCCGTGTCCTCGAGCGACTTGCCGCAGTTCGCGCCCACCGCAGCGACCCCGAGCGGCGCGAACGCCTCCACCACCTGCGTCGGCGTCAGCCCCATCATCGTGCGGAGGCCCTGGTCGAAGCTGTAGGAGACGACGAGCGGCAGGTCGGTCTCGGTGCGAATCCCTTCCAGCGCCCACAGACCCTCGTCGAGCGAGAAGAACGTCTCGAGCACGAGCAGGTCGACGCCGCCGGCGGCGAGAGCGCGCGCCTGGTCGGCGAAGGCCGCGAGCGCGAGCTCCCGCGAGAGCGGGCCGAGCGGATCGGCGAGGTGCCCCGTCGGCCCGATCGACCCGGCCACGATCGTCGGTTCCCCCACCGCCTCGCGCGCGAGCTCCGCCGCCCGGCGGTTCAGCTCGTCGCCGCGTCCCGCGAGCGGCCCGTCGGCGAGGCGCAGCGAGCTCGCCCCGAAGGTGCACGTGAGCACGAGGTCCGCGCCCGCCTCGACGAAGGCGCGGTGCACCTCCTGCACCTTCGCCGGCTCGTCGAACACCCACTCCTCGGGTGCGACCCCGGGCTCGATCCCCAGGCGCTGGTAGTTCGTCCCGGTTGCGCCGTCCGCGACGACGACCCCGCCGCCTTCGAGCCTCTCCAGGAACGCGTTCAGCGGAGGTAGCCCCTGTTCGCGAGGAACCGCCACAGCTCGCGCACGTACGCGGCCGGCGCGATCCGCGCGAGCGTCGTCCGGGCGACGGCCGCCTGCCCCAGCAGCGCCCGGTCGGCCGCCCAGGCGGCGAGCAGGCCGCGGACGTCGCCGTGCCGCCGCCGCTCCTGCACGTAGGCGCTCCACCAGCTGCGCGCGTCGCGCGCGATCCGCGCCGGGTAGGCGCGCGTCACGTCGTGGAAGCGGCCGCCGTGGTACGTCCAGATCTGGATCGGCAGCCCCGATGCCACGTATGCGGTGAACCGGTAGGCGAAGGTGTCGTCGGCCGAGAGCAGAACGAGGCGGCCGCCGAGCCTCGCGACCCGCGCGCCGGGGTCGCCGAAATCCTTCTCGACCGTGCGCGGCGGCGTCGTCGAGAAGTCGATCAGCTGCTCGACGAAGCAGCAGTGCGCCCCGCCGGTGAAGAGGTCGAGCAGGAGGTCGTCGCTGCCGTCGCCGTCGAGATCGCGAAAGGCGAGCCCGCCGGGCTGCAGGCCGATTCCGTTCAGCTGCCCCCGCAGCCGGACCGGGCGGTCGACGACGACCCGGCCGCCGTCGCGCACCGTCAGGTGCAGCTTCGTGTAGCGCGGGAACGAGTTCGGGTGCTCGGCCCACGTCAGGTCGGCGTGCCATGCGCCGGCCGTCGCGCTGCTGTGCCCGATCCCCGCGGCGGCCGCGGGAACCGCAAAGCACACTGCGGCGAGCACGCCGCAGACGAGCAGCCTCACCCGTTCATCTCCGCGAGCCGCCGTGCGACGCGCGACGCGGTGCGCGCGAGCTCACGCGCTGCCTCGGCGTCACCGACCACCGCGGTTCGCAGCTGCGCCCGCACGCGCTCGGCCAGCTCGGCCGTCTCCTCGGCGCACTCGGCGATCTCGAGCGGCACGGCGATGATGCGCTCGCGGGTCGTGTCGCTCCGCTCGGCGAGGAAGGCCGTGTAGGCGGCCGCGTCCTCGTCGGCCAGCTCGGCCAGCCGCGCCCACAGCGCCTTCGCGCGCACGACCGCCTCCTCGTCGCCCGCGAAGCGGCCTGCCAGCTCGACCAGCGCGGCCGCGAGCGCGGCGGTCAGCGCCGTCGCCGCGCCGCTCGCCGGTGCCGGCGTGCGCTCCCCGAGCGCCGCCAGGAACTCACCGACTGGGCGCTCACTCAGGCTCAGAGGCCCGCTCCCGCCGTCGGCGAAGCCGACGGCTTCGCTCCTGGATGAGCTCCGTCGAGCCTACGCTCATGCGTGTAAAAGGAGACGTTCGACGGCGGCAGCGGCGTGTTGCCCCGGATCAGGTCGGCGGCACGCTCGGCCACCATCATCGTCGGCGCGTAGATGTTGCCGTTGGGGACGAAGGGGAAGACACTCGCGTCGACGACGCGCAGCCCGTCCGTGCCGTAGACCCGCATGGTCGCGGGGTCGACGACGGAGCCCATCGCGCACGTGCAGGACGGGTGCAGCGCCGTCTCAGCGTCGCGGGCAACCCAGTCGAGCACCTCCTCGTCGCTCGAGACGGCCGGCCCCGGCGAGAGCTCGCCGCCGTCGAACGGCCGGAGCGCCGGTGCGTCGAGGATCGAGCGCGCGGCGCGGACGCACTCGATCCACTCACGGCGATCCTGCTCGGTCGAGAGGTAGTTGAAGCGGAGCGCCGGCTTCACGCGCGGGTCGGTGGACGTGATTCGGACCGAGCCGCGCGCGTCGGAGTACATCGGCCCGACGTGCAGCTGGTACCCGTGTCCCTGCGGCGCGGTGCCGTCGTAGCGGACGGCGATCGGCAGGAAATGGAACATCACGTTCGGATAGGCGACGTCGTCGTTCGAGCGGATGAAGCCGCCGGCCTCGAAGTGGTTCGACGCTCCCGGCCCGGTCTTCGCGAGCAGCCACTTCAGGCCCACCAGCGGCCGGTTGCGCCACTTGTAGTACGGCGCCATCGTCACCGGCTGCGTCGAGGCCCGCTGTACGTACACCTCGAGGTGGTCCTGCAGGTTCTCGCCCACCGCGGGCAGGTCGTGGACGACGCCGACGCCGAGTGGCTCCAGCAGCGACGGGTCGCCGACGCCCGAGAGCTGCAGCAGCTGCGGCGAGTTGATCGCGCCCCCGCAGAGGATCACCTCGTTCGCGCGAATCGTCTCGCCGTTCACCTGCACGCCCACGGCGCGCGTCCCCTCGAAGACGACGCGCTCGACGAACGCGCGCGTGCGCACCTCGAGGTTCGCCCGCTTCATCGCCGGGTGCAGGTAGGCGCGCGCAGCCGACCAGCGGCGGCCGCGCGTGATGTTGCGGTCGAACTTCGCGAAGCCCTCCTGCCGGTAGCCGTTGACGTCATCGGTCAGCGAGTACCCGGCCTCCTGCACGGCGGCGAAGAACGCGTCGAAGAGCGGCCCCTCGGCCGGCCCGCGCTCGAGGAGCAGCGGGCCGTCTCCCCCGCGCCAGTCGTCGGCGCCAGCGAGGCACGTCTCCATCTTCTTGAAGTACGGCAGGACGTGCGCGTAGTCCCAGCCCTCGAGGCCGCCCTCCTCCCTCCACCGCTCGTAGTCGAGCGGGTTGCCGCGCTGGAAGATCATCCCGTTGATCGAGCTCGAGCCGCCGAGCACCTTGCCGCGCGCGTGGTAGACGCGGCGGCCGTTCATGAACGGCTCCGGCTCCGACTCGTACTTCCAGTCGTAGAAGCGGCTCCCGATCGGGAACGAGAGCGCCGCCGGCATGTGGATGTAGAGGTCCCACCACGAGTCGGGGCGGCCGGCCTCGAGCACGAGCACGCGGGTCGCTGCATCCTCGGTCAGGCGCGCCGCCAGGGCACACCCGGCGCTGCCGCCGCCGACGATCACGTAGTCGTACGTCACGCGACGACGACCGTCTGCAGCTCGGTGAAGGACTCCATCGGCGCCGCGCCGCCGACGCGGCCGATGCCGCTCGCCGTCCCGGAGCGGCCGCCGAACGGCAGGTGCGCCTCCCAGTAGTTCGACGAGTCGTTGACGTTCACCCAGCCCGTCTTCACCTCGTCCGCGTAGCGGAGACCCTGCGCGAGATCGCGCGTGAAGATGGCGGACAGGAGGCCGTACGGCGAGTCGTTCGCGAGGCGGATCGCCTCGTCGAGGGAGCCGATCTCGACGACCGGAGCGACGGGGCCGAACGTCTCCTCGGTCGCCACGCGCGACTCGGGCGAGACGCCGTCCAGCACCGTCGGCTGCCAGTAGAGGCTCGTGGCGAAGCCGCCGGCGCGCTCGCCGCCGTGGACGAGCTCGGCGCCGCGCTCGAGCGCGTCGGCGACGTGCTCGTCCATCTTCGCCGCGACGCCCTCGTTGTTCAGCGGCCCCATCGTCGTGCCGTCGGCGAATGGGTCGCCTAGCACGACGCGCCGCGCCTTCTCCCGCAGCAACTCGACGTACTCCTCGCGCACCGTGCGGTGCACGAGCAGACGCTCGCCTGCCGTGCAGCTCTGGCCGGCGCACAGAAAGCACGCGGTGACGGCCGCCTCGGCTGCGAGCTCGAGGTCGGCGTCGTCCATGACGACGACCGGGCCGTTGCCCCCGAGCTCCAGCACGGCCGCCTTGCCCGCCGCCGCCTCGGCGACCTTGCGGCCGGTCTCCGTCGAGCCGATGAAGCCGACGCCGTGCGTGCCCGGATTGCGCGCGATCTCGTCGCCGACGACCGACCCGGGCCCGGTGACGAAGTTGAAGACGCCCGGCGGCAGGTCGGCCTCCGCCACGCAGGCGGCGAGCGCGGCGCCGCAGACGGCTGTCGTCGACGCGGGCGTCCACACGACCGTGTTCCCCGCGGCGAGCGCCGGGGCGATCAGCTCCGCCGGCATCGTGTACGGCCAGTTCCAGGGCGTGATCACCCCGATCACACCGCGCGGGCGGCGCACGAGCAGCACGCGCTTCCCCGGCGTGAACGAGTTCGCGAGGCGCCCTTCGAGGCGCTTGCCGTCCTCGGCGGCGTTCCGCCAGTACGCGACGAGCTCCTCGACCTCGTCGCGAGACTCGTGCAGCGGCTTGCCCTGGTCGAGCGTCAGAGCATGCTCGAGCTGCTCGCGCCGCTTCTCGATCTCGTCGGCGACGCGGTGCATGAGCGCGGCGCGCTCGAACACGGTCAGGCGCGCCCAGCCGGGCGCCGCGTCGTTCGCTGCCGCGATCGCGCGCCGCGCGTCCTCACGGTCGCCGAGCGGCACCTCGCCGATCGCCTCACCCGTGGCGGGCGAATCGGCGGTGGTCGTCTCGCCCGACGCGGCGCCCGTCCAGGCGCCGCCCACGAACATGCGAGCCTCAGTCGCCGAGCTCGGTCCTGCGGCGGTCGACATACGCCTTCAGCTCCTCCTTCAGGCCCGCGTCCATCGCGGGCTCCTCGTACTCGTCCAGGGTTTTCTTCCAGATGTCGGACGCGCGCGCCGCAGCGTCCTTGCCGCCGTTCCGCGACCAGCGCTCGTAGTTCTCGGTCGACGAGAGCAGGGGGCGGTAGAAGCACTCGCGGAACCGCTCCAGCGTGTGCGCCGCACCCAGGAAGTGGCCGCCCTGCCCGACCTCCTCGTGCGCCGAGTAGGCAAGCGTCTCCTCGTCGATCCGAAGCGGCTCGAACACCTCGTGCAGCATCCGCAGCAGCTCGACGTCGACGACGAACTTCTCGTAGCAGGAGACGAGTCCCGACTCGAGCCAGCCGGCCGAGTGCATGACGAAGTTCGTGCCCGCGAGGAACGTCGGCCACAGCGTCATCGACGCCTCGTAGGCGGCCTGCGCGTCGACCGCCTGCGACGAGGTGAGCCCGCCGCCGCCGCGGAACGGCAGTCCGTAGTGCCGCGCGATCTGGCCGGTGCAGAGCAGGCCGACCGCCGACTCGGGCGTGCCGAACGACGGGGAGCCGGACTGCATGTCGGTGTTCGAGAGGAAGCTGCCGAAGACGACGGGACAGCCGGGCCGGATCGTCTGCACCAGCGCGATCCCGGCGAGCGCCTCGCCCACCTGCTGGGCAAGCGTCGACGGCACCGACACCGGCGACATCGCGCCCATCAAAAGGAAGGGCGTGATCACGAGCGCCTGGTTCGCCTTCGCGTACGCGTGCAGGGCGTCAAGCATCCGCTCGTCGTAGCGAAGCGGCGAGTTGACGTTGATCAGCGAGATGATCGCCGGTGTCCGCTCCAGGCTCTCGCGCCCGAACACCAGCTCCGCCATCGCGATCGTGTCCTCGGCGTTCGGCCCCGACGTGACCGAGCCCATGAACGGCTTGTCGGAGAGCGTCAGCAACGCGTAGACCATGTCGAGATGCCGCGAGTCGAGCGGCCTGTCGTTCGGCTCGCAGATCGTCCCGCCCGGGGTGTCGAGCTGCGGGAACGCCTGCGACAGGCGCACGAGGTTCTCGAAGTCGGCGTACGTCGCCTCGCGTCGCTCGAGCCCCTCGCGCACGAACGGGCAGCCGTACACGGCACCGAATGCCATGTGGTTACCGCCGACGTGAATCTGGCGCTCCGGGTTGCGCGCCTGCAGGTCGAACTCGCGCGGCGCCTTCGCGACCTGCTCGAGGATCCAGTCGGGGTCGAGCTTGACGAGCTGCCCCTCGACCTTCTGTCCGGCCGCCTCGAGGAGCGCGACCGACTCCGCGTGCGGCTCGGACGTCCCGAAGTCGAGGCCGAGCTCGCTGACGATGCGCCGCCACCCGCGCTCCAGCTCCTGCATGGACGACTCGTCGAGGATCTCGTAGCGGGGTAATTCGTTGACGAGCACTAGACCTCCAGGAGTTGTTCGAGGGCACGTTCCAGGCCGGCGTCGCCGGTCTCGCGAATCTCGAGCGGCAGCCCGAGCTTCTCAGCTGCGGCCGCCGCCTTCAGACGCAACGCCTCCGTCGGCCGCTGCGCGAGCCAGACGACGCGCTCGTAGTTGCCGAAGTAGTCGTCACGCAACTCGGGGTGGCGGTCGAGCCCGAGCCCGCGCCAGACGACGCGGTCGAACGAGCGCACGAGGAAGTCGGTCAGGTAGTAGGTGCCAGCCTCGTGACGGGCGAACTCGCCGAAGATGCCGTAGCAGTCGGGGCCGGCGAGGCGAGGCAGGTCGTCGAGCGCGCCGCGGGTGCCGCAGTCCGCGTAGCCGACGAGCTCCGCATCGCCGAGGGCGTCGCGGATCCGCTCGGGCCGGTTGTGCAGCTCGGGCGGCAACGGCTTCACGTCGAGGTCCCAGCCGCGCCGTCTTGCGATCTGCCCGATGTGCAGCGCGAGCGCGCCACAGGCGACGATCGTGCGGCTCATCCCGGGAACGCCAGCTGGTCGATGAACAGGTCGTTGAAGTCCGCGCGGCCCGAGAGCTCGACGTAGTCGATCTCGTCGAGCACCGCGTTCGCGGCGGCGCGCTCCGTCACCGAGAGCGCTGCGATCTTCGCCCCCTCGCCGGCGACGTTGCCGGCCGCGACGATCCGCGGCAGCGGCAGGCGCGGGACGAGCCCGATCTTCACGGCGCTCGCGGCGGTCAGGTACGAGCCGAACGAGCCGCCGAGCAGCACCTGCGAGATCTCCGACGGCTCGATCGCCAGGTCCTTGCAGAGGATCGTCCAGCCGGTCGCGATCGACGCCTTCGCG
>JAICYG010000126.1 GCA_025934335.1 Thermoleophilia bacterium | reverse complement strand
CGATCGCGCCTGCCTTCGCAGGCGTGCGCGCCAGGTACGCGAAGTCGTCGGCGACGTAGCCCTGCGCGACGATCGTCGCGAGCGGCTCGAGCCCCCGCTTGCGCGCCCATTCCTCCGAGCAGACGACGACGCAGCTCGCGCCGTCGTTCACGCCCGGAGCGTTGCCCGCCGTCGTCGTCCCTTCGGGGTCGAATACCGGTTTGAGCGACGCGAGCTTCTCGAGCGTCGTGTCGCGCCGCACGCCCTCGTCGGCGGTGACGTCGCCGACGGCGAAGATCTCGTCGTCGAACCGCCCCTCGTCCTGGGCGGCCGCCGCCCGCTCGTGCGAGCGCACCGACCACGAGTCCTGCTGCCCGCGCGTGATGCCGAGCTCTCGGGACACCTTCGAGTTCTGCGCCACCATGTGCAGCTGGTCGAACGTCGAGGTGAGCCCGTCGAAGACCATCGAGTCGATCAGGTCGCCGTTCCCGAGCCGGTACCCGAACCGCGCCTTCTTCAGGACGTACGGCGCGTTCGTCATCGACTCCATGCCGCCCGTCACGACGACGTCGACGTCGCCGGCGCGGATCATCGAGTCGGCGATCTCGATCGCGCGGATCGAGGAGGCACACACCTTGTTGATCGTGTCCGCCGGCGTCTCGACCGGCAGCCCCGCACCGACGGCGGCCTGCCGCGCCGGCGCCTGGCCGGCGCCGCCCTGCAGCACCTGCCCCATGATCACGTACTCCGGCTCGTGCGGCTCGAGGCCGATGCGGGCGAGCGCCTCCTCGATCGCGAGGGCGCCCAGCTCCGTCGCCTCGTACTTCGCGAGCCCGCCGCCGAGCTTCCCGAACGGCGTGCGGACCGCACTGACGATGACGGCACGCGTCGCCATCAGCGCAGGAACGACGTGTCGGGCCCGAGACGCTTCGCGAACGCGACGATCAGCTGGACGACCGCTTCCACGTCCGCAAGATCGCACATCTCGTTCGGGCTGTGCAGGTACCGCGTCGGGATCGAGATCAGGCCGGTCGGCACCCCCGCCCGGGCCGCGTGGATGTCGTCGGCGTCGGTGTGCGTCTCGTGCGAGTAGACCTCGTACGCGTGCGCGATGCCCTCGCTCGCCGCGACCTCGCCGAGCAAATCGGTCAGCTTCCGGTTGAGCGTCGGCCCGCGCGCGACCATCGCGCCCTTGCCGAGCTCGATGGGACCCGCGCGGCGCGGCTCGCCGCCGGGAACGTCGGTCGCGGGCGTCACGTCGACGACGAGCGCCGCGCCCGGCTCGAGGCCGAAGGCCGCCGCGCGGGCGCCGAACGTGCCGATCTCCTCCTGCACCGCCGCCACGGCGACGACGTCGATCCTCGCTCCGGCCTCGGCGACGCGGCGCACCGACTCGAGGGCGATGTACGCGCCGAGCCGATTGTCGAGCGACTTCGACACGAGTCGTCTGTTCGGGAGCTCGAGGGGCGTGCCGGCCCAGACGCCGGCGTCGCCGACGCGCACGAGCCGCTCCGCCTCCTCCCGGCTCGTCGCGCCGATGTCGACGTGCAGGTCGGCGTGCTCGAGCCGGCCGCGGTCGCGCACCTGCTCCGGGTAGAGACGCTTGCGAGCGACGACGGCGGGAACCCGCCCGTCGCGCGTCAGCAGCTCGAACCTCTGGCCGTGCAGCGTCTCCGGCGAGATACCGCCGACGGTGGCATACGAGAGGAGGCCGTTCTCCTCGATGTTCGTGATCGCGATCCCGATCTCGTCGATGTGCCCCACGACCGCGAGCGCCGGCGCGCCGTCGCCGGCGCCCACGCGTGCGAAGGAGTTGCCGAGCGTGTCGGTCGTCACCTCCGCGAACGCCGACGCGGCCTCACGCCAGACGCGGGCGGCGTCCTCCTCGTGGCCCGAGGGGCCCGAGGTTGTCAGCAGCGCACGAAGGAGGTCCGGGACGGCCAAGGCTTGCGCATTGAACCAGCACGGCCTACCCTGGCGGAGATGACCGTCCCGACCTCGAACTGGTGGGCCTGGCGCCACGAGCGGGGCGGGAGCCTGCGCGCGTAGGAAGACGCGCCGCACACGACCGCACCGCCACGACGACCCGAACAGGGTCGTTTTTCGTATCCGATGACGACGACCGTCGACACCGCACTGATCACCCCGCTCGCCGCGTACCTCGACCTGCGGACGCGCGGCCGCGCCTCGTTCCTGCTCGAGTCAGTCGACCGCGGACGGCTCGGCCGCTACTCGCTCGTCGGTTGCGGCAACCGCCTCGTGTCGTTCGAGGAAGCAGAGACGCCGGCCGAGGCGGTCGTCGGCTACCTCGCGTACGACCATGTCGCTCGGCTCGAGCCGAGCGTAGTGCTGCCCACCGTCGGCCACGGGCTCCCGGAGAGCCGCTTCGTCGTCGCCGACGTGCTCCTCCGCTTCGACCACCTGCTCGGCGTCGCGGAGGTCCTTGCCGGGCCCGCCGACCTCACGCTCGAGGCGCTGCCCGCGACCCGGGCCGCGCGCGCCACGCCGGGCGCGATGGAGCGCTTCCCGGCACAGGCCGCCTACGAACGTGGCGTCGAGCAGTGCAAGGAGCACATCCGCTGCGGCGACGCCTTCCAGATCGTCCTCTCGCAGCGCGCGGAGCGCGCCACCGACGCCGACGCGGTCGCCCTCTACCGCGCCCTGCGCCGTGTGAACCCCTCGCCGTACCTCTTCCTGCTGGAGCTCGACGGGATCGCGCTCGTCGGGTCGTCGCCGGAGACGCTCGTCAAGCGCGAGGGCACGCGCGCGTCGGTGAACCCGATCGCCGGCTCGACGAGCCCCGGAGCCGGGGACGCCGAGCGCCTGCTCGCGTCCGCGAAGGACCGCGCCGAGCACGTAATGCTCGTCGACCTCGGCCGCAACGACCTCTCGCGCGTGTGCGTGCCGGGCACGGTGACGGTCGAGCGGTTCCTCGAGGCGGAGCGCTTCTCGCACATCACGCACCTCGTCTCCGAGGTTGCGGGCGAGCTGCGGCCGGACGTCTCGTCGTTCGACCTGCTGCGCGCAACCTTCCCCGCCGGGACCGTGTCCGGTGCACCGAAGATACGCGCGATGCAGATCATCTCCGAACTCGAGGGCTTCCGCCGCGGCCCGTACGCGGGCGCCGTTCTCTACGCGCTCCCCGACGGCTCGCTCGACGCCTGCATCGCGATTCGCACGATCGTGCTGCACGAGGGTCACGCACTGCTGCAGGCGGGCGCCGGCATCGTCGCCGAGAGCGATCCGCGCGCCGAGCACGAGGAGTGCCTGCGCAAGCTCGCAGCGCTCGAAGCAGCGATCGACCTCGCGGAGGCTGGCACGTGAGCGCCCGCATGCTCGTGATCGACAACTACGACTCGTTCACGTACAACCTCGTCCACCTGTTCGAGGAGCTCGGAGCCGAGGTGATCGTGCGACGGAACGACGAGATCGACGCCGACGAGGCAGAGCAGCTCGCGCCGACGCACCTCGTCGTCTCCCCCGGCCCCGGCCGCCCGGAGGCGGCCGGCGCGTCGCTCCAGATCCTCGAGCGGCTCTGCCCGCGCGTCCGCACCCTCGGCGTCTGCCTCGGGCACCAGGCGCTCGTGCAGCTCTTCGGCGGCACCGTCGGGCAGGCGCGCGAGCTCGTGCACGGCAAGGCGACGGTCGTGCAGCACGACGGCCGCGGCATCTTCGACGGGTTGCCGCGCGAGCTGCCCGCCGGCCGCTACCACTCGCTCGCCGCAACCTCGGTTCCCGAATGCTTCGAGGTGTCCGCGACCGCGGCCGACGGCGAGGTGATGGCCGTCCGGCATCGCTCCCTGCCGGCCGACGGCGTCCAGTTCCACCCCGAGTCCGTGCTCACTCCGAACGGCCGCGAGCTGGCCGCGAACTTCGTCGACGCATGATCCAGGCCGCCCTCGCACGGCTGCTCGACGGCGAGGACCTGACGCGCGACGAGTCGCGGCGCGTGATGGGCACGATCATGGCCGGCGAGGCGACACCGGCGCAGATCGGCGGGTTCCTGGTCGCGCTGCGGCTGAAGGGCGAGACGCCGGCGGAGATCGCGGGCGCGGCGGAGGCGATGCGCGAGCATGCGGTGGGAGTGCGGCCGGCGCGTGACGACCTCGTCGACACCGCGGGCACCGGCGGCGACGGCGGCAAGACGTTCAACATCTCGACGGCCGCGGCGCTCGTCGCGGCCGCGGCCGGCGCGGGCGTGGCGAAGCACGGCAACCGCTCGGTCTCTTCGCGGTCGGGGAGCGCGGACGTGCTCGAGGCGCTCGGTTTCGACCTCGAGCTGCCCCCGGAGCGCATCGCCGAGTCGATCGACACGCTCGGCTTCGGGTTCATGTTCGCGCCGCTCCACCATCCGGCGATGAAGCACGCCGGTCCCGTCCGGCACGAGCTGGCCGCACGCACCGTCTTCAACGTCCTCGGCCCGCTGACGAACCCGGCGGGCGCGCGCGCGCAGGTCGTCGGCGTCTACTCCGCGCACCTCGTGCCGGTGATCGCCGACGTGCTCGCGCAACTCGATGCACGACGGGCGTTCGTCGTGCACGGCGCCGACGGCGTCGACGAGCTCTCGCCCGCCGGCCCCAACCTCGTCTGCGAGGTGCACGACGGCAACGTGACGCGGCGCGAGATCGACCCGCTCGACCTCGGCGTCCCGCGCTGCGACCCGACCGAGCTGCGCGGTGGCGACGCGACCGAGAACGCCGCGAAGATCAGGGACGTGTTCCACGGCGGTAACGGGGGCCGGCGCTCGGCGATCCTGCTGAACGCGGCGGGGGCGATCGCTGCCGGCGGGCACGCCGACGACCTGCGCGAGGGGCTCGAGGTCGCGCGCGAGGCGATCGACTCGGGCGCCGCAGCCGCGCGACTCGACGAGCTCGCCGCGTTCTCGAAGGGCGTCCCCGCGTGAAGCTCGTCGCCGCGCTCGCGCAGCCCGGTTTCGGGGCGATCGCCGAGTTCAAACGGCGCTCGCCGTCGGCGGGCGACCTGCGGCCCGCCGGAGACGTCGTCGCAACGGCGCGTGCCTACGAGGCGGCCGGCGCGCGCGCGATGTCGGTGCTCGTCGACGAGCGCTTCGGCGGCTCGTGGGACGACCTGCGCGCCGCACGCGCGACGACGTCCCTGCCGTTGCTCGCGAAGGGCTTCTTCTCGACGCGCGCGCACCTCGAGGAGGCCCGCGGCGCCGGCGCCGACGCGGCGCTGCTCCTTCTGCGCGATCTCGACGACGCACGCATGCGCGAGCTGCTCGCCGCCTCCGCCGAGCTCGGCCTCGACACGCTCGTCGAGGCGCACGACGCCGACGAGCTCGAGCGGGCCGTCGCACTCGACGCGCCGATCGTGGGCGTGAACGCCCGCGACCTGTCGACGTTCACGATCGACCGCACCGCGCAGCTCGAGCTCGTGTCTCGCGCGCCGCGCGACCGGGTCGTAATCGCGGAAAGCGGCATCGAGACGCGGGCGCAGGCGGCCGCCGCCGAGCTGGCGGGGGCACAGGCGGTGCTCGTCGGCTCGACGCTGATGCGCGCGCCTGACCCCGGCGCGAAGCTGCGCGAGCTCGTCGAGCGGCCGCTCGTCAAGGTGTGCGGCCTCACGCGCCAGGAGGACGTCGATGTGGTGGTCGAGGCGGGCGCCGACCTGGTCGGCTTCATCCTCGCCGCGGAGAGCCCCCGGCGCACGGACGCGCTGCTGGAGGCGCCCGACACGGTGCTGCGCGTCGCCGTGTTCGTCGGCGAGACGGCCGAGACCGACGCCGACCTCGTCCAGTTCTACGGCCGCGAGAACGGCCACCGCTCGCGTGATGCGGTGCTGTTCCGGAACAGCGAGCGTGTGGGAACCGTCGTCGACCTGCCGTGGGGGGAGCGCGACCCGTCGCACCTCGAGCGGGCCCGGTCGACCGCGGGGCGCGTGATGCTCGCCGGTGGGCTCGGCCCCGAGAACGTCGCCGCGGCGGTGGCGGCGGTGCGGCCCTGGGCGGTCGACTCTGCGCGCTCCACCGAGTCGGAGCCCGGCATCAAGGACCACGATGCGGTGCGGCGCTTCGTGGAGGCGGCGCGCTCGTGAGCTTCGGCGAGTACGGCGGCCGCTACGTGCCCGAGACGCTGATCCCGGCGCTCGACGAGCTCGAGCAGGCGTGGTCTTCGTTGCGCGACGACCTGTCGTTCCAGTCGGAGCTCCACTGGCTGCGCACGAGCTACGCCGGCCGGCCGACGCCGCTGACGCACGCGGCCCGCTTCGCGCCCGACCGGCGCGTGTACCTGAAGCGCGAGGATCTGATGCACACGGGCGCGCACAAGCTGAACAACGCGCTCGGGCAGGTGTTGATCGCCCAGCGGCTCGGGAAGACGCGGATCATCGCGGAGACCGGCGCGGGGCAGCACGGGGTCGCGACCGCGACGGTGTGCGCGCGCTTCGGCCTCGAGTGCGTCGTCTACATGGGCAGCGAGGACATCCGCCGCCAGGCACCGAACGTCGAACGGATGCGCCTGCTCGGCGCGGAGGTGCGGCCCGTCGAGTTCGGCACGCAGACGCTGAAGGAGGCGACGAGCGAGGCGATCCGCGACTGGATCGCGAATGTCGAGACGACGCACTACGTGATCGGCTCGTGCGTCGGCCCGGCGCCGTACCCGGAGCTCGTGCGCGAGCTGCAGCGGGTGATCGGCCGCGAGGCGCGCGAGCAGATCCTCGTCATCGAGGAACGCCTGCCGGACGTGGTCGTCGCGTGCGTCGGCGGCGGCTCGAACGCGATCGGGATGTTCTACGACTTCATCGAGGACGATGCCGTGCGCCTGCTCGGGGTCGAGGCGGCCGGCGCCGCGTCGCTCGGCACGGGACGCGGCGGCGTGCTCCACGGAGCGCGCTCGTCGCTGCTCGCCGACGATGACGGCCAGATCATGGACGCCCATTCCATCTCCGCCGGTCTCGACTATCCGGGCGTCGGCCCCGAGCACGCTTGGCTGCGCGACACCGGCCGCGCCGAGTACGTGCCGTGCACCGACGAGGAGGCGCTCGCGGCGTTCCACCGGCTCTGCGAGACCGAGGGCATAGTCCCCGCCCTCGAGTCGTCGCACGCGCTCGCCCGCGCGCTCGACTGTGATGGCGAGCTGGTGCTCGTGTGCCTCTCCGGCCGTGGCGACAAGGATCTCGCCGAGGTGCTGCGGCGCGAGACCGGTGTCTGACACCTTGAAGGTGTCAGACACCAAGGCGCTCGTCGTCTACCTGATGGCGATGCCGGACACGCCCGAGCTCGCGCAGGCTGCGGTCGAGGCGGGCGCCGACGTGATCGAGATCGGCTTCCCGTTCTCCGACCCGCTTGCCGACGGGCCGCTGATCCGCCGGGCCGGCGAGCGTGCACTCGCGGCGGGGATGCGCACGGTGCGCTGCCTCGAGGTGCTGGCGGAGATCCGTGCGCGCGTCGACGTGCCCCTCGTCCCGATGACCTACGCCTCGATCTTCGACGCCTACGGGTGGAGCGAGCTCGAGCGGGACGCGCGCGCTGCCGGCGCGACGTCGCTGATCGTCCCCGACCTGCCGGTGGACATGCGGCCGGAGCTCCGGCGCGTGCAGCTCGTCGCGCCGACCTCAACGGATGAGCGGCTTCGCCTGGCGGCGGAGGCGACGGACGGTTGGCTCTACCTCGTCACCGTGACGGGCACAACCGGTGCTCGCGCCGATCTAGCCCCCACGCTCGCGCCGCTCGCCGAGCGCGCCCGCGCGCTGACGGACGTGCCGCTCTACGCGGGCTTCGGCATCTCGACGGGCGCGCACGCGCGCGCCGCCGCCACTCACACGGACGGGGTCGTCGTCGGCTCCGCGGCCGTCGCCGCCGCCGAGGACGGCCCGGCCGCGCTCGCAACGCTCGTGCGCGACCTGCGGGCAGGCATCGACGCACCGGTGATGTGACACCGACTTCGACCGCCTCGAGGCACGGCAGAGGCTCGT
>JAICYG010000132.1 GCA_025934335.1 Thermoleophilia bacterium | reverse complement strand
GATCTGGTGCCCGTTCGCGTTCCAGGCGGCGAGGGCGGAGGCGAGCTTCGCCTTGTTGCCCGCCTTCGCCGCCTGGAGAACCGGCACCGCCTCGAGGATGTGCGTGCGCAGGAGATGCGTGAGCTGCGCTCCCGCGGCGGCTCCGTAGTACGGCTTGATCGCATTGCCGATGTCGGCCTGGTTGCGGAGGAGCCGCGTCTCGGCGACCTTCAGGTCGGGCAGGCCGGCGGCGAAGTCGACGATCACCATGCGCGTCCAGGTGATGTGGTCCTCCCAGAGCCGGTCCATCGCCTGATGGAACGCGGCGGTCTTCGCGGGCGCCGGAGCTGCGGTGGCGCTCGCGCCGCCTGCCGGAACGAGCAGGACGGCTGCGAGCATCGCGATCGGGAGGATGCTGCGGCGGATCGTAAGCGTCACGTGGTGCCTCCTTGGTCGAGAGTCACCACGCTTCGTGTCGCCCGGTGCGCGAGTCTTACGAGGTAAGAAACGCCGCCCGGGCGGCACTACCGGTACATGAGCATCGACACCCGCGACCGGACGAGGGACGACGTCCGCGGCTGGCGGCGCGAGCAGCTCCTCCACGCGGGCTTTTCGGCGGCGCTCGCCGGCCTCCTCGCCGCCGACCCGCGCTTCGACCTGCACGTGCTGATCGAGCTGGTCGAGCGCGGCTGCCCGCCGGAGCTCGCCGTCCGGATCGTCTCGCCGCTCGAGGAGCTTCCGTGAGGGCCGTCGCCGCTGGTAGCGTCGAGGCGGTCGCCGTGATCGACCTCGTCGACGAACCCCTCGACCTGGAGTCGCGGGCGTGGCTCGCGGACCTGCGCGCCACCGGCGCGGCGCACGACGCGGCCGTGGCACGGCTCCACGCGTTGCTCTTGCGCGCGGCGCGCTTCGAGACTGCCCGCCGGCGGCCGACACTGCCGCACCTGCGCGGCGACGAGCTCGACGACATCGCGCTCGAGGCGGCCGACGACGCGCTGGTCAGCGTCCTGCGCAGGCTCGACGACTTCCGGGGCGCGAGCCGCTTCACCACCTGGGCGTACAAGTTCGCGTTGCTCGAGGCGGCCGTGAAGCTGCGGAAGCGCGCGTGGCAGGCGCGTGAGGTGCCGCTCGAGCCCGAGAGCTGGCAGCTCTTCGCGGGCGGCACCGCCCCCGACGAGGCGGCGGCCCGCTCCGAGCTCGTCAGCGCCGTCCGCATCGCAGTCGCCACGGAGCTGACGCCGCACCAGCACCGCGTCCTCGTCGCGCTCGCCCTGAACGGGGTGCCGATCGACGTGCTCGCCGACCGCCTGGGCACGACGCGCGGCGCGCTCTACAAGACACTTCACGACGCCCGCCGCCGGCTGCGCGCGGCGCTCGCCGAGAGCGGGCTCGACCTCGAGGAGATGGGATGAAGGACGACAAGAAGCTGCACGCGCTGCTCGGTCCGGCCGGGCCGGAGGTCGGCTGCGACGACTGCTTCGAGCTGCTCGACCGGTACGTCGAGGCGGAGCTCGCCGGCGGCGACGCCGACGCGCTGCTGCCGGGCGTCCGCGCACACCTCGCCGGCTGCCCCGCCTGTCGCGAGGAGCACGAGAGCCTGCGTGCGCTCGTGGCCGAGAGTTTCTAAAACCTGCTAGCGTGGTTTTGGAAATGGACGAGCTCGAAGCCGTCGGCGACCCCGACGTCCGCGCGGCGTTTCTGTTCGCGCGCTCGAGCGACCACGCCGTCACCGCCGACGATCTCTCCGAGTCGGCGGGGATTCACCGGAACGTCGCCCGTGCGCGTCTCGAGCGGCTGGCGGCGGCAGGGCTGCTCGAGATCGGCTACGAGCGGCGGACCGGCCGTACCGGCCCCGGCTCCGGCCGGCCGGCGAAGACGTACGCCGTCGTCCCCGAGCTGAACGCGATCCAGTTCCCCGACCGGCACTACGAGGACCTGTTCGGGCTGATCATCGACGCCCTCCCGGAGCGCGGCCGCGCCCGGCGGTTGCGCGAGACGGGCGCGGCCTTCGCCGACGAGCTCGCCGACGAGGTCGGTCTCGAGGCGGCGCCGAGCCTCCGCGCCGGCGTCGAGGCGGTGTGCGCGGCGATGCGGAAGCTCGGCTATCAGGTGAGCGTCGAGGACGTGGGGGAGGATCGAGCGGTGATCGCGACGCCGACGTGCCCGTTGCGCCCGCTCGTCCGCAGGCGCCCGGACGCAGCGGACATCGACCGCGGCATGTGGGCGGGCCTCGCAGCCCGCGCGACGAGCGGCGTCGAGGTGCGGGACGTCCAGTGCGAGACGCACGACTGCCTCGCCGACCACGCCTCCTGCCGCGTCGTGCTGCAGCTGCGCCCTCTCGCCTGATGCGCGACCGCGGCGGCGGGTGGGTCGCCGCGCAGGTCGTCCTGACCGCCGCCGTCGCCCTCTCGGCGCTCGTCGGCCTCGGCGAGAGCACGGCGTCGTACGCCGCCGGCGGTGTGCTGCTCGCGGCCGGCGTGGCGCTCCTCCTCGAGTCGGGCCGGAAGCTCGGTCGCTCGCTCACGCCCTTCCCGGCGCCGGTGCCGGGCGGGACGCTGCGGACGGAGGGCGTCTACGCACTCGTGCGCCACCCGATGTACCTCGGCGGCGTGCTCGTCGCGGCCGGCTGGTCGGCGCTCTTCGAGAGCGTCGTCGGCGGCGTCCTCACGGTCGCGCTGGCGGCGTTCTTCGCGCTCAAGTCGCAGCACGAGGAGGCGCGCCTCGAGGAGGCGTACCCCGGCTACGCCGACTACCGGCGGCGGACGCGGTGGCGCCTCCTGCCGTTCCTCTACTGAGGAGCCCTCCGGGAATACCCCGTATACTAATTGACGTTAACGTCAACTAGAACTGATGCGGGCAGACTCCACGGGCAATCCATTCCGCCAGCCGCGGGCCGTCTTCGCGGTGGCGTTCGCGTGCGTCGTCTCGTTCATGGGCATCGGCCTCGTCGACCCGATCCTGCCCGCCCTCGCGACGAAGCTCCAGGCCTCGCCCGAGCAGGTCGAACTGCTCTTCACGAGCTACCTCGTGATCACGGCGGTCGCGATGCTCGTCACCGGCTTCGTCTCGAGCCGCATCGGCGCGAAGCGGACGCTCGTCCTCGGGCTCGTTCTGATCGTCGTCTTCAGCGCGCTCGCAGGCGCCTCGGGCTCGATCGGCGGCATCGTCGGCTTCCGCGCCGGCTGGGGCCTCGGGAATGCGCTCTTCATCGCCACGTCGCTCGCCGTCATCGTCTCGTCGGCGGCCGGCGGCTTCGCGGGCGCGATCGTGCTCTACGAGACGGCCCTCGGCATCGGCATCGCGCTCGGCCCGCTCCTGGGCGGCGAGCTGGGCGGCATCAGCTGGCGGGGGCCGTTCTTCGGCGTCGCGGTGCTGATGGGGATCGCGCTCGTCGCGACCATCCTGTTCGTCAGCGACGTGCCGCGGCCGGCGCAGAAGGTCTCGATCGTCGACCCGATCGCAGCGCTCCGTCACCGCGGGCTGCTCACGATGGGACTGACGGCGCTCCTCTACAACTGGGGCTTCTTCACGGTGCTCGGCTACGCGCCGTTCCCGATGCACCTCGACACGCACGAGCTCGGCTACGTGTTCACCGGCTGGGGCGTCCTCGTCGGCCTGTTCGCGATCTTCGGCGCGCCGCTCGCGCAGCGCCGGCTCGGGATCGCGCGCGCCCTCTACGTCAATCTCGCCCTGTTCGCCGTCGACGTGCTCCTGATCGGGATCTTCATCCACTCGAAGGCGGCGCTGATCGTGCTCGTGATCCTCTCGGGCATCTTCATCGGGACGAACAACACGATCACGACGCAGGCCGTCATGACCGTCGCGCCCGTCGAGCGGCCGATCGCCTCGGCCTCGTACGGGTTCGTCCGGTTCATCGGCGGCGGCATCGCCCCGTGGGCAGCCGGCAGGATCGCCGGCGCGCACGGCGACCACCTGCCCTTCTACATCGGCGCCGCGACGATCGTCGCCGCGATCGCCGTGCTCGCGAGCGGGCACTCGCTGCTCGACCGGGCCGAGGCGGTGCAGGCGCTGCCGGAGCCGCTCGACTCGGAGGCCGACCTGCTCGTCGCGGGCGGCGAAGCCGCGTGAACGGCTTCGAGTACAAGTGGGTCGCGCTCTCGAACACCACGCTCGGCGTGCTGATGGTGACGATCAACCAGTCGATCATCCTGATCGCGCTGCCCGACATCTTCCGCGGCATCGGCGTCGACCCGCTGCAGCCGGGCAACACGAGCTACCTGCTCTGGATGATCCTCGGCTTCCTCGTCGTGACCGCGGTGCTCGTCGTCAGCCTCGGCCGCCTCGGCGACATGTTCGGGCGAGTGCGGATGTACAACCTCGGCTTCGCCGTCTTCACCGCGTTCTCGCTGCTGCTCACGATCACCTGGCTGCACGGGAGCGCCGGCGCGCTGTGGCTGATCCTGATGCGCGTCGGCCAGGGCGTCGGCGGCGCGATGCTGTTCGCGAACTCGAGCGCGATCCTGACCGACGCGTTCCCGCGCGACCAGCGCGGCCTCGCTCTCGGCATCAACGCGATCGCCGGCATCGCCGGCTCGTTCATCGGCCTCGTCCTCGGCGGCGTGCTCGCGCCGGTCGCCTGGCGGCTCGTCTTCCTCGTCTCCGTGCCCGTGGGCCTCTTCGCGACGGTGTGGGCGTACCGCAAGCTCGTCGACGCCGGCGAGCGCCGCGCCGCCTCGATCGACTGGTGGGGCAACGTCACCTTCGCGGTCGGGCTGATCGCCCTGATGGTCGGGATCACGTACGGCATCCAGCCGTACGGCGGCCACACGATGGGGTGGACCTCGCCGTTCGTCGACGCGTGCCTCGCCGCCGGGATCGTGCTGCTCGCGGTGTTCCTGTGGATCGAGCGGGTCGTCGAGGAGCCGATGTTCCACCTCGACCTGTTCCGGATCCGCGCGTTCACCGCCGGCAACATCGCGACGCTGCTCTCCGCGGTCGGCCGCGGCGGGCTGCAGTTCATCCTGATCATCTGGCTGCAGGGGATCTGGCTGCCGGAGCACGGCTACGACTTCGCGCAGACGCCGCTCTGGGCCGGCATCTACATGCTGCCCCTGATCGCCGGCTTCCTCGTCGCCGGGCCGCTCTCCGGCTACCTCTCCGACCACTTCGGCGCCCGGCCGTTCGCGACCGGCGGGATGCTGATCGCGGCGTCGAGCTTCGTGCTGCTGATGGTGTTGCCCGTCGACTTCTCCTACGGCTGGTTCGCCACGATCCTGCTCGTGAACGGGATCGGCATGGGCCTCTTCAGCTCGCCCAACCGCGCCGGGGTGATGAACAGCCTGCCGCCGTCGCAGCGCGGCGTCGGCGGCGGCATGAACGCGACGTTCCAGAACGCCGCGAGCGTGCTCTCGATCGGCCTCTTCTTCTCGCTGATGATCATCGGCCTCGCCTCGTCGCTGCCCGCGACGCTCGACCACGGGCTCGTCGCGCACGGCGTCCCCGCGGCCGACGCCGCGCGCATCTCGCACCTGCCGCCCGTTGCGAGCCTCTTCGCGGCGTTCCTCGGCTACAACCCGATGCAGAACCTGCTCGGGCAGCACACGCTCGCGGCGCTGCCGGCCGCGCAGCAGCACGAGCTGACCGGCCGCGCGTTCTTCCCGCACCTGATCTCGGCGCCGTTCCACACGGCACTCGTCTACGCGTTCGTGTTCGCGACGGCCGCCTGCGTCGTCGCCGCGGTCGCCTCGCTGCTCCGG
Organism: Thermoleophilia bacterium; assembly: GCA_025934335.1. GTDB lineage: Bacteria > Actinomycetota > Thermoleophilia > Gaiellales > Gaiellaceae > PALSA-600. The sequence continues at coordinate 1,820 of JAICYG010000132.1, read as the reverse complement.
GGTGGCAAGTACCACTGGTCGGAGCCCGAGCAGGCCGTCGACCCCGTCACGCTCCAGGAGGCTGCATGACCCGCATCACGTGGTTCGGCCAGTCGGCGTTCCTGCTCGCCGGCTCGCGGCAGGTGTTCGTCGACCCGTTCGGCGACATGAGCGAGCGGCTGAAGCAGAGCGGCCGCCGCTTCGACTATCCACCGATCGAGGGCGTCGACGCCGATGTGCTGCTCGTGACGCACGAGCATCTCGACCACAACGCGGTCGAGGTCGTCGGCGGCGATCCGCACGTCGTGCGCGCGCAGGCGGGCACGCTCGAGACGCCGCTCGGCGAGGTGGTCGGCATCGCGTCCGAGCACGATCCCGTCGCCGGCACGCAGCGCGGCCACAACACGATCTATCGCTTCGCGCTCGACGGCACGACGTTCTGCCACTTCGGCGACTTCGGCCAGGCGGCGCTGCGTCCCGAGCAGCGTGAGGCGATCGGCGACGTCGACGCGCTCTTCCTGCCGGCCGGCGCCGGCCCCACCGTCGCGCACGACGTGGCGGCCGCGATCGTGCGCGAGCTCGCGCCTCGGACGACGGTCGTCATGCACCACGGCAACCGGGCGGTCGACTTCCTCGAGCCGCCCGACGCGCTGTTCGCCGCGCTCGGCGTCGAGCCGACGCGGCTGGAGACGAACGAGACGGACGACCTGCCGGAGGGCGTGGTCGTCTTCGGGGTGCCGCGCGTGTGAGGCACCTGGACTACAAGTGGGTCGCGCTCTCGAACACGACGCTCGGGATGCTGATGGCGACGATCAACGCGTCGATCCTGCTGATCGCCCTGCCGAACATCTTCCGCGGCATCCACATCGACCCGCTCGCGCCGGGGAACACGAGCTATCTGCTCTGGCTGATCCTCGGCTTCATCGTCGTGATGGCGGTGCTGCTCGTGTCGCTCGGCCGGCTGGGCGACATCTACGGGCGGGTGAAGATGTTCAACCTCGGCTTCGCCGTCTTCACGGTGTTCTCGATCCTGCTCTCGATCACGTGGATGCACGGCACCACCGCGGCGCTGTGGCTGATCGTGATGCGCGTCGGCCAGGGCGTCGGCGGCGCGCTCCTGTTCGCGAACTCGAGCGCGATCCTCACCGACGCGTTTCCGCGCGACCAGCGCGGTCTCGCGCTCGGCATCAACTCGATCGCGGCGATCGCGGGCTCCTTCGTCGGGCTCGTGCTCGGCGGCGTCCTCGCGCCCGTCTCGTGGCGACTGATCTTCCTCGTCTCGGTTCCGATCGGCATCGTCGCCACGTGGTGGGCGTACCGCTCGCTGCGCGAGCTGGGCGAACGGCACGACGCGAAGATCGACTGGTGGGGGAACCTGACGTTCGCGGTCGGGCTCGTCGCGGTGCTCGTCGGGATCACGTACGGGATCCAGCCGTACGGCGGGCACGACATGGGGTGGACGTCGCCGTGGGTGCTCGCGGCGCTGATCGGCGGCACGACCGTGCTCGTCGCGTTCTGCCTGATCGAGCTGCACGTCGAGGATCCGATGTTCCATCTCGAGCTATTCCGCATCCGTGCGTTCACGGCCGGCAACATCGCGTCGCTGCTCGCGGCGATGGGTCGCGGCGGACTGCAGTTCATCCTGATCATCTGGCTGCAGGGGATCTGGCTGCCGGAGCACGGCTACGACTTCGCGCAGACGCCGCTGTGGGCGGGGATCTACATGCTGCCGCTGATCGCCGGGTTCCTGATCGCCGGGCCCGCGTCCGGTTGGCTCTCGGATCATTTCGGGGCCCGGCCGTTCGCGACGGGCGGGATGCTGATCGCCGCCGTCAGCTTCG
>JAICYG010000119.1 GCA_025934335.1 Thermoleophilia bacterium | reverse complement strand
TCGACCTCGACCTGTCCGACGTGCTGTTCCTCGCGACGGCCAACGTCGCGGACACGATCCCGGCGGCGCTGTACGACCGCATGGAGGTCGTCACGCTCGACGGCTACACCGAGGACGACAAGGTCGCGATCGCGCGCACGCGGGACAGCTCGGGCTCGCGGACGACTGGTTCGCGAACCACGACGTGCACATCCACGTGCCCGCCGGCGCGGTGCCGAAGGACGGCCCGTCCGCGGGGGTGACGATGGCGACGGCGATCGCGTCGCTCGTGCGCGGCCTGCCCGTCGCGAGCGACATCGGCATGACCGGCGAGATCACGCTGACCGGCCAGGTGCTGCCGATCGGCGGTCTGCGCGAGAAGTCGCTGGCCGCGCAGCGCGCCGGCCTCAAACGCGTCGTCTTCCCGCGCGAGAACGAGCCCGACCTCGAGGAGCTGCCGCCCGAGACGCGCGAGGCGATGCAGTTCATCCCGGCCGACACGATCGAGGACGTGTTCGCGGCCGCGTTCGACGGCAAGCGCCGCTCGCGGTCCCGCCACGATCAGCCGGCTGAGAAGCTCGCGGCGAGCTCGTCGCAGACGGCCGCCTCGGCGGAGCAGAGAAGCAAGAACTCCCGCTTGCCGCGCAACACGAAGGTGTAGCGGTCGGTGCGCTTGCCGACGCGCACGTCGTAGGAGTGCGCCCGCGCGCCGTCCACGGTGACGACCCGATGCGCCGCGACCTCGCCACCCGATTGCTTCGCGACGTCGGCCATCCGCGCGTCGAGCTCCGACCGCACCTTGTCGAACAGGCCGGCGGTGTAGACGCGCACGAGCGGGAACGTCGCCACCTGCAGAAAGGCGCCCCCACCCTTCACCGTCGTGCGGTCCTTCGCGACGGTCACCCGCCAGCCCCGAGGGGCCCGGAAGTGGTAGCCCCCGGCCGCGACGCGCTGCCATTGCACCTCCGGCTCTCCCGACCCGCCGCAGCCTGAGAGGATGAGCACGGCAAGCAGGAGCGCCTGTTTGCATCGGAACCCCCCGGGTATCAGGCGCGCGGTATCGAGGCGAAAGGATCGAGCGAGCATGGCCAAGACGAAGGACAAGGTCTACGACGCGGCGGACAACGTCAAACCGTACGTCCAGCGCGCGATGCAGGACGAGAAGCTGCGCGAGGACGTCCTGAGCGCGTTCGCGACCGCGAAGGAGCTCTACAACGAGCTCGTGGGCAACCGCAGCGCGGTCACGCTCGCGACCCGGGTCGCCACGGACGACGAGGTGCGCGACCGCCTGAAGGACGCGGTCGACGACCTGCGGAACGCGGCCGACCGGCTGCAGGGCAAGAAGAGCCACGGCAGCCGCAACACGGGCCTCCTGGTGGCGGGGATCGCGCTCGGCATCCTCTTCAACCCGGTCACGGGCCCCGAGACCCGCAGGTGGGTGAAGGAGATGATCTCCGGCGGGGGCGACGAGTTCGGCGGCGACTACTCCTCGTCGAACGGGGGCGGCAGCGACAGCTGACGCCCTCAGCCGCGCCCCAGGTCGCCGGCCGGCGCCGGCACCGTCGGCACGAGCGTCTGCATCAGCGCGGACGGGCTGACCGGCGCAAGCGCGCGCTCGAGCGACGACGGGTCGAGCCCGTCGGCGGTCGAGATGTCGCTCATACCGAGGAGGATCGCGCCCGGCTCCGGCGCAGCATTGCCGCCCGGGATCGTCGGCACCCAGCCCCCGGCGATCGGGAACGGCAGGTCCTGCTGGTGCTGCCAGGCGTTCAGGTACGGCGTCGGGTCGACGGCGCCGTCGTAGCCGAGGTACAGGAACGACACCGGATGCACCTCGAAGTGGAGGTGGTAGGGCGTGCCCTCGGCGTCGCCGGTGTTCCCCATGAAGCCGACGACCTGCCCCGCTTTCACGCGCGCGCCGTTGACGGCGGTCGTGGCGAAGGCGGAGAGGTGCGCGTAGTAGAACTGGTTGCCCTGGCCATCGACGATCCAGAGCCGGTTCCCGCCGATCTTGTTGAAGCCGACGGAGAAGACGATGCCGTCGGTGCAGGCGACGAGCGGCTGGCCGAGTGAGCCGAAGATGTCGTCGCCGTGGTGGTAGGTGACATCCGCGCGGCCGGCGCCGAATGTGTCGATGTACGAGGTCGAGCCGTAGACGGGGAACACGTAGTGGCCGGCGGTCAGCTTCGGATGCACGTCGAGCGGCTCCGGCTTCGTCTTCGCGCTGCCGTTCGGTCGGAGACGCGGCGCGTCGCCGGCGGTCGCGTCCTCGGTCGTCGTGGTCTCGGTGGTCGTGGTGGGACTCGTCGTGGTCGTGGTCGTTTCCCGCGGCGCCTTGTGTGCGGCCGCGTCGGCGTACCCGATCTGGATCTCGCTGCCGGCTGGAAGACCCCCGTGGTCCGCGGTCAGGCGCACGTCGAGCTCGGTGATCGTCGTGTGGTAGGCGGCGGCGCCGTCGGGCGACGACGTGTCGATCGTCTGCGCGCCGATCGTCAGCTGACCCCAGTCGGCGAGCTGGACGCGCGTCCCACTGACCGGCTGCCCCTGGAAGCGGAGGTTCACGGCCGTGCTGCCGTTCGCATTGCCGCCGGCGCGGGAGTAGCCCGTGCCCGCGGATGCGCGCGAGGTGACGGCGTCCGCGGTGAGCTCGCCCTTGAAGAGCGAGAGCGACGTGACATCGGCCTCGGCCTTCGCGGCCGCGTTCTGCTGCACGGTCGTGCTTGCGGCGGCGGTGGTCGAGGCGGCCGAGAGGATCGAGCCGTCGGCGGGGTATGCGAAGCCCCCGGTCGTCGCCGGCTGCGCCGCGGGCGGAGCGCTGACGGACGGGGTCGCCTGCGCCGACTGGTTCGGGATCGAGATGCGGATCGCCCACGCGGAGGCGACCGCACCGGGAGTGCGGGCGTCGTCTCCCGAGCTCGTCGAGACGAAGACGAGCACGACGAGCAGGAGCGGCAGTGCGAGGCGACGGCGCACCGTCACCTGATGATGCCAGCGATTGCGGAACGACTCAGCCGAGCTGCTTGCGGGCGAACTCGCGGAAGCGCGAGCGGGCGTCCTCGTCCGGCCCCATCGGCTCGTCGCCTGCGTAGCGCGGGTCGGCGGCGATCTCCTCCGCGACGGCGCGCAGCTCGCGCACGACGGCGTCCCTGTGCCGTTCCTCACGGAGGAGCGCGTCGACCCAGGTCTCGGTGCCGTCGTAATCCGGGACGTCGTGGTCGACGAGCAGCCGGCCGAGCAGGATCCCGATGCGGATGTAGGCGAACGTGCGGAACGCGAGGATCCTGTGCGGGCTCGAGACGAGACGGTCGATCTCCGGGTGCTCGGCCTGCAGCTGCTCGACGATCGAGCCGATCGGCTCGTCGACGAGCGGGATCCAGATGTCGCTCGGGTCGGTCACGCCTCGGGAAGTCTCGCGGACCTCCGCCGTGTCCGCCAGGCGAGCTGGGCGGCGGTGGCGAGGAGGAGGGCACCGAACAGCTTCCGGAGCACGTGCTCGGGGAGCGCCTCCGCGGCGAGGACGCCGAGCTGGACGCCGCCGATCGAGGCGAGCCCGATCCAGGCGGCGGCGCGCAGGTCGACGTTCCCGTACCGGTGATGGCGCCATGTTCCGACGAGCGCGGTCGGCAGGATCGCGAGGAGCGACGTCGCCTCGGCGTGGATCTGCGTCAGCCCGAGCACGAGCGCGAGCGCCGGGACGAAGAGGACGCCGCCGCCGACACCGAAGAGACCGGCGAGGACGCCGGCGAGAGCGCCGATCACCGCGACAGCGACGTGCGTCACAGGAGGAGCCTGACGCCGACCACTGCGAGAACGAGCACGAACAGGTACGTCAGCCGGTCGACCGAGATGCGCTGCTGGAGCGACGTGCCGACGATCACGCCGGCCACCGCCGGCAGGCCGACGAGCGCCGCCGCGCCGGGATCGACCTTGCCGTGAAACGCGTAGGTGACCGCTCCCGCGACCGAGGAGACGAGGATCGCGGCCAGCGACGTCGCGGACGCGCGGCGCTGGTCGAACGCGACGAGCATCAGCAGGAGCGGGACGATCACGGTCCCGCCGCCGACACCGAAGAGCGCGCCGAACACTCCTGCGACGAAGCCGATCAGGAGCAGCTTCGCCGCACGCACTTCCCTACTCTACGCGCGTGGACGGACTGGAGCTGCTCGCCGCCGACCCGGCCAGGGCCGCGCTCTTTCTCGACGTCGACGGCGTCCTCGCGCCGATCGCCGAGCGGCCGGAGGACGCCCGCGTGCCGCCGCAGACGCGACGCGAGCTCGAGCGCCTCGCGTCGTCGTACGCGCTCGTCGCGTGCGTGACCGGGCGCGAGGCCGAGCGCGCGCTGGAGATCGTCGGCGTCGATCGCATCCGCTACGTGGGCCAGCACGGGCTCGAGCTCGAGCCCGACGCGGGCGCGTGGGCCGCGCGCATCCACGCCTTCGCCGCCGCCCAGGGCTGGCGTCAGCTCGAGACGAAGCCGCTGACGGCCGCGTTCCACTACCGGCAGGCGGCGGACCGCGAGGCGGCGCGGACGAGCCTCGAGGACGTGGCGTCGCTCGCCCTCGAGGAGGGCTTCCGGACGAAGTGGGGCCGCTACGTGCTCGAGATCGTGCCGCCCGTCGATGCGTCGAAGGGGACGGCGGTGCGGGCGCTGCTGCAGGAGAGCCGCCTCTCCAGGGCGCTCTACGCGGGCGACGACGTGACCGACCTGGACGGCTTCCGGGCGCTCGACGGGCTCGAGGCGGCGGTGCGCGTGGCCGTCTCCTCGGTGGAAGGGCCGTCGGAGCTGGGGCGCCTCGCGGACGTCGTCGTCGGCTCGACGGAGGCGTTCCTCGAGCTGCTGCGGCAGCTATAGCCCGAGCCGCTCACGCACCTCGCGCGACTGGCGGCGTGAGACGTCGAGCTCCGTCCGCTGCGCGTCCGCGAGCTGCAGGCGAAACCGGTCGGCGGCCCGGCGCACGCCCGACACCTTCGCGAGGTTGACGAGGTAGGAGCGGTGGATGCGCGCGAACCGGGAGCCGAGGCGCTCCTCGAGCTCGCCGAGGGACACGGTGCTCAGATACGCGCGGTCGTAGGTGTGGACGCGGCTGTAGTCGCCCTCCGCCTGCACGTAGTGGATCTGGTCGTGGTCGAGCAGCTCGGTGCCTCCCCCCACCACGACCGCGACCTTCTCGACCGGCGCCGCGTTCTCCTGCGTGCGCTCGTGCAGCCGCTCCACGACACGCGCGAGCCGATCGGGATCGACGGGCTTCAGCAGGTAGTCGAAGGCCTCGACCGCGAACGCGTCGACCGCATACTCGGCGTGCGCAGTGACGAACACGACGGCCGGCGGGTCGCGGCGCTCGCGCACGTGCGGCGCTGCCTCGAGCCCCGTCGCCCCCGGCATCTCCACGTCGAGAAAGACGACGTCGTACTGCAGCTTGCGCGCGAGCTCGACTGCCTCTGCCGCGCTCGCCGCCTCGCCGACGACCTCCACCTCCGGATGCTCGGCGAGCAGGTAGCGGAGCTCCGACCGCGCCGGCGCCTCGTCGTCGACGATCAGCGCGCGAACGGTCAGGCGGGCACCTCGAGCCGGACGACGGTCCCGAACGGAAAGGAGCGGAGCCGCACGCCCGCACCGTAGTGCGCGGTCAGTCGCCGGTCGACGTTCGCGAGGCCGAGGCCGGTGCCCTCGCCGACACCCGGCTCGAGCACACGGTCGAGCACGTCGCGGGCGATCCCGCGGCCGTCGTCGCGCACCGTCACCCGTAAGCGCCCACGGCGCACGCGCGCGCGGACGACCAGGTGCAGCGTGCGGTCGGTCTTGCCGTGCTTGATCGCGTTCTCGACGAGCGGCTGGACGACGAGCGGCGGGAGCCGCACCTGCAGCGCGTCCGGCGCCGCATCGACCGTCACCTGCAACTGCGCGCCGAAGCGCGCCTGCTCGAGCTCGAGGTAGCTGCGCACGTGCCGGAGCTCCTCCTCGAGCGTCACGAACTCACCCGGCTGTGCGAGCCGGCTGCGCAGGTGGTCGGCGAACGCGAGCACGAGCCGGCGCGCGCGCTCGGGCTCCGTGCGGATGAACGACGCAATCGTATTGAGCGCGTTGAAGACGAAGTGGGGCTCCATCTGCGCCTGCAGCGCGGTCGTCGTCGCCGTGTGCAGCTCCGAGAGCTGCAGCTGCGACGAGAGGTGCCTTCCGATCGACTCGAGCGTCTCGACCGCCGTCTCGTCGAGCGGCGAGCCCGTCGTCGCGTAGGCGACGACGGCGCCCGCGGGCCGGTCGTCGAGCCGCAGCGGGACGACCGCCGCGGCGCCGAGCGGGCAGGCCGGGTGCGCGCATTCGGTGCGAAGGCCGAGCGGCGCGAGCAGCGGCACGTCGCGCGCGATCGCCTCGTAGACCGGGCGGATCGGCCGGTCGCCCGCGCCGTGGTGGTCGGCGCCCGCGCCGACGAACGCGAGCACCTCGTGCGTGTCGGTGACGGCCACCGCGCCGTAGCCGAGCTTCTCGAAGAGCTGGTAGGCGACGGTGCGTGCGGCGGCCTCCGTCAGGCCGCGGCGAAGCTCCGGCAGCGTCGCGTCGAGCAGCTCGAGCGCGGGAGCCGGCCTGCGGCGCCTGCGCACTACGGCTCCTCGCGCACGTACGCGTAACCGACGTCGAGCGGGTGCGGCGGGTACGGGACGACCCGCGTCTCGCCGTTCTCCCGCCACCCGTGCTTCTCGTAGAAGCGGCGGGCGCGCTGGTTCTCCTCGAGCACCCACAGCCGAAGCTCGGGGCAGTCGGGCTGCGCTGCGAGTGCCGCCTCGTGCAGCTCGGCTGCGACGTCGGTCCCCCAGTACTCCGGCAGCACGTAGAAGCCCTGGAGCCAGCAGGAGCCGACTCCGGCAACGCCCACGACGCGCCCTTCGCGCTCCGAGACGAGCACCGCGCCGTCCCAGTCGCGCCAGCGGCGGCGGATCTCGTCGTCGGGGAACGGATAGAGCTCCGGCGGGTAGATGTGCGGGAGCCCGGCGACGCACGCCGCCCGCTGAACCGCGAAGTGCGTCTCCGCCTCCTCGCGGCCGGAGCGGCGGATCACGCGTGCGCCCCGCTCCGGCGCCGCCCATGTCGGCGCCTCCGCTCTTTGCCGGGCTCCGTCAAGCCTACGCCCGGCTGATGCGCACGGCGGTGCCGTACGCGCAGATCTCGGTCCATGTGTTGCCGAGCTCGGACGTGTCGAAGCGCATCGCGATCACGGCGTTCGCGCCCTTCGTCTCGGCCTCCTCGACCAGGCGGGCGATCGCCTCCTCGCGCCCCTCGGCGAGCATCTTCGTCATGCCGCCGAGCTCGCCGCCGATGATCGACTTGAGCCCGGCGCCGATCTGCGACCCGATGTTGCGCGAACGCACGGTCAGCCCGAACACCTCTCCGTAGACGTCGGTCACCTCGTGGCCCGGCACGTCGTTCATCGTCGTGATCAGCATCGCTCCAGCACCTCCAGCACCTCGGGGATCGTCGTCACGCGCGGACCATCCCACGTTCGCACCTCCGGCCAAAGCGGATCCTGACCGTGCTTGTGGATGAGGATCGCCTGCATGCCGACGCGACGCGCCCCCTCCAGCTCGTCGTTCGCGCCGTCCCCCACGAACACCGCCTCGCGCGGCTCGACGCCGAGCTCCTCGCAGCACGCGAGGTAGATCCGCGGATCGGGCTTGGAGATGCCGATCCGCGACGAGAACACCTCGGCGTCGAAGAGCCCGGCGAACGCCGACTCCGGCCAGATCGCCTCGACGTCCTCGCTGCACACGGTGATCAGGCCGACGCCGTAGCCGTCGGCGCGGAGCCGGCGAAGTGTGCCGACGGCTCCTGCCCGCGGCACGAGGCAGTGGCGCACGAAGTCGAGTCGCGCGGCGCAGACGTCGTCCATCGCCTCCGCCGCGATCCCGACCCCGGCAAGCACCTCCCGCACCGGCGCCGTGTAGCGGTTCGGCGCCGCGTACCAGCGCTCGCGGAACCCGAAGCCGACGAGCTCGTCGATCCGCTCGTTCATCCGCCGCGCCGCCTCCGGGTCCCAGTCGATCAGCGTCTCCCAGAGGTCGAAGATCACGCCGCGGACCTGCGTAGCACCTCCCAGGCGCGGCGTATGTCCGCCTCGCTCGTGCGCTCGTTGCCGATCGCGAGCCGGATGATCGTCTGTCCGCGCAGTTTCGTCGTCGCGACGAACAGCTCACCGGTCGCGGTGGCGCGACGTGCGATCTTGTCGTTGTCGACATTCAGATGGCGGAAGCACACGGTCGAGAACGGGTGCGGTGCGAC
>JAICYG010000001.1 GCA_025934335.1 Thermoleophilia bacterium | reverse complement strand
TTCCGGCACGCCGTCGTCATCTCGTCGTTCCCGCCCTCGGTCGCCCGGCTCGTGTGCGCGCTCGCGTTCACGACGGGTGTCGCCGCGGCGGCGACCGGGCTGCTGACGACCGCGAGGCGCGCATGATCGACGTGCCGCCGCCGGTGTATCCGTGGCCGATCGGCGTCGGCCCGCGCTACCAGCCGAGCGCCCTGAACGCGCGCGCGGCTTCGGGAGCGCCGATCGGCCCGCTCCGCTGCGGGCGGCGCGGCCGCGAGTTCGCGGTCCACGTCGAGCTGTTCGCGAACCGGCGCGTCGTGATCGTCCCGAAAGGCATCGGCGTCGCTCGAACCGGCTGTCGCTACCCGCTCCACACGTCGGCCCCGACGGGCGTCGTCCACGTCGACGCGACGCGCCCGCACCGCCTGCGCGACCTGTTCGCAGTCTGGGGGCGTCGCCTCGGGCGGATGCGCCTCCTGTCGTTCCGCGGCCGCGTGCTCGTCTTCGTCGACGGGCGTCGGTTCCGCGGCGATCCAGGAAGGGTGCTCCTCACGAAACACCGTCAGATCGTCGTCGAGGTCGGCGGCTACGTCGCACCGCACCCTTCGTACCTCTTTCCGAAAGGACTGCAATGAAGCGCCTCGCCCTACTCGGGCTCGCGTGCGCCGTCGTCGTTGCCGGCTGCGGCGGCTCGTCGAACTCGGGGTTCCCGACGATCCAGGCGGCGCGCACCTACGGCCTCGCCGAGTTCACGCCCGGGCAGCCGGTCGCAGCGGGAAAGCCGGTGCGGGTCTCGTTCCAGATCCGCCTGCCGGACGGCAAGCCGCTGACCTCGTACCGGCACGGGCCGGGCCCGCACACGGGCGTCCACCTGATCATCGTCCGGCGCGACCTCGACACGATCATCCACCGGCACCCGCCGATCGCGGCCGACGGCACGATTGCGGAGTCGATCACGTTCCCGGAGCCGGGGCCGTACCGGGTCGTCGTGGACGCGTACCCGAGCACCGGACAGCAGCGAAACTTCCAGCTGTTCGGCTCGCTGCGCGTGAAAGGGGCGTACGCGCCGCAGCCGCTGCCGGCCTACCGCTCGACGGTGACCGTCGACGGGTACCGCGTCACCCTCCACGGCCGGCCGACACTCCACGCGATCCAGGCCAACTTCCTGACGATCACCGTCACCGATCCGTCCGGGAAGCCGGCGCGCTTCACGCCGTGGTACGGGGCGCTTGCGCACGCGATCTTCTTCCGCTCGGGCTCGCTCGACTACTTCCACACGCACGTGTGCGCGCGAGGGGCAGCCGGCTGCACCAGCGTCCTCGGCGCCGCGAAGGTCACCGGCAGCTCCTCGACGCCCGGGAAGCTCAGCGTCGGCGTGCTCGTCCCCGCCGCCGGCCGCTGGCGCCTCTTCCTGCAGTGCCGCGTCAACGGCCACGTCCTGACCGCGCCGTTCACCCTCACCGTCAAGCCATGACCAAGGAGAAACGCATCGTGAAGACGTTCCTCGCCCTCGCCGTCGCCGCCGCCGCGCTCGTCGTGCCGGCGGCCGCGTCCGCCCACGCCCACGTCAGCCCGCCGCTCGTGCTGAAGGGCGAGAGCCAGGTGTACACGCTCGCCGTTCCCACCGAGAAGGAGGGGCTCGAGACGACGCAGATCGAGCTGACGCCGCCCGAGGGGTTCAGCATCGACTCGTTCGTGCCGGCGCCCGGCTGGAAGCGCACCGTGCACCAGACGGGGTCGGGCGAGGACGCCGTGATCACGAAGGTCGTCTGGACGGGGGGCAAGGTGCCGACGGGTGAGGACGCCGCGTTCTCGTTCCTCGGCCGCGCCGCCGACGCGAAGACGTACACGTTCGGCGTGCGCCAGACGTACTCCGACGGCTCCGTCGTCGACTGGAGCGGCCCCGAGTCGTCCGACACGCCGTCGCCGACGATCGAGGCGAAGTCGTCGTTCGGCGGCGGCTCGAGCTCGACGCTCACGATCGTGGCGCTCGTCCTCGGTGCGATCGGGATCGTGCTCGGCGGCGTGGCGCTCCTCTCGGGCGGCGGGAGGCGCGCGCTCGCGTGAGGCGCGCGTTCGTCCCGGCGGTCGTCGTCGCGGGTGCGCTGGCGCTCCCCGCCGCGGCGTTCGCGCACGCGGCGCTCCTGCGGACGACCCCGCAGGCGAGCGGCACCGTGAACACGCCGCCGAAGCACGTCGCGCTGACCTACAGCGAGGCGGTCGAGCCGCGCTTCGCGATCGTCTCCGTCACGGACGCCGCTGCCCACCGCGTGACGGCGGGCGCGCCGCGGCGCTCGCCCACGGACCCCGACACGCTGCTCGTGCCGCTCGAGCGGCTGCAGCAGGGCTGGTACCTCGTCTACTGGCGCGTCATCTCCGTCGACGGCCATCCGGTGCGCGGCGCGTTCACGTTCGCCGTCGGCCCGAACCCCGGCCCGGCGCCGCAGTTCGTCATTCCCTCGATTTCGGAGACGGCGGCGACGCCGAAGCTGCTGATCGCGCGCTGGGTCGTCTTCCTGTCGGTGATGGCGGCGATCGGGCTCGCGGCGCTCAGGCTCGCGGTCGCGCGACCCGTCGTGCGTCGCGTGCCCGGCACCCGGCTGCGCGCGGTCTCGATCGCGTTCGCGGTCGTTTCCGGGATCGGCCTCATCGCGATCCCCATCTACACGCTGCTCGCGACGGCCGAGTTCGCACTGCGCTCCTTCTTCTCGTGGGGTGCCCTCGTCCCGCTGATCCGCGCCTCGGCGTTCGGGCGCGGGTTCCTCGACCTGTGGCTCTGCTTCGCCCTCTTCGTCGTCGCGGCGGGCATCGCGATCCGCGTCGACCGGCCGGAGCGAGACAGGCGCTCGGTCGCCGAGCTGCTCGCCGCGGTCGGTGCGATCGCTGCCGCGGGGGCGACCCTGCTCGTCCCCGGGCTCTCGGGACACGCTGCGCAGACCTCCCCCCGCGGCCTGTCGCTGCTCCTCGACTGGGCGCACCTCGTCGCCGGCTCGCTCTGGGTGGGCGGCCTGATGGGCCTGCTCGTCCTCTGGCGCAGCCTGCCCGCGGCCTCGCGCGTCGCCGGCCTCGTCGTCGCGGTGCCGCGGTTCTCGAACACGGCGCTCGGGTCGGTGCTGCTGCTGATCGGGTCGGGCATCGGTGCATCGCTGCTGCACATCCCGACGCTCGCGTCGTTGTGGCAGACGTCATACGGCCAGGCGCTGCTCGTGAAGATCGGACTGCTCCTCGCCGCCGCGCTGCTCGCGTCCGGGAACCTCCTGCGGACGAAGCCGCGCCTCGGGCGCCCCGAGGTCGGCATGGGCGCCGCGCGCCTCCTGCGACGGCTCGTCGCCGGCGAGACGCTGCTCGTGACGGCCGCCGTCTTCGCCGCCGCCGTGCTCTCGTCGCTCGCGCCGCCCTCGAAGGCGCTCGCCTCGGTCGGCGGCGCCGCGGCGCACGTCGGGCCCGGGCCGGTCTCGCAGATCGTCAAGCGGGGCGGCTATACCTTCGACTTCGGGGTCAGCCCGAACAGGGCGGCCGTGCCGAACTCGTTCGCGGTGAAGATCACGCGCGGCGGCAAGCCGGTCACCGGCGCCGAGGTCGTCGTCACGTTCGAGATGCTCGACATGGAGATGGGGAACCAGGCGTACCGGCTCACCGAGACCGACCCCGGCCTGTACGCGCACGAGGCGCCGGCGCTCGTCATGGTCGGCCACTGGGGGCTCTCGTTCAACGTCGCGCCGCGCGGCGCGGCGCCGTTCAACGTCCTCCTCGTCGACCGGGCGGAAGGATGAGTACCCAGGTGCGCCTGCTGCTCGCGCTCGCGGCGCTCGCCGCCGGCACGGGTGCGCTCGTCGTCGTGCTGCTGCTCGGGCGGTCGGTCCTTGGGTAGGAGAGGTCTCGTCCTCGTGCTGCTCGCAGCGTCGCTGGTCGCGGTTCCGGGGGCGCACGCAGACGCGGACCCGGCGAGCGACTACCTGATCCAGCAGGCGACGTTCATCCCGCCCGACGACGGCATCCCGCAGGCGTACGCCGACCAGCTGAACGCGACGGTGCGGGAGGCGAAGGCGCGCGGCTACACGATTCGGGTCGCGCTGATCGGAAGCCGCTACGACATGGGCGGCGTCACGATCCTCTACGAGAAGCCGAAGCAGTACGCGCGCTTCCTCGGCCAGGAGCTCGCGCTCATCTACAAGAAGCGCCTTCTGGTCGTGATGCCGAACGGCCTCGCCGTCTCGGCGAACGGGAAGCTCGCACCGCGCGAGCAGGCGGTCGTCGACCGCATCCAGCCGCCGGGAACGGACGGCAGGACGCTCGCCTCCACCGCGACGAAGGCGGTGATCCGCCTCGCCGCCGACGCCGGGGTCGTCGTCCCCGAGCCGCCGCTGTCGTCGTCGGGACGGAGCGCGCCAGGTGCGAGCGACAACCGCGACCGTGTGATCATCGCCGCGGCGGCGCTCGGCGCGGCGCTCGTGGTCGTGCTCGTCGTGCTCTACAGGCGGCGGCGGGCGACGCCGAGGTGAAGCGCCTCGTCGAAAGCGCGTCGGCCCGCAGCTCTACCGGGGCGGCGCGCGACGTGCCGGCCGCGATCCGCTAACGCGCGTGGTCGAGGCGGGCGCGGACGGCCGAGCGGATGCGGTCCGCGACCGTCGGCAGCTCGTCCTCGATCTTCGTGAAGTCGCGCTGGTGCATGACGACGAGGAACATCGGGCTCGTCGCGACCACGTCCGCGGTGCGCCGCTCGGTCTCCATCATCCCGATCTCGCCGAAGAAGTCGCCGGGGCCGAGGTCGGCGATCTTCTCGCCGTCCTTGACCACGTCCGCGGTGCCCCGCTGGATGACGAAGAACTCGTAGGCGACGTGGCCCTGGCGGATCAGGTAGAAGCCGTCCGGCACGTCCACCTCGATCGCGCTCTTCGCGATCCGGTCGAGCTCCGCGCGCGGAGCGCCGGAGAAGAGCCGCATCTCCTCGAGTTGCTTCACGTCCATCGGCTGATCATCTATCACACGCCCGCGGCGCGCCAGAAATCATCGCCCGGACGAAGCTTGCGGAGGGGTGGCCGCCTCACCCACTGTTCACCTGATCTAGAAGCTCCTCGCTTCCTCTGTCGAGCGCCCATTCGATTCCCCCATGCAAGGTCGCGTCTGCGCCGAGTCGGCTGGCGACGATTTCGGGGACTTTCAGGAGGTGGGGTTCCATCAATGCTCGGACCGGCTCGAGTAGGAAGTCGCCTGCCGCAGCGAGTCCGCCGCCGATGACGATGCGGGCAGGATCAATGAGCGACGTTGCGTTCACGAGTGCGAGCGCGATCTCCTCGATGGCCTGCTGGACGGCCGCACCGGCGGCAGTGTCTCCTTGTGCGGCCAGCTGAAAGACGATCTCTGCGTCTGCGCTGCCGCGCCCACCGAGTTCTCGGTAACGCTTGACGATTGCGTGTACGCCCGCCTTGCTCTCGAGCTCAAGCCCTCGTACCAGACCGGTGCGCAGGTCTCCCAACTCACCGGCGCGACCGGTGGCGCCCGTGTAGATGTCACCCCCGAGAATCAGGGAACCGCCGATGCCTGCACCGATCGCGACGAACAGGACCGGGTCTGAATCGGGATGCCCACCCTTCCTGTGCTCGCCGAGCCCGGCAAGATTCGACTCGTTTTCGATCAGGACAGGTGCGTCGAAGTCAGTGAACAATCGGTTGAAGTCGTAGCCATCCCATTCGGGCATTGTTGGCGCGACCTGAATCGACCCGTCAGGGTAGACCGCCGCGGCGAGACCGACGCCGACGGCTCGGACCGGTCCGCCCAGTTCGTTCGCAACCTCCCCAAACAGCTTGCGTAGCCGTCTGCGGTCGGGCCGTGCTGGGCTGTCTACGGTGCGACGAGCCACGATTCGCCCCCGCATGTCCGCCGCGGCGACCCTCAGGCGGATGGAGCCGATATCGACCGCAAGTACGCCACCGACGCGCGGGCCCAGGTCAAGGAGGTGGGCGCGCCTTCCCCCGGTGGAGATCCCCTCGCCGCGTTCGATCACGAGTTGTCGGGCGGTCAGTTCGCGTACGGCCGCCGTGATTGTGACTGGACTGGCACGAAGTGCCATCTGAAGTTGTGCCCGCGTCAGCGGTCCCCGAAGTCGTAGTTCGTCGAACACAAGCGTTGCGACGCGCGTTCTGCTGCGGGCAGCGATGGCACGTTCCGCGCTGTTGCTCTCGTTGAGGGATGCTTGCTGGCGGGCCATCTCTACGGTGCGAGCGTAACCTTCGTCAGTCCGAAAGGCTGGTCGGGGTTCAGGCCTCTCGCTCGAGCGAGTGAGTCGGCGAAGAGTTGGCCCGGGACAATCGACATGATCGGAGACAGCACAGGAAGAGGCACGGAGGGTACTGGAGCGGTTCCCGCCACGCCCTCGACGAGCCCTGCGGCGTTGCCGAACAAGACAATCGTCGCCCCGGCCCGGCGCGCGCGATCGAGTGCCGAGAGAACCGCTGGGAGCGCGTCATCGAGCGAGGCGATTGCGAGGACAGGGAACTGAGAGTCGACCGCCGCAATCGGGCCGTGGGCCAGGTCAGTCGATGTCAGTGCGGTCGTTGCAACACGGCATGTCTCGGTGAGTTTGAGCGCCAGTTCGCGCGCGGTGGCGTATTCGAGGCCGCGCCCGACCACGAACATCCGACCGGCATGGGCAAGAACGCTCGCGAGCTTCTCGAGCCGTGGGATTTCGGCGTCTCGGAGGTGTGCGGCCATTGTCTCGACGAGGCGACTGATCGCGTCGGTGACCTCCGACGCTCGGCCGCCCAGGTGGGCGGCGAGTATCGCGAGAGCGGCGAGTTCTGATGTGTAGGTCTTTGTCGCTGCGATCGCACGCTCATGGCCTGCGAGAAGTGGCACGGTCACGTCCGCGACCTCGGCTAGCGGCGACGACGGATCGTTCGTGAGCGCGATGGTTGGTGCACGCTGGGCCCGCGCGCGTTCGACGTAGGCGACGACGTCGGGCGTCCGTCCGGACTGCGACAGCGCGACAACGGCTGAGTGCTCGAGTCTGCTCTCACTCCTGTAGTAGACCGGGAGCGAGATCGAATCGCGCACCGCGGGGAGGCCGCCGAGGAGCGCAAACGCGTAGACGCCGTAGCAGGCCGCGTTGTCCGACGATCCATGGCCGACGAGACGGATTGCGCGCGTGTTGTGTGCCCGCAAGAGCTCCCTCGCATCCGAAAACGCGGTGGTCGCCGCGAGCAGGCGCATCAGGGAATGCGGTTGTTCCCGGATCTCCTGCCGGAGGAGGCTCTCTTCTGGCATCAAGATTATTTAAACAGGTATTGAAAAGTTCTCGAGAAGCGCGTACGATCGCCCGGTTTTCGCCGTCCAAGGGAGGAGGTCGGGTGTGGGATTCCGGAGATCATTGAGTGTTGCGCTCGCCGTTGGAGTTGGCGCGATCGTTCCCCTGGCCGGAGCAGCGGGCCATACGCATCGCGGGTCGTCGTGGGCGAGCTACCCGTACGCGGGAGTTCCGAATGCGCGACCGAAGGCAACGACCGGCGTCTTCCCGAACATCTCAGCGGCGGGCGGTGATACCCAACCCAACGCCTGGACACGGGAGCTACGTGATGCCTTGATCGTCGCCGGCGATCAGCCGGTCGAGAATCCGTCGCCTGCAATTGGATCGAAGCCTGCGATCAAGCTCTTTTCGTTCCTCGACGACGGGACGCAGGTTCCAACGACCATTACCGGCGACTCCACGAGTGGCTACCAACTGGGCCCGTTCGCCACTCACACGTCGCCCGACAAGATGGTCTATCTCGTGCTCAGCGGTCAGCACGGTGCCGACGCCGCCTACGACTACGGGACCCACTTCCTCTTCGTGGCTCATGAATGGCCGTCGATTGGGTTCGGCGGCAACGGCAATCCAGCGTCGGCGGGCATTCGGGGGACCATCATGCGCGTCAACCTCGACGCTGACTTCGCCCATCGCGTGACGATCGTCGCCGATCGTGACGCCGACGGCAACGCGTTGCCCGGCTTCGACGGGATTACGTGGGACCCGTTCCGTAAGAAGCTCCTGGCCTCGCCCGAAGAGCGGTCGCCCAATGGGGGAGTGTGGTCATTCAACGCCGACGGCAGCGATCCTCGCAACGAGGGTGCGTACTTCGGCGCCTCCTCGTACGAGGGGATGCAAATCGCCCCCGACGGGAGCATGATCATCGCCGAGGACGACGGTGGTGGAAAGGGAGTCGCGAATCCAAACGCGAAGGCACCGATGGACTACGTCTACCGGTGGGTACCCAATGATCGGAGCTTCCTTGCCGGGGGAGGCCGCCTCGAGGCACTTCAAGTCCTGGCGGATGACGGAACTCCTATTGCTCCGCGCGGCGCCACCCGGTCCAATGGAGCCAACAACGACCCAGTCATCACCGACGCCGGGCTGCGTTCACTGCACAGCTACGGGCGGACGTTCGCAGCGCGCTGGGTCACCTGCCAGGTCGTTCCTGCAGGCGGGATGCCGGCCCCGTACGACGCGAATACCGCGTGCTACAACGCGTTCGCGACGCCGTTCCGCCGGCCCGAGAACGCCGTCTACCGACCCGGTACGCACTTCCAGGAGATCTGGTTCTCGGACACGGGAGATACCGACCGTCGCAGCGAGGAGAACGCCAACGGCGGCTACGGCAGCATCTTCCGGTTCGTGATGACCGACTCCGCGGCCGGTACCGGGAGCTTTAACCTCGTCTTCCTTGGCGACCAGAATCACTCGGGCTTCGACAATGTCGCCTGGTGGGACAAGGATCACGTTGTCTTCGAAGAAGACGCCGGCAATACCCTGCATACCCAGACGGGTCACTTCGACTCGATGTGGATGTTCGACGCGAACGCGGACTACGGCGTCACCGGCAACAAGCCTCTTCGGCTGTTGGCGGCGGGTCGCGACCCGATCGCGGCGCTCAGCCAGACCCTCGGAAAGTATGGCCTTTCAGACGATGAGAACGAGCTGACGGGCATCACTGTCTCCGACGGCGATCCAAGTCCGGATGGCCTGCTCGGCGCCAAGTCGCCTCATCCATTCCACGGAGGGTGGCACGTCTTCTACACCCTCCAGCACGGGCAGGGAAACCTCTACGAGGTGGAGCCGAACCCCTGGGCGCAGGGCTCGTAGAGCAGCGGGGGCGTGGTCCGGCGGTCGACAGGCAGCAACTCGCTTCGAGACCGTCGGGCCCCGCGCCCTCCACGCGCGCGAGCGCACGCGTGACGGCTCCGGGCGCAGCGCACCCGGACGACGTTGCTCGGCCTGAGTCCGGTGCCGCCGAGGCGGCTGGACACGCGAAGAGTCCGTGGACACTCTTCTGGCGGCGCCTCCGCTCGGATCGCGTGAGCATGGCTGCGCTTGGGTTCCTCGTCGCTCTGGTACTCGCGGCCGGTGCCGGCGCACCGATAGCCGCGCACTGGACCGGCCATGGGCCGAACGAGCAGATCGACGCGGCGGTTGGCGCGGACGGCGTGCCGATCGGTCCACTCGGCCGCGCCTTCAAGGCGGACTCAGTGACCCCAAATCCGCACGGAGATGTCTTCGTTCTCGGTGCCGACACGATCGGTCGCGACATGCTGGTCCGTTTGCTCTACGGCGCGCGTGTGTCGCTTATCGTCGCCGTTGGTGCGACCGGCATCTCGCTCCTCGCCGGAGTGATCTTCGGTCTTGCCGCGGGATGGTTCGGCGGCTTGACGGATGCCGTCATCTCGCGCGCCGTCGAGGCGGGGATGGCGTTTCCGGCGCTCCTCCTCGCGATTGGGGTCGCGGTGGTGCTCGGCCCCGGGCTCGTGAACGTTCTTGTCATCATCGCGCTGTTCACCTGGTACTACCCGGCACGGATCGTGCGCGGCGAGGTGCTGCGGATCCGCTCGTCGACGCTGGTGGAGGCGGCACGGTCGATTGGTGCGACCGACGCGCGCATACTGCGCCGCCACGTGCTGCCACAGGTGACTGCCCCGCTCGTGGTGTACGCGACGACAGTGATCGCCGGGAACATCATGTTCGAAGCCGGGCTCAGTTACCTCGGCGTCGGCGTTCCTCCGCCGACAGCTAGCTGGGGTCAGATGCTCAGCGACTCCATTGACTCGGGGCTCTTTTTCACGGCGCCTTTCCTCGCGATCGTGCCTGGTTTCGCGCTGGTCCTGACGATGCTCGCGTTCAACGTGTTCGGCGACGGTGTTCGTGAGGCGCTGTACGGAGACGCTACATGACCGGCGCATTCCTGCTTCGGCGGTTAGCGGCGATGGCTCTGCAGTTCGTTCTGATCACGTTCCTGACGTGGGCGCTCTTCTACCTGCTCGCCGCCAAGACCGGCGCGAATCCCGCGACTCGCATTGCAGGTAAGGCCGCCTCTCCGGAGGAGGTGGCGCGGGTCGCGCACGAGCTCGGCACCGACCGCCCGTACTACGTTCAGTACGCGCGTTTCCTCTGGGGCGTTCTTCACCTCGACTTCGGGTACTCGTACCTGCAGCGGCGTCCTGTCACAGACATTGTGCTGCCGGCCGCGGGGACTACCGCCTCCGTCGTCATCGGCGGTGCCGTCCTCTGGCTGCTGATCGGATTCGCCGTCGGGACGATCGGCGCGCTGCGTCCGCGGTCGCTTCCGGATCGACTCAGCATCGTCATCGCACTGCTCGGCGTCTCGATACCGGTCTTCTGGCTGGCGCCGATGGCGTCCTATTTCTTTGCCTACGAGCCAACGCAGGGCACGTTCCTCGGGGTGCCGCTCGGCTCGGCGTTTCACATCTTCCCCATCGATGGATACGTCAACCTGCGCGAGCACCCGCTGGCATGGGCCCACCACCTACTGCTTCCGTGGCTCGTGTTCGCGCTGGGAACCGGCGGAATCTACGCGCGCTACTTCCGTTCGCTCACGCTCGAGCAGCTTGCGCAGGGGTACGTGCGAACAGCTCGAGCGAAGGGAGCGTCAACACGGCGCGTGCTGCTGCGGCATGTCCAGCCGAACACGGCACCCGTGATCGTGACACTGCTCGGCGCCGACGTCGGGGTCGCCCTCGCAGGCACGTTCTTCGTGGAGAAGGTCTTCGGTCTCCCAGGTCTCGGCTACGTAGGCCTCCAGGCAATCCGCAGCCTTGACTACCCACTCACCGCAGGCGTCATCGCCTTTGCCGCGATCGTCGCCGTACTCGCAAACTCCATCGTGGACATCGTCCACGGCCTTCTCGACCCCCGCATTCGCGAGGCGCCCTTATGAGCGCTCGCGAGCGGAGAAATGCGGCCGGGAACAGCCCGGCCGCGCGACAGAAAGGAGACGGCAGAATGTCACGTCGCACGATCCGGTCAGGGGCGCTTGCGGCGCTTCTGACCATGGTCGCTGTCATCGCGTGGGCCAGCACCGCCGTTGCCAGGCCCGCGCATGACAGCCGGGCAGCCGGCGGAACGGTGACGGTCGCACTGGGCACCTCCAGCATCGACCACATGGATCCGGCCCTCTGGTACTACGCGACGACGTGGACGATCGCAGACGCGACGTGCACCACGCTTCTCCGCTACCCCGACGCCTCGGGCCAAGCCGGCACGAAGCTCGTGCCCGGTTTAGCAGCGCTTCCGACGGCGTCGAATGGCGGAAAGTCCTGGACGTTCCGCTGGCGCTCGGGGGCGACTTTCTCGAACGGGAAGCCGATCACGACCGCCGACATGAAGTACACGTTCGAGCGCGCTCTCGATCCGAAGCTGGCCGGCCCCGCGCCGTACTTCTTCACCGACATCGTTGGCGTGAACGCATTCGAGAAGGGAAAGACGAAGCACGTATCAGGGATCGTCGCAACGTCGACGAGCCTCACGTTCAAGCTGACCGGTCGGAGCGGCTCGCTGCCTCAGCGCGTATCGATGAAATGGCTCTGCCCGGTTCCGGTCGGAACAGCGGTGAAACCGATCGAGGACGGGTCGTTGCCTTCGACCGGGCCTTACATGATCAAGAGCTACACACCCGCTCGTGAGCTCGATCTCGTGCGCAACCCGAGCTACAACGCGAAGCTCCTCGGGTCGCGCGGCAAGGCCGATGAGATCAAGATGCCGATCGGCGTTGACCCGCAGCAGGCGCTGCTCAAGGTCAAGGCAGGCGAGATCGACACCTACATCGAGCCACTCCTCGCGGGGCCTGCGAATCAGGCGCTCCGCGACCCGTCGCTCAAGGGCCGGGTGTTCTCGTATGCCGAGGCCGGGATCCATTACATCTGGATGAACAACGACGTTCCCCCGTTCGACAACGTCAAGGTGCGTCAGGCGGTCAACTACGCGATCGACCGGAACCAGATCGCCAAGATCGTCGGCGGGTTCGGGGTCGCCCGTCCGACTGACCAGATCTTGCCTCCGACGATGGCGGGCTGGCGGGACTATCACGCATACCCGCTCGGTGGCAACCTCGCCAAAGCTCGGCAACTGATGAGCCAGTCGGGCGTCGCCACGCCGGTGAGTCTCCGGGTCGACTGCTACGACGGTGACGTGAAGGTGGGCGAGGTCGTCCAGCAGGAACTCGCCAAGATCGGCATCAGGATCACCCTCCACATCGGGCCGTCTTCAACGCTTGATCCGGTGCAGGACAAGCGGTCGAATCGCGTCCCGATGGGAATGGTTCAGGGTTGGACTCAGGACTACCCCGATCCCGAGGACTTCTTTACGCCGTTGCTCGATCCACGACTCGCGGATCAACCCGGCCACAAGGCACGTTTCGACGACAAGTCTGCGATTCCGATGTTCCAGCGTGCGTTCTCGCTGACCGGGCCTGCGCGGTTCGCCGCTTACCAGAAGCTGGACGAAACGATCATGCGGCGCTGGGCTCCGTGGGTGCCGCTCTTCAACACGAACGACGTCTTCGTCATCTCGAACAAGGTCACCGGGTTCGTGTTCCACCCGATCTACAACCGTGTGAACCTCAGCTTGCTTGCCCCGAAGTCGTGAGAGCCGACCTGCGGGGCCGCCCTTTGGCGGCCCCGCAGACAGAAAGGAGAGGAAACTGACTGCATGGTCAGTTGAGGAGACGGTAGTGCTGGCGCTCGGCGCGCATCCTGACGACGTCGAGGGTGCCTGCGGAGGGACGCTCGCTCGGCTTGCCCGTCGCGGGCTGCCGGTCCACGTGGGCCTGTTGACTAGCGGTGAAACGGGGATTTCCGGTGAGTCGGGCGATCAGACGCGCGCGATTCGACTGGCTGAAGCGAGACGGGCGGCACAACTAGGTGGACTAAGCGGAGTTCACGACCTGGGGGAGCACGATCCACGCGGGACCCTCATCGCGCTCCTCCGAACGTTACGTGTGAACCTGCTGATCACACACTCACCGAACGACTATCACGTCGATCATCGTGCGGCCGCGGCGCTGGCGCTGGATGTGCGGATCGCGGCTGCCGCGGCGGGAGGAGCCGACCAGCAACCGCTGGAACGGACGATTGACCTCGTCTTCATGGACAGCGAGCAAGGGCTCGACTTCGAGCCGCACGTATGGCTCGACATCGATGACGCGATCGAGATCAGGCGAGCAATGGTACGAGCGCACGAGTCGCAGCTCACGCTGCTCCACGGGCAGAGCCTTGTCGAATTGACGGACACGCTCGCGCGTCTGCGCGGTGGTCAGCGTGGCTGCGGGTATGCAGAGGCCTTCCGCGGCTGCGGAACATGGCCTGCGCCGGACGCAGGCATCCGCCGCCTGGTGTTGTTGCTCGAAGGCCCGGGTGCCTACTGATGGGCATGGTGCCGCAGCCGATAGGGCTCTTCACCGACGGGCTTCGTCAGCTTCCACGTCCCGCGGCGTTCGCGTGGGCCGCCGAGCATGGAATCGGCCAGGTCGAGCTCGGTACGGGTGGCTTCTCGTCAGCTCCTCACCTCGACCTCGACGAGCTCGGAAACGATCGCGGCGTCGAATCCCTCTTGCGGGACGCGCGGAACGCTGGAGTGGAGCTGGCGGCGCTCAACTGCTCGGGGAACCAGCTCTTCCCGGATGTCATCGACGGTGGCAGTGCCGACGATCGAACCCTTAGGCGGACGCTCGTCGCCGCTGACGCCCTCGGTGTCGAGCGAGTCGTCTGCATGTCCGGGTGCGCGGTCGCAGGTCCTGACGATCGAGTCCGACCAGCGTTCCTTCCCGTGGAGTGGCTCCCGCAGGATCACGGTCGCGTCGCATGGCAGTGGCGTGAACGATTGGTTCCCTACTGGGAAGGGCTGCTCGAGTTTGCGTCGGAACGTGCACCAGGCGTCGCGATTTGCCTTGAGCTCGATCCCGGTCAAACCGTGTTCACGCCGCGTGGGTTTCTCCGCCTACGCAACGCCTTTGGAGACGCCGCCGGCCAGCTAGGCGTCAATCTCGACCCGTCGCACCTTTTCTGGCAGCAGATGGACCCGTTGCGTGCGATCCGCGCACTCGGGCCGCTCGTGCGCTACGCCCATGCCAAA
The DNA here is from genome assembly GCA_025934335.1 of Thermoleophilia bacterium. GTDB lineage: Bacteria > Actinomycetota > Thermoleophilia > Gaiellales > Gaiellaceae > PALSA-600. The sequence goes on along the minus strand of JAICYG010000001.1, from coordinate 35,009 downwards.
GACGTTGTGCTCGACGAGGAGGCGACGGCGACCAACGGCTTGCTCGAGGGAGATCAGGAGGGGGTCTCGACGCCGGCCGACCGGTCGTACCGGTACGCCACTGCCGGCGACGGACACGACGTCGCGTGGTGGGCGGCATTCTCCGTTGCGCTCGCGGAAGTCGGGTACGACGGACCTCTTTCGATCGAGTGGGAAGACGCGGCCGCAGACCCGTTCGGTTCCATCGAGCGTGCTGTCGCGCTTCTGCGAACTGCGACGTCGCACGGTCAGAAGGCACGACATGAAAGGTAGGCGGCTGCGCGTCGGCGTCCTCGGTTGCGGTGTGATCGCGCAGGTCATGCATCTTCCGCATCTACGCCAGATGAACGACCGGTTCGAAATCGTGGCGCTCTGTGACTTGTCAGAGGAACTCGTCCGGCGCCTCGGTGAGGCCTACGAGGTCCCACGAGTCCACACTCATCCCGACGACATGTTCGCCGAGCCGCTCGATGCGCTTCTCGTCCTGTCGTCTGGATCGCATGCTCCGGTGGCGTGTGCTGCGGCCGAGGCTGGCATTGGTGTGTTTGTCGAGAAGCCAATGTGCGTTACGCCACGCGAAGGCGAGGAGATGATCGCAGCCGCTGAACGTGCCGGTGTGACATTGATGGTGGGCTACCACAAGCGATACGACCCGGCGTACGAGCGCGCGCTCGCGGAGCTTCAAGGTCTCGGAGAACCGCTCCTCGCGCGCACGGCGACGTTCGAGAGTCCGCAGGATCCGTATCTCGCCCACCATCATGTGCTCCCGGCCACCGACGTCGACCCCGCAGTCCTGGCGGAGTTGCGTGCCGACGACGACAAGCTCGTCGCCGAGGCTCTGCCGTCCGCCGACGAGGCAATCCGACGGTTCTATCGGACGGCACTCATCGACTCCATGATTCACGATGTCAATCTGCTCGCCGGCTTGTGCGGCCGCCCGAGCGTCAAACACGCTGCGATCCGCGCCGACGGTCTCGGCGTCGTGGGGGTTTTCGGGCTCCCGACAGATGCCGACGCCGTCAGCACATGGACGGCGACCGCCGATCTTGTCCGCTACGAGCAGCACTTCGAGGTCATCACGGCCTCCTCCCGACTCGCGTTGCGGTTTCCGTCACCGTTCCTTCGAAATGCTCCAACTGGTCTCGTTCTGCAGGCCGGCGACGGGACCGTCTCCTGGGAACAGACCTTTACGGTGTCGTACGACGAGGCGTTTCGACGAGAGCTCGAGGAGTTCCACAGCTGTGTCGTCACGGGTGAACCGCCGCGGACGAATGCGAGGGAGGGCCTGGAGGACATCCGCCTCTTGAAGGAGCTCGCGGAGCGTGCGGCATCGGAGCCCACCGTAGGAGCCCTTGCCGCCGGGGGGCCTGATGGGTAGAGAGCATCTCGACGAGTACCGCCTCGACGGCAAACGAGGCGAGAGGGCCGTCGAGGGTGGTCTTGCCGGCGCGGATTGGTTTCGTAGTGCGATTCCCCGTCCACGCCTTCGGGAGCTCATGGGGCGTTCCGATCGTCGAGCGTTGATCGACCTTGTCCTGTGGCTGGGTGGGCTCACCGGTTCCGGCGCGCTCGGCGTGTTGTCTTACGGGACATGGCGGGCGATTCCTTGCTTCGCCGTTTACGGTCTTCTGTACGGATCGGGTGCGGATGCACGCTGGCATGAGTACGGACATGGCACCGCGTTCCGCACGCGCTGGTTGAACGCCTTCGGGTATCAACTCGGCTCCTTCATGAACATGCTCGAGCCGACGGTCTGGCGGTGGAGTCACGCGCGCCACCACACCGACACGCTGGTCGTCGGTCGCGACCCTGAGATCGATGTAATGAGGCCGGCGCGGCTGGTGCGCATCATCGCGAACTTCTTCGGGCTGGTCTACGTCCCGATGATGCTCGCCCGCGTCCTCTACCACGCCACGGGCCGTATCACGTCCGAGGAAGCGTCGTTCCTGCCGGCGACCGAACTGAGGAAGGTCTTCCGGACGGCGCGCGTGTGGCTCGCGATCTACGCCGCAATGATCGCTGCGTGTATCGCGTTCGCATCGCCTCTCCCGTTCCTACTTGTTCTCGGGCCTCGCTTCTACGGTGCGTTTCTCGGCCAACTCTTTGTCCTGACTCAGCACTCGGGTTTGGGCGAAGACTTCCTTGACCACCGACTGAACACGCGCACCGTCTTGATGAACCCGATCTTCCGGTTCCTCTACCTCAACATGAACTACCACGTCGAGCACCACATGTTCCCGCTGGTGCCATACCACAAGCTGCCGGCTTTGCACGCGGCGGTGAAGCACGACCTCGTTCCAGCTTCTCCGTCTCTCTTTGCCGCATATCGCGAGATCGTCCCCGCGGTGATCCGCCAGCTGCGCGACCAGACGTACTACATCCACCGTGAACTCCCTCTTGGGGCGCATCCGTACCGAACCCCCCCGTCGATTCCGTCGGCGCTTTCCGGGTGAGCGCCTCGACCTGGATCGCAGTTTGCGCTGTTGACGACGTGGAGTTCGAAGATGTCGTTCCCTTCGATCATGCCGGCGGCGACTACGCGCTCTACCGCGCGCCCGACGGGAGCTTCTATGCAACCGAAGGACACTGCACCCATGAGAGGGCACGCTTGTGCGACGGGCTTGTGATGGGCTCGATCATCGAGTGCCCAAGACACAACGGACGCTTCGACTATCGAACCGGAGAAGCGAAGGGCGCGCCCGCCATCATCGATCTCCGCACGTATCGCACACGTGTCGACGACGGCACCGTCTACGTGTTCATCGACTGACGCCACCCGAAATGGGGCGTCGCATAGTCGTCATCGGCGGGGGAGAGTGCGGAACGCGAGCCGCTCTCGCCTTGCGCGCCTGTGGTTTCGACGGGCCGATCAGCGTTGTGGACTCAGATCCCTTCGCACCGTACGAACGCCCTCCACTTTCAAAGGCGGCCCTTGGGGATGCCACGGCCGGGCCGCCCGGCGGCGGCGTCCTCGGGTCGCTGCGCTCTGCGAGCATCGAGTTCGTCTACGGCCGCATCGAGGCGATCGACCGTCGGGCCGGCCGTGTTCTCTTCGAAGGGCGTCGAGAGATGTCGTACGACCGCCTGTTGATTGCAACCGGCGCGAGAGCCTCGTCCCTCTCCGTCCCCGGCGGCGAACATGCGCTTCGACTTCGCACCTGGCAAGACGTACTCAGATTGAGGGACCAGCTGCAGCCGGGAATGACAGCTGTGGTCATCGGAGGTGGATTCCTTGGCCTCGAGATCGCGGCGTGCGCTGCCCTGCGCGGTTGCTCCGTCACGGTCCTCGAGCAGGCGTTCCATGTGCTCGAGCGATTGGTGCCCGCGTCGATAGCTTCGGTCGTCGCGGCACGGCACCGCCGCGAGCGGGTGGATATCCGGTGTGGTGCCAGGGTCGCAGCCGTACGGCGCGCGGGGCGGCGTTTCGCTGTGGAGGTACACGACTCGGACGCATTTGTCGCCGACGTGGTCATCGCCGCGGTCGGCGCACGACCGAATACGGACCTCGCCGGCGCTGCGGGACTTCGAACAGAAGCGGGGATCGTCGTCGACAGCCGATTCGCGACGTCCGACGGGGCCATTTTCGCCGCAGGAGACTGCTGTTCGTTTCCTTTGCCGTTCGCCGATTGCGCCCGCCTGCGTCTCGAGTCGTGGCGCAACGCCGTCGACCAAGGCGATGCCGCCGCGCTTGCGCTTCTCGGTGCCTCACGGCCTTACACGGCTGTTCCGTGGTTCTGGTCGGATCAGTACGACTTGACGCTGCAGATCGCAGGGGTTCCGAGTCTGGGAGCGCGAGAAGTCCTGCGTGTGCGAGAGGACGGGGTTGAGATCCGGTTCGATCTCGCGAGCGACGGCAGGCTCGTCTCGGCGAGTGCCATCGGAGAGGGCGATTCCGTTGCCAAGGACATCCGTCTTGCCGTCCTCGCCATCGGGCGCGGTTCATGTCCGTCATCGGTCGATCTCGCTGACCCAGCAAGGCCGCTGCGGGCGGTGCTGCTGAACGACGGAGCACATGCCCGGCGGAATGACGAGGCCCAGAGGATCAGACGCTGATCGCGGACAACCACAACCACTTTCTCATGTCGGACGCGCGCACGATGGCGGCCGCCGCCGCCGCGAACGGCGTCGACACCATCGCCTTCACGGAGCACGCGCAGCATCTGTCCGAAGTCCGCGACACGATCGCGTACCTGGTGAGCCGGTGGACGCTCGAGGGCCAGCCCCTGGCAAGGCAGGCGTATCTGGACGCAATCAGCGATGCCCGAGGCGTCGCCCCGATCGAGGTGAGAGTGGGGCTCGAGCTTGACGCGCGTCCGCTCCACGATGACTACGAGCGAGCCCTTGAACAGGTTGTCGATCCGTCCGCACCGGCATGGGACGTGATCGTCGGATCAGTTCACGTGCTGTCCGATGATTCCGGGATCGAGGAGACACGCATCGTGGATGAACCGACGGGCGTATGGCGCGACTACGCAGAGCTCCAGGTCGCCGCGGCCGCGAGCGGCCGCTATGACGTGCTTGCGCACCCTGTACGGCTCGGCTTCTCCGTTCCCGGCCAGCCGCCCAACCTGTCGAAGATGCTCGACGAGATCACCCGCGCGGCGGTGAGGCACGGGGTCGCCGTCGAGGTGAACGGGAACGACATGAGTGTTCGCCCTGATCTCGTCGCCGCGCTCATTGCGAGCATCGCCCGTGAGGGGGCATGGGCGAGCCTCGGGTCAGATGCGCACGTCCCGGCGACCGCCGGAGCGGCTCTCCGCGCGGTGCCGTTCCTGAGGCGCCACGGTCTCGACTGCGCTGCGATATTCCGGCGACGGGGGCTGGAACTTGTACCGCTACCGTCGCGCGCGGACTGAGTTGTCTTCTCTACCTACTCGTGAGCCGCGGCGGTGTGAATGCGAGCCCTGAATGGTCGCCATCGGGCCGTCATCTGTATTGGAGACAACTGCCTTGATCGGTATCTGCCACCGGTCGACCGTGAACTCGTAGGTGGCAGCTGCGCCAACGTTTCGGTCGCCCTCGCTTCCCGAGGCGTGGAGACTGCCTATTTCGGGGCGGTCGGACGCGATGTCGAGGGAGACAGGGTGCTGGCCACGTTGAGAAAGAAGAACGTCGACATCAGCCGCGTCGTGCGCGACGGCGCGCTTCCCACGGCCGTCACGGAAATCGCTCTCGCCACTGACGGCGAGCGCCGCTTCGTTCGCGAGGAGTACACGATCACCGATGCGTTCTCGCCTCCTGCAGATCTAGCCGAAATTGCGGTAGGCGCATGCCATATTCATGCGACGCGGCTACCGAGGCACCTGAGTGAGCTCTGGCGAATTGCAGCGGACGCCGGCGCAACCCTTTCGTACGACTTCTCCGACCATGGCCTGGGAACGGCCCTTGCCGACCTGGACGTCGCGTTCGTGTCCTCTCCGAGAGACGAGCCGTGGCGCGTGGTGAGCCAGCTTCATCGGGCAGGCGTCCGCTGTGCGGTCGTGCTGCGCGGCTCGCGCGGGAGCTTGGCGAGCGAGGCGGGGGAGGTCATAGAGATGTCGGCACTTCGGGCGGTAGACGTCATCGATACCTGTGGTGCTGGGGACGCGTTCATCGGGTCGTTCTTGGCCGTTCGGCTCGCAGGCCGGACGCTCCGTGAATGCATGGAGGAGGGTTCACGGGCCGGAGCCGCCGCATGCTCCTTCGTGGGGGCATTTCCGCAATGACGAGGTTGAGGCCGGCGGCGCTGGCGGCCACGCGCGTCGTGACGAGCCAGGCAGAACCTGGCGCTCTCATCATTGCGCGTTCGCATGGTGTGCAGACCGAGGCGTTCAGTTGCGGCGAAGCCGCCTGGGCCGCGGGCACGAGTTGTCGCGAAGCCCGACGCGACGAGAGGAGCTTCCTTTGATCGACGCAGCAGTGCTCGGGCGTGTCGGGGTCGACCTGTACCCGGAGCAGTTCGAGACGCCGTTGTCGGAGGTCGAGACGTTTAGACGCTACGTCGGAGGATTCGCCGGGAATGTGGCAACCGGTCTGGCGCGCCTCGGGGTTGACGCCGCCATCGTCTCGCGAGTCGGTGCTGACGGCCACGGGGTGTTCATCCGCCGGTGGCTTGCCGAGCAGGGAGTGGACGTGCGGTTCCTCGGCGTCGACCCCTACTGGCAGACACCGCCCACGTTTTGCGAGATCTGGCCACCTGATCGCTTTCCGATCACCTTCTATCGCAAGCCGACGGCTCCTGACTGGCGGCTCGAGACGGAAGACTTCGACCAGGAGGAGGTCGCCGACGCGAGAATCCTCTACGCCACCGCGACCGCGCTCGCGCAGTCTCCGAGCCGCGAGACGACTCTCGGCGCGCTACGCGCACACCGAGGGGTGACGATTTTCGACCTCGACTGGCGGCCTGATCTCTGGGACGACGTGGCGGCGTTCCCGGCCGTTGTTCGTGATGCTGTCGCCGCCGCGGACGTGGTGATCGGCAACGAGGAAGAGGTTGCCGCGGCATCTCTTCCTGAGGTGGCGACCCTCGTGTTGAAGCGCGGTGAGCGCGGTGCGACCGTGTTCGAGGACGGTCAGCGCACCGATGTCGAAGGCCGCGCTGTGACCGTTCTCAACGGGCTCGGCGCGGGGGACGCCTTCGCGGCGGCGCTCGGCGAATCGCTCCTGAGGGGGCGATCGCTCGTCGAAGCCGTCCGAAGAGGCACGATCGCGGGGGCGATCGTCGCATCACGCGTCGCCTGTTCCGCGGCGATGCCCACGGCTTCCGAACTGCAAAGTGCCCTTGACTGACCCACCTTCGGCCGAGACTGGCTCCTGGGACGAGGCAAAGCTGGAAACCTGGTAACGGCGCTCCTCTGGCTTTTAGGCGGGAACGAGGTCGCACAAAAGGGGCAGATGGTCTGACCCGCACGGGCCAAGTAGGCGAGCCTCTGTGGCACGGAGGCCATCCGAGATGAAGAGGTGGTCGACATGCGGCTGTTCAACCGCCACGAGACGAAGGGATGTCTCGAGATCACCCAGTAACTCGGAGCCGACCCGCGCATTGAAGTCGCCCGTCAGGACGGTCGGCACATGAGTCCATGCGGGATCCCGCACGACGCGCAGGATGTCGGCGACTTGACGGCGCCCGATCCACTCGTCCTCCGGATTGACGACATCAGCAAGATGAGTGCAGCCGATCCGCAGAAGGCCACCCCACGGCGCCTCAATGACGGCTTCGAGAAGAATCCGGGGCTCGGTGAGGCTGTCGTCCGGTTCCGTCCACTCCACTTCGGGAGCCAGTGCGTGCTCGCGTCGGCCGAGTAGCGGAAGGCGCGTGAGCACCGCATTGCCGTACTGGCGCGTCCCGGTCGTATCGGGCAGAAAGATCGCAGGTGCATAAGCCCACTCCCAGCCCAACTCATCCGCAGCTCGCGCGGGCACGTCGTCCCACCGGCTTCTGTCTCGGTAGTGTCTATCGACCTCCTGAAGGCAGGCAACGTCAACGCATTCCGCCTCGCAAAGGTCGGCCACTTCGCGCCACAGGGAGAGCCCCCAGAGGTTCAACGACACGACTCGGAGCCTTTTCATCAGACCGAATCTACCGGCGCCCTCTTCCTGATTCGCGCCCTTTCGGCGATCTCTTGTCGCAGGACTCATTGCTCGAACCGCTTCGCCGCCGCGGCGACGGCGAAGCGCATCGCGTCGCTCCCGGTATGTCCGGCGTCGTCGACGACCACGAGCTCCGAGCCCGGCCACGCCCGGTGCAGTTGCCAGGCGGTCTCGAGCGGTGAGCCGAGGTCGAGCTTGCCGTGGACGAGGACGCCGGCAATGCCCTCGAGACGGTTCGCGTCGCGGAGCAGCTCGCCGTCCTCGAGCCAGGCGCCGTGCGAGAAGTAGTGCGTGCAGATGCGGACGAACGCCAGGCGCGCATCGTCGACGCGGGCGCTGTAGGCGCCGGGGACTCCGTTCGGCTCGTGGGAGATGACGGCGTCCTCCCACGCGACCCACTCGGCGGCAGCCCGCTCGCGGACGGCCGGATCCGCGTCCTCGAGGAGGCGCGCATACGCGGCGACGACGTCGTCGTCGCCGGCCGCCGCGCGGAACCGCTCCCACTGCTCCGGCAGGAAGCGGCCGACGCCCCGGTAGAGCCAGTCGATCTCCTCCGGACGCGTCATGGTCACGCCGGCGATAACGATCTCCGAGACGCGCTCCGGGTTCCGCTCGGCGTAGGCGAGGATCAGCGTCGAGCCCCACGAGCCGCCGTAGAGGAGCCACCGCTCGATACCGAGGTGCTCGCGCAGCAGCTCCATGTCGCGGACGAGGTGGTGGGTCGTGTTGACGCTCATGTCGGTCGCGAGGTCGCTCGCGTGCGGGGCGCTCCGGCCGCAGCCGCGCTGGTCGAAGAGCACGACGAGGTGGCGGTCGAGGTCGAAGCGGCGCAGGGCGCCGTCATTCGCGCCGGAGCCGGGGCCGCCGTGGACCGCGAGCACGGGCTTCCCCGCGGGATTGCCGTGCGTCTGCCAGTGGATCCGGTTCCCGTCGCCGGCGTCGAGGAGGCCCTCGTCGATCAACCCCAGCTCTGCTCGGTCATCGGGCGCAGCGCCGTCTCGAGGATGCGGAAGCGGCGGGGCCGCTCGAGCACGAAGACCACCACCTCGGCGACGTCCTCGGCCGTCATCATCCCCGGCAGCACGTCGGGCGTCCGGCCGCGGCCCTCCTCGAGCGCGAAGTCGGTGGCGACGCCACCCGGGCAGACGTTCGTGCAGCGGATGCCGTGCTCGCGCAGCTCGTGGTCGAGCGCGCGTGTCAGCCCGACCTGGCCGAACTTCGACGCGCAGTAGACGGCCTCGTACGGCAGGCCGCGGCGGCCCGCCTCCGACGCGAGCGTGACCACGTCGCCCTCGCGGCCGAGCATGTGCGGCAGCGCGGCGCGGATCGCGTAGACGGTGCCCTTCAGGTTCACGTCGAGCATCTCGTCGAGGTGCTCGAGCGACAGGTCGAGGAACGAGCCGTAGGCGCCGACGCCGGCGTTCGGCACGACGATGTCGATGCCGCCGAAGCGCTCGGCGGTGGCGTCGCAGAGGCGCGTCAGCGCGTCGAGGTCGCGGACGTCGCACGGCAGCGCGACGACGTTCTCGAGGCCGAGATCGTCGCCGGAGCGCGAGGCGAGGCCGAGGTTGACGCCGCGCTCGTGCAGCATCCGGGCGACGGCGGCGCCGATCCCGCGGCTCGCCCCGGTGATCACAGCGGTCTTGCCTTCGAGGCTCATGATTCCCGCTCCCGGCGCCGGCAGAGCCGGCACCTTCGCTCTTCGATGAGCTCCGTCAAGCCTACGCTCATGAGATCTCCTTCAACGTGGGGTAGAGGGTGCGGAAGCGCGCGTACGCGTCGTCGTAGTCCCAGACCGGCTCGACCACCGAGCGCGCGCGGACGCAGCGGTCGACCGCCTCCCGCGCGTCCGCGAACACGCCCGCGCGGACGCCGGCGAGGAGCGCGGCGCCGAACGCCGAGCCTTCCTCGACCTCCGTCCGCTCGAGCGGCAGCCCGAGCGCGGAAGCGACGATGCGGAGCCAGAGCTCGCTGCGCGCCCCGCCGCCCGAGACGCGTCCCACCTCGGGCCGCACGCCGAGCTCGCGCAGCAGCTCGAGCGAGTCGCGCAGGCCGAAGGCGACGCCCTCGAGCATCGCGCGCCACAGGGCGCCGCGGTCGTGGCGCACCGAGAGCCCGGTGAACGCTCCGCGCGCATCCGGGTCGGGGTACGGCGTCCGCTCGCCGGCGAGGTACGGCGCGAACGACAGGCCCTCACAGCCGGGCTCCCAGCGCTCCGCCTCGGCGTCGAGCTCGGCGTACGGCGCGGCGAGCGCCCGCTGCAGCCAGGCCGCGGAGCCGGCGGCGCTGAGCATGACGCCCATCGCGTGCCACGTGCCGGGCACCGCGTGGCAGAAGGTGTGGACGCGGGCGAGCGCATCGGGCTCGTAGGACGGCAACGCGGCGAAGACGACGCCCGAGGTTCCGAGCACGACCGAGACCGGTCCCGGTGCGGCGATGCCGACGCCGAGCGCGGCCGCCGCCTGGTCGCCGGCGCCCGCCACCTCGGTCGACTCGAACGCGGGCGGCAGCCACTCGAGCGGCACCTCGAGCGCCGCGCACACCTCGTCCGACCAGCGGCGGTGCGCGACGTCGAAGAGGAGCGTCCCGGACGCGTCGGCGGCGTCGATCGCCTGGTCGCCCGTCAGCCGCAGGCGCACGTAGTCCTTCGGCAGCAGGACATGGCGGATGCGCGCGTACGTGTCCGGCTCGTGGCGGCGGAGCCAGAGGAGCTTCGGCGCGGTGAAGCCCGTGAGCGCGCGGTTGCCCGTCAGTTCGATCAGCCGCTCGAGCCCGACGCGCTCCTCGATCTCGGCGCACTCGGCGCCGGTGCGCTGGTCGTTCCAGAGGATCGCCGGCCGCAGCACGCGCTCCGCTTCGTCCAGGACGACGAGCCCGTGCATCTGCCCCGAGAGCCCGACCGGCCCCTCCGGGAGCCGCGCGAGTACGGCCTGCGCCGCTCGCCACCAGTCCTCGGGCTCCTGCTCCGACCAGCCCGGATGAGGAGTGGAAAGCGGGTACGGCTCCTCGGCGACGGCGAGCACGTCGCCGTCGCCGGAGAGCGCGATCCCCTTGACGCCGGACGTGCCGACGTCGAGGCCGATCAGCGTCGTCAAGCCCCGAGCGCCGCGTACACGAGCTCGTAGGCGCGAACCGCGTCCTTCGCCTGTTGGGCCTTGCGCAGCTCGTCCCCGTCCAGCTTCGCGGCGACGCCGTCGATGAAGCGCCACTGCAGCACGGAGCGCTTCACCGCGCCGACCGCGTCCTCGGTGTACGGGTAGAGGTCGAAGCCGAGCCGCCGCGGGTCGTCACCCTGGCCGTAGCCGGCCCGTCGCAGCTCGAGCGCGAGCTCGAGGGTCTCCATGAACGCCGTCGCGCCGACCATGTTGTCGTCGTCGAAGGTGCCCCAGCCGGAGTTGGCGTGCTGGTGGCCGAGCAGCCCCTCGGCGGCAAGCAGCGCCGCGTACTCGGCGAGGTTCTCGCCGTTCATGATCAGGTGCTGCCAGTCCATGTTGACCTTGATGTTCGTGATCCCCTCGCCGCGCAGCCTGTGGATCACGTGCAGCGTCATGCCGATGTTGCGCATGAAGATCTTCATCGCCGGCTCGGAGTTCTTGTGCTCGAGGAAGAGCGTCACGCCCTTCTCGCCGCACGCCGACGCGACCTGCCCGACGCCGTCGACGAAGCGCGCCCACGCGTCGGCGTACGCCGTCTGGAACGGGTAGTTGTAGCCCTCGACGCCGGGCCAGATGATCATCTGCGCGCCGATGTCGCCCGCGAGCGCGGCCGCGTCGAGCGCCTCGGCGAGCGCCTCGCCGCGGATCGCGTCGTCGGGCGAAGAGATGCCGCCCTTCCCGTAACGCGGGTTCAGGTGCGTCCCGGTGGCGACGGCGTAGATGCCGTGCCCGTCGAGCGCCTCCCGCACCGCGTCGAGATTCTCCCGCGAGAGCTCCTGCGGGTAGTGGAACTCGTAGTCGTCCATCAGGTCGCCGAGACCCTCGACCGCGGTGCGGACCTTGTCGACCGTCGTTGCTCCCTGCAGCTCCGGCTTGTATCCGCCGGGATTGAACCGTGTAGCCATGGCGCCGAACGCCCAGATACCGAGACTCGTCTTCATGGATACGAGCCTACCCTTGACTCGCGGCGCCGGATGCGACAGCGTTGGGGGTTGACACTGACCCCCCGTCAAACGAAGGAGAGAACTTGAGGAAAGTCTTCCGGAGGTCGACGGCGATCGGCCTCAGCGTGGCAGTAGTCGCCGGACTCGCCGTGTTCGTCGTCGCGACGGCGACCGCGAGCACGAAGCACCGGACTGCCAACGTCGACGTCTGCGTCCTGCTGCCGGACACGAAGTCGTCCGTCCGCTGGGTGCAGTTCGACGCTCCGGCGATGAAGGCCGCGTTCGCCAAGGCAGGCGTGAAGGCCTCGATCAACAACGCTCTCAACGACCCGTTGAAGCAGAAGGCGCAGGCGCAGGCGTGTCTCGCGGCCGGTGCGAAGGTGGTCATCGAGACCGCCCTCGACAACGGCTCGGCCGCCTCGATCGAGAAGCTGTTCACCTCGAAGGGCGGCAAGGCGATCGACTACGACCGCCAGGTCACCGGCGGCACCGCCTCGGTGTACGTCACGTTTGACGGCAAGGCGGTCGGCCAGGCGCAGGCGAACGGGGTCATCCGCGCGATGAAGGCACGCGGCACGTACCCGGGTGGTGTCGTGGCCGAGCTCTGGGGCGGGCAGACCGACCAGAACGCGTTCTGGTTCAAGAGCGGCAACGACGCCGTCTTCAACCCGCTGTTCAAGAAGAAGACGCTGAAGAAGGGCCCGACGCAGTTCGTCCCCGACTGGGACGCGAACAACGCGGCGACCATCTTCAGCCAGATGCTCGTCAAGACGAGCAACAAGATCGACGGCGTTCTCGCCGCGAACGACAACATCGCCGGCGCGGTCGTCGCAGACCTGAAGGCGAAGCACCTGAAGCCGCTGCCGCTCTCCGGTCAGGACGCGAGCGTGCAGGGAATCCAGTACATCCTCTCCGGCTGGCAGAGCGGCACGGTCTACAAGTACGTGCCGGACGAGGCCAATGCCGCCGCTGCGGCAGCGGTCTCGCTCCTCAAGGGCCACAAGCCGAAGACGAACACGGTGCGGAAGAACGGCGCGCGCAACGAGCCGACGCTCGCGCTTCCGGTCGTGTGGATCACGAAGGCCAACTACAAGCGCCTCTTCACGGACAAGTTCCTGAAGCGGAGCGACGTTTGCGTCGGCCAGTACAAGAAGTACTGCAAGTAGCATCTCGCAGGTCACGCGTCGGAGGCGTCCTCAGGGACGCCTCCGACGTCCCTTCCGCCCAATGAGCGACACGCCACTCATCGAGCTCCGGGACATCACCAAGTCATTCGGCTCGGTGCATGCGCTGAACGGAGTGGACTTCCAGGTGCTGCCCGGCGAGGTGATGGCGCTCGTCGGCGACAACGGCGCCGGCAAGTCGACGCTGATCAAGTGCATCGCCGGCACGCACACGCCCGACCACGGGGAGATCCTGTTCGAGGGTCGCGAGGTGAACATCAACGGCCCGAAGGACGCGGCCCGCCTCGGAATCGAGGTCGTCTACCAGGATCTCGCGCTCTGCGACAACCTCGACGTCGTCCAGAACATGTACCTCGGGCGCGAGGTGGCGCGGTTCCAGATCCTGAACGAGGCGGCGATGGAGCACACGACACAGGAGACGCTGAAGTCGCTCGCCGTGACCACGATCCGCTCCGTCCGTCAGCCGGTGGCGACGCTCTCCGGCGGCCAGCGGCAGTCGGTCGCGGTCGCGAAGGCGGTGCAGTGGAACTCGAAGCTCGTCATCCTCGACGAGCCGACCGCGGCGCTCGGCGTGGCGCAGACCGAGCAGGTGCTCGCGCTCGTGCGCCGCCTCGGCGAGCAGGGCCTCTCGGTCGTGCTCGTCTCTCACAACCTCCACGACGTCTTCGAGACCGCCGACCGGATCACCGTGCTCCGGCTCGGCCGCACCGTCGGCGTGTTCGAGCGCCGCGAGACGACGCAGCAGGCGGTCGTGCAGGCGATCACCGCGGGCGTGCCGACGAAGGTTTCCGGCATCCCGCCGTCGGCGGAGGCACAGCTGTGACGACGGCGGACGTCGTCGGCCCCGACCGGGCCCTGCCGCCCGAGGAGGAGCAGCTCCCCGGCGGCGTCGCCGGCCTCTACCACCGTGCCTGGCTCAACCTCCGCACCGGCAACCTCGGCGCGATCCCGATCATCGTCGGCGAGATCCTCGTCGTCATCATCTTCGGGCTGACGGCGACGAACTTCTTCACGGCCGTCAACTTCGTCAACCTGATCACGCAGACCGCCGGCACCGCGATGCTGGCGTACGGCGTCGTCTTCGTCCTCCTGCTCGGCGAGATCGACCTCTCGATCGGCTACCTGGCGGGGATCGGCGCGCTGATCGTGGCCGAGCTCCAGCTGCCCGGGTCGAGCTGGCAGATGAACGGGATCCTCGCGATGCTGGTCGCGATCGCGGCGTGCGCCCTGATCGGCGGCGTCCAGGGCTCGATCGTGGCGTTCATCGGGGTGCCGTCGTTCGTCGTCACGCTCGGGGGCTTCCTGATCTGGCAGGGCGTGATCCTGAACAAGCTCGAGCAGCGCGGCACGATCATCATCCAGGACCGCTGGATCAACTACACCGACGCCTACATCTTCTCGCACTGGCTCGGCTGGATCATCGCCGCCATCCTCACGGCGCTCTATCCGATCAGCATCCTCTACAAGCTCGTCGTGGCGCGCGGCACCCAGATCGCCCAGCAGAACTGGCCGCTCGTCGCGCTGAAGGCGGTCGGCATCGGCATCGCCGTCTTCGGGACGGTCGCGATCGCGAACCACGGCAAGATCATCTCGACGCCCGAGGGCCTGCCGCTCGCGGGCGTGATCATCATCCTGTTCTTCGTCTTGCTGACGTTCCTCGCGAAGTGGACGACCTTCGGCCGGCACGTCTACGCGGTCGGCGGGAACGCCGAGGCCGCCCGCCGCGCGGGCATCAACGTCTCGCGGATCCGCGTGGTCGTCTTCATGATCTCGGGCGCGACCGCCGCGATGGGCGGCATCATCTTCGCCGCGCAGGTCAACTCGGTCGCGCTGACGTTCCCGCCCGGGAACCTGCTGCTGAACGCGATCGCGGCCGCCGTGATCGGCGGCGTCAGCCTCTTCGGCGGGCGCGGTGAGGTGCGCGGCGCCCTCCTCGGCGCGATCCTGATCGGCACGCTGCAGAACGGCCTCAACACGCTGAGCGTGTCGAACGGCTGGATCTACATCATCACGGGCCTCGTGCTCCTCGGCGCTGTCATGCTCGACACCGTCGCGGTGCGGCTGCAGGCGCGCAGCGGGCGTTAGCGGAGCTTCGCGAGCACGCGGCGCGCGACCGCGGCTCCGATCGCCCGGCCTGCGGCGGCGTCCTGCGGCAGCTCGATCCCCTGCGCGACGCCGACGTCGGCGCGTGGCGCCCGCCGGAGCACCCGGGCCGCTGCCGCCTCGTACGCCGCGCTCGCCGACGGGTAACCGGGCGACGCCGGCGTGGGGGCGGGCGGCGTCCACCGGTCGCCGCGCACCCAGCGGCCTCGCAGGCGCACCTCGATCGTGTCGCCGGCCTTCCGCGTCAGCCCGGCCACGAGCGGCAGCTGGTCGTTGAAGGCGAGGTAGCGGATGATCGAGATCGGGCGCGGCGCCTCGTACTCGCGCTTCGCGCCGTAGACCGAGACGGCCACGTCGTTGAGGGCCGCGTTCAGCCTCAGGTCGAGCTCGACGTCGCCCTTCAGGCCACGGCTCGGCAGGCCGGTGTTGAGCCCGGTCGGCGTGGTGGGGGCACGGCTCGCGGCGCCCGCCGCCGCGGTGGCCCTGAGCACCGCCAGCGCCGCCTCCCGGTAGCGCTTGCCGGACGGGTCGCCGAGCGCCGGCGGCTTCACGCGGACCTTGCCGGCAAACGTGCGCACCGAGCCCCACTGCGAGCCGACGAACGGCTCCACCCGTGCCGGGACCGCGCCCGAGCCGCGCGGCGAGAACTGCGCGAGCGCGAGCGGCTGCCAGAACGTCGCGTCGTGCACCGTCGACCCCGGCTGCGCGACGATCAGCGGCTGGTTCCGCGGCGTGTAGCCCGGGTCGGCGTAGTGAAGGGTCTCGTTGGTGCCGTCGCCGCGGGTCGAGGCGATCATGGCGGCTGCGAGGCGATTCCCGGTGCCGCGTGTGACCGTCGGCGAGTAGCAGAGCGCGCGCAGCCGGCTCTCGAGCAGCGCGAACGTCCGCGAGAGGTTCTCGAGGTGCGAGGCCTGCCAGAGGAGCAGCCGGTACGCGGCGTAGCTGATCGCCGCGTCCGCTCGAGCGGGCGGCGTGCGGTCGTACGCCTGCTTGACGACGAGCGAGAGGTCGTAGAGGTCGCGCGCGGCCACCGGGTCGGGCGCGTTCCCGAGCCGGAGCACCTCGACCGCCGTGTCGTTCCAGCGGCGGGCCACCGAATCGTGCGTCGTGCGGGTGCAGGAGGCGGGCGCTGCCCGTGACGCGCGCCGGATGGCGTCCGGCGCGAGCACCTTGACGACCCGGTTCGCGGGGACGCCGTCGAGCCGAGTTACGGCGCCCGACGGGAACCGCACGACGAGCCGCTCGACGCGCGTCGCCCGGCCGAGCCCGAAATGCACGCGCGGGTCCTCGGACGAGAGGTAGCTGCTTCCGGCGTGCACCTCCGCCTGCAGGCGCCGGCCCCCGGGGAGCACGGCGGTCACGACCGCGCCCGGTGAGAAGCGGGTCAGCGCGACGTCGAGCCAGTGCCCACCGGGCCTGCTCGGCTGCAGGAGGACGAGCTTGCCGCCGATCGTGTTGATCGCGATCTCCTGGCCGCCGTCGTTCCAGGCGTCGGCGACGGCGAGCCCGCGCCCGTTCAGCCGGAAACCGGTCGAGACGACGCTCTTCGCATCGCCGAGCGTGCGTCCCGCCGCCGGTGCCAGCACGCGCACCGCCTCGGCGTCGTGCTCGAGGCTCGTGACGGGGATCGCGCCCGCCGCGAGCACGAGCGCAGGTCGGCCGTCATTCCGCAGGTCGACGAAGGCGGCGCCCCAGCCGGCGAAGTCGCTGCCGAGCGCCGGGTCGACGCTCGGTCGGTCGTTCGCGAACCGCTCGGTGCCCCGGCGGTCGTAGGCCGCCGACGGCTCGCCGCGCGAGTTCGTGACGAGCAGCCGGTCGCCGAACGTCGCGATCCCCATCCCGGCGAACGGGTCGTCGACCCCCGACGCGTTGCCGCGCTCCTCGAAGCGGAAGCCGAGGCCGGCAGGGTCCGCCGCCGCGCCGCCCGGCCACGGCACGTTCACGTAGAGGTCGTTCGGGTCCTCGTCGTTCGCCACGTAGAGGTCGGGGCGGCCGTCGCCGTTCACGTCCATGAACTCGGCGCCGAGCCCGTGACGGAACCCGGCTGCCTCCAGGCCCGCGGCGACGCCCGCCTCGCGGAAGCGGCCGCCGCCCTCGTTCAGGAAGAGCAGGTCGCGAACGCCGGCCAGGTTCGTCGGGAAGCCGGCATACGAGCCCGGCACCGGTCGGTTCGGGTCGGCGTAGCCGGCGACGAACAGGTCGGGGCGCCCGTCGCCGTTCACGTCGGCGAGGGCGGCGCCCGCGTACCAGCCGGTCGCCGGCAGCGACGCCGCCCGGAACGTGCCGCCGCGGTTCCAGAGGATCTCGACGCCGCTCGTCGTCGTCACCACGAGATCGGTGCGACCGTCGCCGTTCAGGTCGCCGGCGACGCACCCGTCGCCCTGGACGGCGAGACCGGCGTGCGTCTCGTGGGTCACGTTGCGGAAGCTCCGGCCGACGTTCTCGAAGAGCTCGCTCGTCGGCAGTCCGCCGTGCGCGGCCCAGCGGTCGGCGTCGGCGCTCGCGTACGAGTTGACGGCGAACAGGTCGAGGCGTCCGTCGCCGTTGTAGTCGAGCCAGCAGACGCCGCCGCCCATCATCGACTTCGTCTCGTTCGAGACGCCGAAGCGGAACGAGCCCTGGCGGAAGTCGAGCCCGACGGAGGGAGCGACGTTCACGAGGCGCGTGTCGCCGAGCGAGCCGCTGGTGGGCCGGGGCGCGGCGGGAGGAGCCTTCGCGCCGCCGAGCGCCCACGCGCCGGCGCCGGTCTGGCTCAGCCGGTAGGTCGCGCCCGCGAGCCGCGCCACCGCGCTCGGCGGCGACTGGTCGGTGCCGGGAACGAGGTGGATCCGGACAGTCGCCCCCGTGCCCACGTGCCGTGCGCGCACGAGGCCGTAGGCGATCTGCTCCGCGGTCGCGCGGTCGAGCTGCGTCTGCACGCCCGGCGACGGGTCGATCTCGATCGGCGGCAGCGCGCCCACCGCGCGCGGCGCCGCAACGGATGCGGGGGCGCCGTTGTTGGCGAACGCCGCCACACCCGCGAACGCTGCCAGGCCTGCCGCGGCCGCGATCGCTCCGCGCCGGCGGTCGACGCGGACCGGCACCACGCGCAGCACGAGGATCGCGAGGCACACGACCGCGAGCGAGCCGAGCACCGCGACCTTCGCCGCGAACTCGGTGGTCGTCGGGGCGATCAGCAGCGCCGCGATTGCCCCGAGCGCCGTCCCGTAGACGAGGCGGCTGCGGGGGTCGCGCGGCGCCGTCTTCGGGTCGGTGATCATGAAGAAGAGGAAGACGAGCACCTCGGGCGAGGTCACGAGCACCCACCAGAGGTGGAACCCCGTGATCGGGCCGAGGTGCCAGCGCGCCGTCATCGCGTGGCCGGTCAGCGCGAGCACGGCGATGCCGGCCGCGAACGCCGCCCAGAACGAGAGCGCGACGCGGAGCAACGCGAGGCGCGTCAGGATCGCGAAGCCGCCGGTGACGATGATCACGAGCGCGAGCGCCATCCACCACGACATCGGCCCCCACCAGAAGTCGAGCGGCTCCGCCCGTGTGCGCCCGAGCGCCAGGAAGCAGACGACGAGCCCGATGTTCGACGGGTTGAAGACGTGCTCGCGGCGCCAGCGGATCACGTGCTTCGAGAGCAGCGAGCCGCCCGAGACGGCGACGAAGAGCCACCAGTCGCGCAGGCTCCACCAGTCGCCGTGGCGCTCCCCGGGGACGCGCAGCACGAACGCGACTCCGTTCGCCGTCAGGAGCGCGCTCGCGGGCCACATCAGCACCCGTTGCGTGCGGAGCGTGATCACGATCTCGATCACGGCGCAGGTCCCGAGCGAGACGAGGATCTGCGCGATCGAGAGCCGGAAATGGAACGCCACCTGGCCCAGCACCTGCAGGGACGTGATCGTCGCCGCAAGGTGCAGCCGGGGGTCTTTCAGCTTCGGGAGGACGACGGGGTACGTCGTCCCACGGATCGCGACGGCCGCCACCGGTCTTCAATCTAGTATCGAAGGGTGGAACTGGCCAGAGCCCGCGCGATCGTCGACCACGTCGTCGGAAACGCCTCGGGGCCGGTGTCGGTGTTCGTCGCGGACGAGCATGGAGAGCTCGTTGCGGCCGCGACCATGGACGGCGCCGCGCCGGACACGCGCCTGAACGCGCAACGGAAGGCGTACACGGCGGCGCGCAGCGACGCACGCTCGACACGGGAGCTCGCCGAGAAGGTGCGCGACGACCCGGTCGAGCGGGCGAGCTTCGACCCGTTCTTCACGTTCTTCCTCGGCGGTGTCGCCGTCTTCGAGGGCGACGAGCGGGTCGGCGCGGTCGGCGTGTCGGGGCAGCCGGGCGAGGTGGACGAGCAGCTGGCGCTCGCCGCTATCGAACGATCCGTGGATCGCTGAAGACGTCGGTCTCGTCGCGGCTGCGCGTCGAGAACTCGGAGACGATCGCTCCCTCGTCGCCCGCCCGGAACCAGTGCAGCGTGTCGGGCGGGATCGTGAACTGGTTGCCCGGGCGGAGCTCGATCTCGCCGTGGCCGTCCACCCAGAGGACGACGCTGCCGGTGCGGCAGCGGAACGTCTCCTCCTTGCCGGGCTCACCCGCGATAGGCGGGTGGCGGTGCTCCGGGCACGTCTGCCCCGCGAAGAGCACGAGCTCCTTCGCGCAGACGCGCTGCGTGTTGACGTAGACGACCACCTGCAGGCCGATCTCGTCGAGGCGGCCGAGGCCGAAGTCGGCCACCTCGATCCCCTCGCGCTCCTGCGGCGTCAGCACGATGCCCGCCTCCGCCAGCATCGCCGCGGCGCGCTCGCGTGCCTCCGCCTCGGTCACAGCTCGGCGGGCCTGTTCGTCGTCGCGGAGCGATGGAGCGCCTCGAGCACCCGTGCCTGCGCGGTCGCGTCGTTGCGGGCGAGCAGCAGCTCGGCCTCGCCGCGGATCGCGTCGCTCAGGTTCTCGAGCTCGAGCCGGTAGGAGTCCTGCGGCTCGATCTCGATCCGCTCGGTGGCGCTGCCGTCGCGCCGCAGCTCGATCACCGGCACGTTGCAGTGCCACGGGTCGTCGAGGAAAAGGGAGCCCTCGCTGCCGATCGCCTCGAGCTCGTCGCGGTTCTGCAGGGCGGTGCCGCAGTCGAACGTCGCGATCACGTCGTTCGGGAAGCGCATCGTTGCGGTGAGCACCCAGTCGGTGCCGGTCGGGCCGTACCAGGCTTCGGCCCACACGCGCTCGGGCTCGCCGGCCAGGAAGCGCGAGCCGGAGACGTTGTAACAGCCGACGTCCATCAGCGCGCCGCCTTCCACCTCGGGCCGGAGGCGGATGTTCTCCTTGTCGTAGAGGCTGTAGCTGAAGGTGGAGCGCACGAGCCGCAGCTCGCCGATCGTGCCCCCGTCGACCAGCTCCTTCAGCTTCGTGGTCTGCGGGTTGTGGCGCCACATGAACGCCTCGCTGAGCAGGCGGCCGGCGCGCTCGGCGGCCTCGAACGCGGCCGCGACCTGGTCGGGATGGCGCGAGAGCGGCTTCTCGCAGAGCACGTGCTTGCCGGCCTCGACGGCGCGGATCGACCATTCGCAGTGCAGCGTGTTCGGCAGCGAGATGTAGACCGCCTCGATCTCCGGGTCGGCGAGCAGCGCTTCGTAGCTCCCGTAGGCGCGCGGGATCTCCCACCAGCTTGCGTACTGGTCGGCGTGCTCCTGCGTGCGGCTCGCGACGCCGACGAGGTCGACCTTCGGCGACGCCTTCGCGCCGGGAATCAGCTTCCGGTTGATGTCGGCGGTCGAGACGATCCCCCAGGTGACGGGCGAGTAGCTCACGGCTCATTACTATCGCGCACATGGAGACGATCGGCGTCGGGATGCTGGGGTACGCGTTCATGGGGAAGGCCCACTCGAACGCGTTCCGGAAGATCGCGTACATGACGTGGCCGCCGCCGCTCGAGCCGCGGCTCGTCGGCATCTGCGGGCGGAACCGCGAGGCTGTCGACGAGGCGGCGGAGCGGTACGGCTACGACTACGCGACGGACGACTGGCAGCGCCTCGTCGACGACGACTCGATCGGCCTCTTCGACAACGGCGGGCCGAACGCGCTGCACGCCGAGCCGACGATCGCCGCCGCGCGTGCGGGCAAGCACGTCGTCTGCGAGAAGCCGCTCGGGCGCGACGCGGCCGAGAGCTTCGAGATCTGGCGAGCCGTCGAGGAGACCGGCGTCAAGCACCTCTGCGCGTTCAACTACCGGTTCGTGCCGGCGGTGCGGCTCGCGCGGGAAATGATCGAAGCGGGCGAGCTGGGCGAGGTGCGCCACTTCCGCGGCCGTTACCTGCAGGACTGGGGCGACGACCCGTCGCTCGACACGTGGCGCTTCGATCCCGCCGCGGCGGGGTCGGGCGCGCTCGGCGACCTGATGGCGCACGTGGTCGACCTCGCGCGCTTCCTGAACGGTGAGCCGGGGTCCGTGCAGGGCTTCGCGCACACGTTCCTGCCGGGGAGGAAGGTCGACGACGCGGTCGAGGCTGCGGTCGTGTTCGAGAACGGGTCGGTGGGTACGCTCGAGGCGACGCGGTTCGCGCACGGCCGCCGCAACGCCTTGCAGTGGGAGATCAACGGGACGAAGGGCTCGCTCTCGTTCGACATGGAGCGCATGAACGAGCTGCAGGTGTTCCGGGCCGACGGCGACCGTGCGCGCGGGTTCAAGACGGTGCTCGTCTCGGAGGCCGACCATCCGTTCTGGGAGCACTGGTGGCCGCCCGGGCACATCATCGGCTGGGGCGACACGTTCGTGCACGAGCTGCACCACGTGCTGGAAGCGATCGCGAACGACCGCCCGATCGCGCCCTACGGCGCCACGTTCGAGGACGGCTATCGCGCCGCGGAGATCTGCGATGCGATCGTCCGCTCCGGCGAGAGCGGCGCCCGCGAGCAGATCCGCTACCGCCAGGCGTCGGCGTGAGCGAGACCGAGGCATGGAACCAGGGGTCGCACGAGTGGGTCGAGCGGATCCGCTCCGGCATGGGCGGCCGGGTGCACGCGCACGACGCGTCGTTGTACGAGCTGCTGCCGCCGCCGCGTGGGCTGACCGTCGACGCCGGGTGCGGCGAGGGGCGCGTCTCGCGCGAGCTCGCGCAGCGCGGGTACGACGTCGTCGGCTTCGACGCGTCGGAGGTGCTCGTCGGAAAGGCGCGCGAGGCGCATCCAGAGGGCCGGTACGAGGTCGCGTCGATCGACGCGCTGCCGCTCGGAGACGGTGCGGCGCAGCTCGCCGTCTGCGTCAACGTGCTGCCGCATGTGCGCGAGCTCGAGCCTGCGGCGCGCGAGCTCGCGCGCGTGCTCGCACCGGGTGGGCAGCTGCTGGTCGGGACGATCCACCCGGTCTCGCAGGTCGGGACCTACGACGAGGAGACCGGCGAGCTGCGCGTGCGCGGCTACTTCGACCGGGACCTCCACCCGGTCGAGCTCGGCGAGCACCACGTCCACCACCAGCACCGCACGATCGAGGACCAGCTCCGCACGTTCCTGGCCGCCGGCTTCGCCCTGGCCGACCTGCGCGAGGTCCCCGGCCACGATCGCGCCGTCCCGCTCTACCTCGACCTCCTCTTCGCGCGCACCTGATCCGGGGCAGAGCTGTGCGCGTTTCGTGGCGGTGGCTGCCACCGGGCATGTCCCCCGCGACCGCGGAGGCCAACCGCAGAAAGCCCTGGAAAGCCGACGGTTTCGATTGGGTGCCTGCGTTTCGTCACGAAGACGTCGCAGGTTTGCGCGTATGGGTGATACCTACGCCCGGGCGAGCGCGGCATCCATCGCCGCCGCCGGCAACCGCAGCGCCGGACCGTGCCCGACTGCGAGGAGCGACGGCTCGAGCGCGCGCAGCTTCCGCGCGGACTCCGCGTCGACCCGCTTGTCCCAGGTCGCCATCGCGGCGAACGGGAAGCGCCAGTAGAAGTGATTCGTGACCTGCGGGCTGCCGTAGGTCGTGAAGACGTCGCCCGCGATCAGGGTCCGGTCACGCGTTTCGAGGAACGCCACGTGCCCCGGCGTATGACCGGGCGCGGCCACGACCTCGAGCGAGCCGACCCGGTCGCCCTCCGCGAGCCGGACGTCGGGACGCGTCGAGAGCTGCGGCCACGAGCCGGGCAGCTTCCCCTCGACGACCTGCTCGCCGGCGTGGATGCGCGCGTCGAGCTCCGGCATCAGCACCTCCACCGAGTCGCCGAGCCGCTCCTTCAGCGCGTCCAGCGCCCCGACGTGGTCGCCGTGCCCGTGCGTGAGCGCGATCCGCCGCAGCGCGCCGCCGGCGGCCGCGAGGATCCCGTCCACGGCCTTGCCCATCATCGTGTCGACGAGCGTCAACCCGTCCTCCTCCTGCACGAGGTACGCGTTGACGAAGCGAAACTGGGTGAGCTGCGTGAGCGTCGAGGTCAACGCGGTCGTCTTCACGAATCGGGCTCCGCCAGCACGAGCGTCGCCTTCCCGCCGTGGAACGCGAACGCCTCCTCGAAGCGGTCGAGGGGAACGCGCAGCGCGATCAGCTCCTCGAGCGCGCCGGGGAACTGCTGCCGCGCCCGGTCGAGCGCCTCGACGCCCGTGACCCAGTCGCGGTGATGCGCGTTGACGCTGCCGAAGAGCACGCGGTTCTCGAGCACCGTGTCGGAGCCGATCACCTTGTCAGCGATCTGCGCCGTGCCGTCGCGGCCGTCGATCCCGAGCAGGCAGCAGACACCGCTCCGCGCGAGCAAGCCGAGGCCGTCCAGCATCAGCTGCGCGACGCCGGCCGCCTCGACGACGATGTCGAAAGGCCCGAGGCCTGCGAGATCCGTCGACCTGGTCGAGACGTAC
Source organism: Thermoleophilia bacterium (assembly GCA_025934335.1). Lineage (GTDB taxonomy): Bacteria > Actinomycetota > Thermoleophilia > Gaiellales > Gaiellaceae > PALSA-600. Next base: position 11,231 of record JAICYG010000001.1, on the reverse strand, counting down.
TCCGCGCCGAGCGCCTCCGCGATCGAGCTCGACTCCTCGAGCGACGCGACGCACACCTCCATCCCCTCGAGCCGCAGCAGCATGGCCGAGAGCAGCCCGACCGCGCCGGCGCCGGTGACGAGCGCGCGCTTCGGTACCCACGGCTGGCGCGCGCCGATCGTCAGGGCGTGCCGCACGCCGCGCGTGCAGATCGACGTCGGCTCGGCGAGCACGGCGAGCCGACCGAGCGAGCGGGGGATGGGCACGATGAAGTCCGGGTGCTCGAGCACGAGCTCGCACGCGAACCCGTCGAGCCTCGTGATGCCGTGCTCGGTGTAGTCGCCGGTGAGGCACGAGTCGGGCGCGCCCTCGCCGCAGGCGAGGCAGTGGCCGCACGAGCGGCGAACCGTCGCGCAGACGAGGTCGCCCTTCGAGAACCCGTGCCCGTCGCGCTCGACGCGCGCGAGCGACTCGTGCCCGATCACGAGGCGCTGCTCGCCCTTCGGCGCGACGCCGTACAACCCCTCGGAAATCTCCCGGTCGGTGCCGCACACGCCTACCTCGAGGACGCGCAGGAGCACGCCGTCGCCCGACGGCTCGTCGACCTCCTCGACGCGGGCCGAGTGAGCGACGCCGGGCTCGACGGTGAGCGCCTGCATCACGCTGCGGTCAGCCCGCCGTCGACGGTGAGGATCGTGCCCGTGACGAATTCGGCCGTCGCCAGGTAGACCACGGCGTCCGCGACCTCCTCGGGGGTGCCGAGGCGGCCCATGGGCTGCCGCGCACGCAACGCGTCCAGGGACTCGCCGGCATTGCCGACGAGCCGCTCCACCCACGGCGTGTCGATCGTGCCGGGGCACACGGCGTTGACGCGGATCCGATCGCCGACATGGTCGACTGCGAGTGCGCGCGTGAGCGCGACGACCGCGCCCTTCGAGGCGCAGTAGGCGGCGCGGTTCTTCAGGCCGACCAGGGCGGCGATCGAGGCGACATTGACGATCGCGCCGCCGCCCTGCGCCTTCATCGCCGGGATCGCATGCTTGCAACAGAGGAACGTGCCGCGGGCGTTGACCGCGAAGACGTCGTCCCAGACCTCGACCGGCGTGTCGGGCGCCGACGTCGTCGAGCCGATGCCTGCGGCGTTGACGAGCAGGTCGACGCCGTCCATCGTGCGGGCGACCTGCGCCTCGTCGCGCACGTCGAGCCGGACGCCGGTCGCGCCGAGGTCGGTGGCGACGGCGTCCGGCTCGAGGTCGGCGACGGTGATGTCGAAGCCGTCGTCGGCGAGGCGGTGCGCCACCGCCGCGCCGATCCCCGATCCGCCCCCTGTCACGACCGCTCTCATACCCGCTCCGTGCCGAGCGTAGACGCGAGCACGGCGCCCTCGGAGGCAGAGCCGACGAGCGCGCGGTAACGGCCGAAGACGCCGCTCCCGTAAGGCAGCTCGGGCGCCCGCCACTCGGCGAGCCGCGCGCGCAGCTCTTCAGCGGGGAGCTCGAGCTCGAGCGTGCACGTGTCGAGGTCGATCGCGATCGTGTCGCCGTCGCGGACGGCGGCGAGCGGCCCGCCGCGCGCCGCCTCCGGTGCCACATGGCCGATCATCAGCCCGCGCGTCGCGCCGGAGAAGCGCCCGTCGGTGACGAGTGCGACGCTCTCGCCGAGGCCGGCACCGACGACGGACGACGTGACGCTCAGCATCTCGCGCATGCCGGGTCCGCCGGCGGGGCCCTCGTAGCGGACGACGAGCACCTCGCCCGGCTGCGCCAGGCCGGCGCGAACCGCCTCGGCGCACGCCTCCTCGCTGTCGAAGACGCGCGCGGGGCCTCGGTGACGCCGCAACCCGGCGCCCGCCGCCTTGACGAGGGAGCCGCCCGGGGCGAGGTTGCCGCGCAGCACGACGAGCGCCGCCGTCTCCTTGTACGGGCGCTCGAACGGGAACAGGATCTCGCCGTCGGGCGGCGGCGCATCGGCGGTCTCCTGCGCGAGCGACCGGCCGGTCACCGTCGGCGCCGCCCCGTCGAGGAGCGAGCCGCGCGCCAGCTCGCGGATGAGCGAGCGCGTCCCGCCGGCCTCGTGGAACTCGCCGGCGACATGACGCCCGGACGGCACGAGATTCGCAAGCACCGGCGTGCGCGCGGCGACGCCGGCGAGCTCGTCGAGCGTCAGCGCCACCCCCGCCTCGCGGGCGATCGCGAGCAGGTGGAGGACGCCGTTCGTCGAGCCGCCGCTGGCCGCGATCCCCGCCATCGCGTTCAGGAGCCCGCGCCGGTCGAGGAACGTCCGCGACGGCGGCAGCGCACCGGCCGCGAGCGCGCCCGCGCGCCGCGCCGCCTCGGCCTTCGCGACGAGGTCGACGGCCGCGACGAGACCGTCACCGGGCACGGCGATGCCCAGGCAGTCGAGGGCGACGGCCATCGTGTTCGCGGTGAACTGTCCGGCGCAGGTGCCGGCGCCGGGGCAGGCGGTGCGCTCCAGCTCGTCGAGCTCCGCGCGCGGCATCAGCCCGCGCTCCTCGGCGCCGACGGCCTCCCACACGTCCTGGATCGTCGCGTTGCCGGGCCCGGCGCGCATGGGGCCGCTGTAGAGGACGAGTGCGGGCTTGTCGAGGCGCGCGAGCGCCATCAGCGCCGCGGGCACCGTCTTGTCGCAGCCGACGATGCAGACGAGGGCGTCGAAGTCGTGCGCGTGCGTCATCAGCTCGATCGAGTCGGCGATCACCTCGCGCGAGATCAGCGACGCGCGCATGCCGGGCGTGCCCTGCGACTGGTTGTCCGAGACGGCGATCGTGTTGAACGGGAGCGGGACACCGCCCGCCTCTGTGACGCCGTCGCAGACGTGGCGCGAGAGCTCGAGCTGGTTCAGGTTGCACGGCATCGTCCCCGTCCACGTCGAGCAGACGCCGACGATGCGCCCGTCGAGCCGCGCGGGGTCGATCCCCATCGCGCGGAAGTGCGAGCGGGCGCCTGCGCGCTCGGGCCCGGTCGCAAGCCCGGCGCGCGCGCGGCGGCGAAGCGTTTCGCTGTCCACCGCTAGCGCTTCTTGCCCGGGTTCAACAGGCCCTTCGGGTCGAACGCCTGCTTGATCCGCAGGTGGAGGTCGTAGCCGACGGGGCCGAGCTGGTGCTCGAGCTGGCCGCGCTTCAGCCAGCCGATGCCGTGCTCGCCCGTGACGGTGCCGCCGAGTCGGAGCGCAAGCTCGAACAGCTCGTGGCACGCCTCGTCGGCGCGCTGCTCCTCGTCGAGGTCATCGGGCGAGAAGAGGAACGTCGAGTGGATGTTGCCGTCGCCCGCGTGGCCGAACGAGAGCGCGGGCACGCCGTGGCGCTCGCCGATCGCGAGCGTCTCGCGCGCGACGTCGCGCAGCCTGTCGAGCGGGACGGCGATGTCCTCGCTGTACGCACCGCCGCGCTGGGCGAGGATGGCGAAGGCCGCGCCGGCGCGCCAGCGCCACAGCTCGGTCACCTCCGACGGCTCCGCGGGCGCATGCACCGCGACCGCCTCGTCGGCCAGCGCCTCACGCAGCTCGCCGGCGACGCGCTGTGCCTCAGCCGCGGCGCCGTCGGCCTCCGTGATGACCATGAACGCCGCGCCTGCCGGCACGCCGAACGGGTACGCGTCGCCCGAGAAGCGGAGCGTGACGCCGTCGAGGTACTCGACCGCCGCGGGGACGACGCCGGACGCGAGCACGCGCTCGATCGCCGACACGCCGGCCTCCGCGTCGCGGTAGAAGCCGACGACCGGCAGCTCGAGCTCCGGCGCGGGCACGAGCCGCAGCCAGGCGGCGGTGACGAGCCCGAGCGTCCCCTCGGAGCCGACGAGCAGGCTCTTCAGGTCGTAGCCCGCGACGTCCTTCCGCAGGGGCCCGCCGACGCGCACGATCTCGCCCGGCGGGATCACCGCCTCGAGCCCGGTCACCCAGTGGCCGGTGACGCCGTACTTGAACGCGTGCGGCCCGCCCGCGTTGCAGGCGATGTTGCCGCCGATCTGCGAGAGCTCGGCCGCGCCCGGGTCGGGCGGGAAGCGCAGGCCGCTCTCGCGTGCGAGCCGCTGCACGTCGGCGGTCGTGACGCCCGCCTCGACGTGCATGCGCCAGAGGAGCGGATCGAACTGCCGCACGCCGTTCAGGCGCTCGAAGCCGATCACGATGCCGCCCTGCACCGGGATCGCGCCGCCCGCAAGGCCCGTTCCGCCGCCGCGCGCGGTCAGGGCGACGTCGTGCTCGTAGCACCAGCGCACGACTGCGGCCACCTCCTCGACCGTCGACGGCAGCACCACCGCGTCCGCGGTGCCCTGCACGCCGCGCCCCATCAGGTCGGCGAGGTACCGAGCCTGCGGCTCGACGATCGCCTCGTGCGGCACGACACGATCCAGGCTCACCAATCGAGCGTACCCTGTCCAAACAACAGGAACGAATCGATCCGGGGGGATCCACATGAAGCTCGTTGCACTCGCGGTGCTCGTCGCCGCCATCGCCGCGCCCGCGGCATTCGCCAAGACGCCGACGCTGAACGGCGTCGACGGGCCTGGTTTCACGATCACGCTCAAGCAGGGCAAGAACAACGTGAAGAAGCTCAAGCCCGGCACCTACATCTTCAAGATCGCCGACAAGTCGGGTATCCACAACTTCCACCTGAAGGGGCCCGGCGTCGACAAGAAGACGTCGGTCGGCAAGACCTACAACGTGACGTGGAAGCTGAAGCTGAAGAAGGGCAAGTACACCTTCGTCTGCGACCCGCACAAGTCGATCATGAAGGGGTCGTTCACGGTCTCGTAGCGTCTAACTCGCGTCCCTGCTCGCGCCGCCGGAACAGCGCGAGCAGGGACGGGACGAGCAGGCTGCGCACGAGGAACGTGTCGAGCAGGATCCCGAGCGCGAGTGCCAGCGCGAGCTCTCGCATCGGGCGCAGGGGGATGATCGCGAGCAGCGCGAAGCTGCCCGCGAGCGTCAGCCCGGCCGTCGTGATCGTGGACGACGTTTGTGGGGCCTCGATCGCGATCGCCTCGCGCAGCGGCCGCGTGCGCGCGCTGTGCCAGATGCGGCCGACGACGAAGACGTTGTAGTCGGAGCCGAGCGACAGGAGCAGCACGGAGGCGGCGAACGGCACGTAGTACGTGACGTCGTCGTGGCCGAGGCCGCGCTGCATGATCCACGTCGTCAGGCCGAGCGCCGCGCCGACCGCGAGCACGCTCGCGCCGAGCAGGTACAGCGGCGCCCAGAGCGCACGCAGGAAGAGCGCGAGCAGCACGAGGTTCACCGCGAGCACGACGAGACCGACGCGCGCGGCGTCGCCTCGGATCGAGGTCACCGTCTCCTCGGCGATCGCGGTGTCGCCGGTGAACGACGCGGTCGCGTGGGGGAGGCCCGCGCGCCGCAGCAGCTCCGGCATGCGGCCGCGCAGTCGCCGGAGGACGTCGATCGCGCGTGCGTCGAGCGCCTCCGGCCGTAGCACGACGAGGAAGCGCGCGGTCCTGCCGTCCTTCGAGACGAAGACGCCGCGCGGGAGCTCGCCGCTCGCGAGCGCGAACGCGACGCCGGGGACGTGAGACACCTCCGTGCGGAGCGCGGCGATCGCCTTCGACTTCCTGCCGAGGTCGCGCCCGCCGAGGAGCAGCAGCGTCGGCGCGGTGATCCCGGCCGGGAACGCGGGCTGGACGTTCTCCTGCGCGCGCTTCACCTCGGCACCGTCCGGCTGGCCGCGCACGATCGTGAACCCGAGCCGCGTCTGCAGCAGCCCGGCCGCGGCGGCGAGCAGCCCTGCGACGATCACGATCGCGACGACGGCGGAGACGGGGCGCGCCGTGACGAACCGCCAGAACCGGTTGCCGTCGGGTGGCTTCTCGCGGCGGAGGGTCGGCCAGAAGGCGAGTGGGCCGAGCAGCGCGAGCGCACCGGGGATGAGGGTGGTCGCGACCGCGAGGGCAACGACGACCGTCAGTGCCATTCCGGGGCCGAACGAGCGAAAGATGTCGAGATGCCCGACGGTGAGGCTGAGCGAGCCGAGCGCCACGATCAGCCCGGCCGTGACGATGATCGGCAGGTTGTCGCGCGCGGAGCCGTCGGCGGCGGCGATGCGCCCGGCGCCCTCGGCGAGGCGGCGCCGGGCGCCGGCGAGGAAGAAGATCGAGTAGTCGGTGACGAGGCCGAGCAGGAGCGCGACGAGCACCGGCTCGACCTCCTTCGGCACGGCCTGCCCCCGCCGCTCCGCCAGCCAGCCGAGCACGTGCACGGCGATCACGAACGCGATCCCGGCGGTCGCGAGCACGAGCAGCGGCGGTACGACCGCGCGGAAGGAGAGGACGAGCACGAGCACGATCAGCCCGACGGTCGCGAGGGTCACCCACGGCAGCGAGTGCTGGATCTGGCTGAACTCGGCGTCGCGGGCGAGGATCGGGCCGGCGCGGAGGCCCGGTGGGCGAAGTGCGTTCGCGTACTCGTGCGCGACGTCGAGGGCCTGGTCGTTCGACGCCTCGCGCGTGAAGTAGAGGTACGTGACGCTGGTCGTGCGGTGCGGGTCGACGATCGGGGCGGCGATGCGCAGGTAGCGGAACCGATGGTTCTCGCCGCGGTCGACGCGGCGCGCCAGGTCGAGTGTGCGGTTGACCTGCGCCGCGGTGAAGCGCCCCTTCGCGTGCTGGACGACGACGAAGCGCGTGAGGAGCGTGTTGCCGAAGAGGCGAGCCTCGCGCTGCTGCGTCTCGACCGCCGGCGAGTGCTTCAGGACGAGGCCGCCGAGCGCGCCGCCGCCGCTCTGGGAAATTCCGGGCAGGAAGTGGGCGGCGGCAAGCGCCGCGACGATCCACGCCGGGACGACGAGGATGCCGAGGCGCGCGACGAGCCAGGCTGCGGCGCGGGTCACCGGCGGAGGCGGAGCAGCGCGTAGGCGAGGGCGAGTGGCAGGATCGCGACCGCCGGGACCGCGATGCCGAGGATGATCGCGAGCCGGTTGACGCTGTCACGGCCCTGGCGCGCGCTGACCCGTGCGCTGACCGCGGTCGCGTGGGCGTCGGCGGCGACGCGCTCGAGGCTCCCGCCGACGAGCGGGATGCCGGAGAAGCCGCGGAGCGCCTCGGCCGTGTCGTCGAGCGATCGGCCCGCGACGGCGACGGTGTCGGCGAGCGGCTTTAGCCCGCGTACCTCGCTCCAGACCGCGAAGCCGACGAGGATCCAGAGCGCCGTCCAGACGACGAGGATCAGGTCGAGCGACCGCCGCTGCTGCGCGGTGAGCACGCAGGCTGCGTACCCGCGTTGCCAGCACCGCGAACCGCTCCGGCCGCCGGCGCAACCGGCGACCGGAGCGGCGGCGCCTCAGCGAAGACGCTGCCCGGTCTCGGTGCCCTGGATCGATGCGACGACCGCTCCCGCGGGCGTCAGGACCTCGACGGTGTCGCTCGCCTGGAACGAGCTGCCGTCGGCCGACAGCTGCATCGTCCGCCGCACCCGCTGCATCCCGAGGTACGTGCCGGCCGCCGGGTCGAAGCGGAACCACACGAACGTGCAGGTGAACTGGCGTCCGGTGCCGTGCTCGCAGTGGCCGTGGGCGAGCCCGCGGGCGGTCGGGTGCGACTGGGAGCTCGAGACGAGGATGCCGCCGCCGGGGACGAACGTGTCGAGCGCCTGGAACGCCGCCTCGACGCCGGGCGGCGGGCTCGTCAGCGAGATCGTCGTGAGCCACGTCCCCGTCAGCTGCGGTGTCGGCTTGCCCTTGCCGCTCGCCGCGGACACTGCCGCCAGCGAGACCGCCAGCGCGAGCAGGGCCAGAGCGAGAGTGCGTCTACGTGCCATCGTGCTCTCCCTTCGGTCGAGGTTCGAGTGGCAGGTCGGGGACCGCGACGGAGATCCGGTCGGGCGCCACGCCTGCGCGCTCGCAGGTCGTGCGGACGACCGACTTCGACGGGGCGGCGACGAGGCAGAGGAGCGAGTCGTCGTCGGGGACGATCGTCGCCTGGAGAAGCCTGACGCGGCCGCGCTCCGCAGCCCGGACGCGCGCCGCCGCCGCCCGCAGGCGCTCGACGTCGGAGCCCGGTGCGTAGTGCTCGACCAGGAAGATCGTGTCCCTCCGTGCCACGCAATCGACGGTAGGGCGGCACGGGCGCGGAGGAATCGGCCGTTACCCTACGTTTGCGCGGAGGTTCCCTCGGCTCGCGCGATGCGGGCCCCGAGTTCGGCGCGGGACCGGATCCCGAGCTTGCGGTAGGCGCGGGCGAGGTTCGCCTCGACCGTCTTCACGCTCATGAACGCGGTCGCCGCCACCTCGCGGTTCGTCAGGCCGCTCGCGGCGAGCTCGGCGACGCGCTGCTCGCTCGGCGTCAGCTCGCCCGGCGCCCGGCGGCGCAGCCCGACGCGGTCGAGCTCGGCGTGTGCCCGCGCAGCCCACGCCGGCGTGCCGAGCTCGTCGAACAGGGCCGCGGCGGCGCACAGCGTCTCGGCGGCCGCGAGCTTCTGCTTCGCGCGGCGCTGCAGGCGGCCGCGGACGAGCAGCGCCCAGGCGGCCTCGAACGGCGCGGCTGCCGCGTCCGCGTCGGAGAGGGCGGCGAGACCGGCCGCCGGTCCTTCCTCGGCCGCGGCGACGAGCGCGGTCGCTGCCGGCAGCGCGGCGGCGATCCACGCCCGCGGCAGGACGCGCCCGCGCCGCGCGAGCCGCCCGAGCTCGCGGCGGGCGGCTCGCAGGTCGCCGGCGGCGACGAGGGCCTCGATCCGGTAGGGCTCGCTGCGGTCGAAGAGCACGTCGCGGACGCCGACCGAGAGCGCGTGCCGCCGCATCCGCGCGAGCGCGGCGTCGGCAGCGGCGTCGTCTCCGTCGAACCGCTCGGCGACCGCGAGCGTCGAGAGCGTGAGCGCCGCCCACCACCGCTGACCCGCCTCCTCGTAGCGCGCGACGAGGGCCTCCAGCGTCGCCCGCGCGGCGCCGGCCCGTCCCCTGAACGCGTCGACGAGCGCCCGCTTCTCGAACATCATCGCCCGTGGGCCGCTCGTGTCGAACCGCTCGGCGACGGCCACGGCGTCCGCCGTCAGCGCCTCGGCGGCACGCCAGTCGCCGCTGCGGAGCTCGGCGACCGCGAGATGCGACTGGCGATCCGCGCGCCAGAGCTCCTCGCCGCGCTGGCGCAGCCATGCGTCCTCCCACGCGAACCTGCGCCGCGCAGCCTCGAAGGCGTCGGTGCAGTGGAACCAGATGAGCGGCATCGGCTGCGGCTGCGGCCCGCCCGTCAGCTCGGACGCCGATCGCTCCTCGAGTCGCAGCGCGCGGTCGAGCATGTCCGTCGCCACCGGCCGGCCCCGCAGCGCGGCGGCGAAGAGGCGGTCAGCGAGTGCGTGCGCGAGCGGCAACGGATGCTCGGCCTCGTCGAAGCGGTCGACCGCGGCTTCGGCGTACTCGAGCGCGCGTCCGAGGTCGTACGCGAAGTTGAAGCGGATGAACGCCGCATAGATCGGCGCCTGCCGGGCCGGGTCGCCCGTGGTCAGCGCGAGCGCCTCCTCGACGCGCTGCGTGGCCGACCCGGCGGCGCCCTCGAGCCAGTCGAGGCCCGCGAGCAGCACGAGCGCGTCCGCGGCAGCCGTGCCGTCGCGCGCGAGAGCGAGGGCCTCCTCGGCGCGGGTGCGGGCGGCTGCGAAGTCGCCCGTCGCGTTGAAGGCGGTCGCCGCGCCGAGCAGCCGGCGCGCAATCGCGATGGTCTCGTCCGGCGGCGTCACGATGCGCGCGGCCTCGAACAGCTCCGCCGCTGCGTCCGTGCCGCCGCGGCGCCAAGCACGCGTCGCGCCCGTCTCGATCAGCGCCGCGCGCGACGAATCCACGTCGGCGCCGCTCCGCGCGAGGTGACGTGCCCGCTCCTCGGGCTCGTCGCTGAGCTCAGCCAGGCGCTCGTGCAGCGCGCGGCGCTCGCCCGCCGGTGGCGAGCCGTAGGCGGCGGAAGCGAGGAGCGGGTGCGTGAAGCGGATCCGCTCGCCTTCGAGCACGAGCACGCCCGCCGCCTCCGCCTCGGCGAGCGCCGTCCCGGCGTCGTCGCCCAGGAGCTCCGCGAGCAGCGTCGTCGTGGGGCGGCCGGCCGCCGCGGCCGCGAGCGTCGCCGCGCGCGCCGCCTGCGAGAGCGGCTCCAGCCGGTCCGCTGCGAGCTCTCGCGCCGTGCGCGGCAGGGGCAGCGGGTCGTCCACGCGGCGCTCCGGCGGCTCTTGTGCCAGGAGGCGCGCGATCTCGAGGGCGTGGTACGGGTTGCCGCCCGAGTCGGCGACGAGCCGGCTCAGGACGGGTCGAGGGGGCGAGATGCCGATGCGCTCGTGGACGAGGTGGTGCACCGTGCCGAGCGACAGCGGCCCTACCGTGATCGTTCGCAGGCGCGCCGGCGGCAGCGCGTCGGCAAGGTCGAGTGGCGCCCCGGCCCCGGCGTCGGAGCGCACCGTGACGGCGACGCCGACCGTCCCCTCCAGCCGTCGCAACGCGAACGTGAGCGCGCGCCGCGCGGCCGGATCGAGCCACTGGGCGTCGTCGATCGCGACGAGGAGCGGCCCCTCGCGGGCGAGGAGGGAGAGCAGCGAGCTGGTTGCGGCCGCGATCGTCCGTGCATCTGCCGTGTCGCCGGGATCCTCGAGCAGAAGGGCCGCGGCGAGCGCGCGCTCCTGCGGCGGAGGCAGCTCGTCGCGTCGCTCGGCGAACGCGTCGCCGAGGAGGTCGGCGAGCGCGGCGAACGCGAACGCGATCTCGGTCTCGGCGGGCCGAGCGGCGAGCACGCGGTGCCCGAGCTCTCGAGCCCGTGCGACCGCCGCCAGCCAGAGCGTCGTCTTGCCGATGCCGGGCGTGCCCTCGAGCACGAGCGCGGCGGGGCCGTCGACGATGTCCGCGAGGAAGCTCTCGATCTCCTCGAGCTCGGGCTCGCGTGCGAGCAGCGCCTCGTCTTGCACCCGTAGGAGTCTCGCGCGCGCCTCACCTCTCGTCCAGCGGGAGCTCCTCGACCTCGTCGCGGGAGAAGCGCCAGGCGCGCAGCTCGTCGCGGGCGAGGCCGTAGATCAGGAACGGCTTCCCCGCCCACAGGCCCGCGAGCTCGCGGTCGGTGCGCGAGGGGCGCGGCTCCGTCTCGGGATGCGAGTGGAAGATCACCTGCTCGAGGTCGTCGTCGAGTTCCGACCACACGACCGGGTCGATGTACAGCTCGTAGCGGTACGGCGATGCGAGCTTGTTCACGCCGCGGATGTAGTCGCCGGCGACGCCGTCGCGCAGCAGCACGAGCCCGCAGCACTCGTTCGGCGCCTCCGCCTCGGCA
>JAICYG010000117.1 GCA_025934335.1 Thermoleophilia bacterium | reverse complement strand
CGTACGGGTCGCGCGAGTGCCGCCAGGGCAGGTCCCTGGCATGCTCGCCGTACCACCGCAGCAGTCGCTGCTTCACGCCGACGAGACTAGAGAAGCGTCCGGTGCGCGGCGCTATCTCCTCATCACCCAGCGCGGGAACGACGTGCCGTTGAGCTCGCGCTGGGCTCTCGCGATCGCAGTCGCGCTCGGCGAAGGAGAGCCGAAGAAGACGTAGACCTGGACGAACGAACCGTTCCGCCAGGTCGCGCCGCTCCAGAGCGAGACGCGGCCGTGGGTCGTGTTGCCCTCGAAGCTCGCGTGGATCTGCGGTCGGCGGATGCGAAGTGGACGCTTCTTGAAGACCCAGCGCGGCGGCGACGGCTCCCACGAACGCAGGACTTGCACGATCAGGTCGTCCGCGGCGAGCCGCGCCATCGTTCGGTGCGGGAAGTCGTTCGGCATGTCGCGATACGGAATCGTCGAGCCCCAGCTGTCGACCTGAACGCAGCGTGGGCAGCTCCCGCTAGAGATGCGGGCCGTTCCCACGTGCCAACCATGCGCGTGCGGAAGCGTCGCCGGCGGTGCGACGATCAGAGCAAGGAGCGCAGGGAGACCGCGCATCTCGACCTATACGTCGCGAGCGGCGCAGTGGGTCCCGGCGGCGCGAACGGCGTCCTCGAGCGTCGCGTGCGTCGACGCCGCGACGTAGGCCGTCCACGGATGGACCGGCGTGCCGCCGCTGTAGACGACGACGGGAATCCCGCGCGAGTGCGCGTACCAGCACTCCATCGCCGTTCCCTCGTCGGGTGCCGTGAAGGACGCCAGCACGGCCGCGCAGGAGTCGATGTCCGCGAGGTCGCCCTCGACGATCTCGGCCTCGTGCCCCTCGGTCGCACCGCGGAAGTCGCGGCGCATCGGGTCGACGGGCTCGCAGCCGATCTCCGCGACCAGCACCGCGGCGCGAGCGCGGTACTCGTCGGCGTAGGGCGGGCCTGCGAGATAGACGCGCTTGCTCATCCGAGCGCGAGGAGCGCGCCCTCGTGCTCGAGCAGGAACCGCTTCACGTGCAACCCGCCGCCGAAGCCGGTCAGCGAGCCGTCGGCTCCGATCACACGGTGGCAGGGAAGGACGATCGGCAGCGGGTTCTGCCCGTTCGCAGCGCCGACGGCGCGCGCGGAGGCGGGCCCGAGGTCGAGCCGGCGCGCCTGCTCGCCGTAGCTCACCGTCTGCCCGTAGGGAATCCTCGCCAGTGCGAGCCAGCACTGCCGCTGGAAATCCGTGCCGTCGAGGTCGAGCGGCAGGTCGAACGTCGTCAGCTCGCCCTCGAAGTACGCGGCCAGCTGCCCTGCGGCGGCGTCGAGCACCGGCGAGGTGCCCTCCACCTGAAGGCGACGTGCGTGGAAGCGGACGCCGCAGAGCCCCCGCTCGGAGGCGACGAGGCCGAGCGGCCCGATCGGCGTGTCAATGACGGCGGTAGCCATCTCACCCATTCAACGGACGGCAGGGGACGGACGTGAGATCGCCGCCGCGCGGGCGCGGGCGTCGATCGAGAGCGTCGGGACGAACACGTGGGCGAGCGGCCCGATCGCGAGCGCGTACACAACGGTGCCGATGCCGACCGTGCCGCCGAGCAGGAAGCCGACGACGAGCACGGTCAGCTCGATGCCGGTTCGCACGACGCGGATCGAGTGGCCGCGCGCCGCGAGGCCGATCATCAGTCCGTCGCGAGGACCGGGGCCGAGCCCGGCGCCGATGTAGCAGCCTGTGGCGATCCCGTTGAGGAGGACGCCGCATCCGAGCAGCGCAACCCGTGCCACCAGAGAGTGCGGCTGGTCGACGACGCGGAGGAACGCGTCGACGCCGACGCCGACGACGATCACGTTGCTGAGCGTGCCGAAGCCCGGTCGCTGTCGCAGCGGCACCCAGAGCGCGAGCACTGCGGCGCCCACAAGGATCACCCACGTGCCGACGCTGAGCCCGATGCGCCGCGAGAGACCCTGGTGGAAGACGTCCCAGGGGTCGACGCCGAGTCCGGCCGCCAGCATCATCCCGCTGCTCGTCCCGTAGAGGACGAGCCCCACGTAGAGCTGCGTCAGGCGGCGGATCCGCGGTCTCGGCAGGAGCATCGGGCTCATCTTGCAGTCTTGCGCACAGGTGGCGGCGAATCGGACACGCGCATGATCCGATCGAAGGTCCGCGTTGCTCCCGCCGCCGGCGTCAGCAACGCTGAAGGCCGCTTGACGGGACCCGGGGGTGGGGTCGTCGAGACTTTTCCTCTTCCTCCTCGGCGGTCTCACCCCAACCCTCTCACGTATCTGCGGTGCGCAGCCTCCGATGCAGGGCGTCGATCGGTCGTGAACTTCCGCGGCCGCGCCGCGTCTCTCTCGCTCGGCAATTCGTTTACTCGAGGCTGAGGAAGGAGCACCATGCGCAGGAGGCACTTGCTCTCCCTGTTCCTGCTCGTCGTAGGAGCCGGGATGCTCGTTGCCGCGATCTCGGTCGCTACGGCCGGGTCGCAGGTGAGAAAGAGCGGTTCGGCGGAGGCGCTCAAGGGCGGCACGCTCCGCGTGAACATGCACGATGCGGACTTCGACTTCGTCGACCCGCAACTCGCGTACCGCACCGACGACTGGGAGATGCTCTACACGACGTCGATGCCGCTCGTGGGCTTCCCGGAGAAGTCCGGTGCTGCGGGGAGCCAGCTCCTCCCGATCGCGGCGACGGCGTTCCCGTCGGTGTCGAAGGACGGGAAGACGTACACGTTCCACATCCGGCCGGGCCTCCGCTTCTCGGACGGCTCGCCCGTCACCGGTGCCGCGTACCGGCGGTCGTGGGAACGGATCCTGAGTCCGAAGATGGGCTCGCCGCTCGGCGTCAACCTCGCGCTGCAGGACGTCGTCGTCGGAGGCAAGGCGTTCCTCGACGGCAAGGCGCAACACATCTCGGGGATCAAGGCGAGCGGCAACACGATCTCGTTCCGGCTCACCGAGCCGAACGCGACGTTCGTCTCGATCCTGTCGATGCAATGGTTCACGGCCGTGAAGCCGGATACGCCGTACTCGTCGACCGGCCTCAACGTGTACCCGGCGGCGGGGCCGTACTACATCGCCTCGCGTGACCCCGGTCGCTCGACGGTGCTGAAGCGGAACCCGTACTACAAGGGCGACCGGCCGGCGAACCCGGACCAGATCGTGTTCACGCCGAACGTGAACCAGGATCAGTCGCTGCTCCAGACGAAGGCGGGGCAGGTCGACCTCGACCTCGAGTTCACGCCGCCGAACGCGAACGCGCAGCTCGGCGCGCAGTACGGCGTCAACAAGGGGCGGTTCTTCGTCGGCTCGACGTCGTGCGTGTCGTACATGAGCATGAACACGGCGCGCGCGCCGTTCGACAACGTCAACCTGCGTCGGGCGGTCAACTTCGGCATCGACCGGCCCGCTCAGGTGCGTCTGCTCGGCAAGTACGCGGGCAAGCGCACGGCGCAGCTGCTCGTGCCCGGCATTCCGGGGTACAAGCCCTTCAACGCGTATCCGCTCGCCGGCGCCGACGTCGTCAAGGCGAAGCAGGTGGGCGGCAGTGCTATCGCGTCGGCGCCGACGCTCAACATCGTCCACACGACGACTCCGTCGGCGATCAACCGCGCGCAGGTCGCGGAGTTCAACCTGAAGCAGGTCGGCTTCAAGGTGAACGACGTGCCGACGCCGGCGACCAACTACTACCAGGTCATCCAGACCAGGGGGACGAGCTACAACCTGACCACGAACGGCGGCTGGTGTGCCGACTACTTCGATCCGTTCGACTACATGAACGTGCTGTTCGACGGACGCAAGATCCAGGCCGCGAACAACAACGACTACACGTACTTCAACAACGCCGCCTTCAACAAGGGGCTCGACCGCGCGGCGTCGCTGTCGGGAGCTGCGCGGGCTGCCGCGTACGCGAAGCTCGACCACGATCTGATCGTCAAGTACGCGCCGATCGTGCCGTACGTGCTGCCGACGAACACGTACTTCGTCTCCTCGCGGACGAAGAACTGGATCTACGGCGCCTACTTCGGTGGGCCGTACCTGAACGCGCTCTCGGTGGGTTGAGGCGTGCGACGCGGAGGCGCCACGCGGCGCCTCCGCGTCGATTCACATATGAACGATCGCGATTGCCGCTCAACCGCGGGCGCGCAAGGCCGTCAAAGCTCGCGAGGATGAGCACGAGCGGCGATGCGAGCTGGATCGGCCTCGAGATCCGCCATCTGGCGGCACTCGAAGCGGTGGCGCGCGAAGGATCGTTTCGCGGCGCCGCGCAGCGCCTCGGCTACGTTCAGTCCGCGATCAGCCACCAGATCCTGGCGCTCGAGCGTGTCGTCGGCGCGACGCTCGTGCAACGGACACGCGGCTCGCGCCTCTCGGTGCTCACGCCCGCCGGCGAGGCGCTGCTCGAGCACGCCTCCGCGATCCTCGCGCGCGTGCGGGTCGCGCAATCCGACGTCGCGTCGATCGCGAACGAGCGGGACTCGGTCTTCCGTGTCGGGTCGTACCAGAACCTGGCGGCGCTGCTCGTGACACCGATCCTGCCGCGGTTCCGCGCGGCAGCCGGTTCGACGATCTTCGTCGAGCGCGAGACGGGCAGCGCGATGCAGGCGCTCGTCCGCGACCGCGACGTCGACGTCGCGCTGACGCAGCACCCGATCGAGGAGCCGGCGCTGGCGTACGCCGACCTGCTCGACGACCCGTACGTCGCGCTCGTCCCGTCGAGCTCGCTCCTCGCCCGCCGGCGCCCCCTGACGCTCGAAGAGGTCGCGCGCAGCGGCCTCGTCGCTCACGGACCGACGCGCACGCGCGTGGAGACCGAGCTCGCTGCCCGCGGCGTCTCGCCTGCGATTCGCTCTCGCTCCGACAACAACGCCACGATCCACGCGCTCGTCGCCGCGTCGGTCGGCTGCGCCGTGCTGCCTCGCCTCGCGGCGGCTTCGTCACCGGGAGTGACGGTGCTGCCGATCGACCCGTCCGACACCCTGCCGCCGCGCCGGCTGGCGCTCGCGTGGCATCGCGAGCGCGGGAGATCGGCGGAGATCGAGGAGTTCGTCTCCGCGGTGACGCGGCAGGCGAGCCGCGTCGCCGCGGCGCTCGCGGCTACGAGCGAGATCGACGCGCGCCGACGCGCGTAGCGGCGTTCACGACCAGTCGCGCCGCGGGTGCGACGTCGCGGCCGGCAGGCCACGCGATGCTGATCTCGCGCGGCTCGAGCAGGCGGTCGAGCGGGAGGGCGTGAGGCAGGAGGTCGGCGTCGACGAGAAGCCGCGGCAGGACCGCTGCAGCGACCTTCTCGCGCGCAACAGCGTTCAGCGCCGCTGCGTCGTCGCTCCGCAGCACGAAGGACGGATGCAGGCGTGCCCTTGCGAAGAGATCGTCGACGGGGCGTGCTGCGCTGCCGGTGGCGAGAGCGGCGAGCGGCAGCCAGGCGAGCGAGTCGAGATCCGTCGTCGCGGAGGCGGCGTCGACGAGATCGGGAGCGACGAGGACGAACGGGTCGCTCGCGACGTGCACGCCGTCGAGCCGGGCCGCTGCGAGCGGCGCGGCCGTGGTCAGGCACAGGGTCGCCTCCTCGTGCTCCAGCGCGGCGACCGCGCGGTCCTCGTCGAGTTCGCGTACGAGCACGCGTGCCGAGGGCGCCTCGTGGCGAAGCAGCGCGAGCAACGGGGGGAGGAGCGGAGCCAGCGACCTGGGGGCGCCGAGGCGCACGCCGGCAACCGCTGCCTCGCCGCCGGCGCGTTCCGCGATTCTCGCCCGGGCGCGGTCGAGCTCGTTCGCGACGGCCGCCGCGTGCGCGAGCAGGATCTCGCCCTCGGCCGTGAGCCGCACGAACCGCGAGCCGCGGGCGCGGCTGATCAGCTGCACGCCGACCGCGCGCTCGAGCGCCGCGATCTGGGCGCTGATCGCGCTCTGGGTGTAACCGAGGCTGCGCGCGGCCCGGACGAAGGAGTTCGTGCGCGCGATCGCCGCGAGCGCCGTCAGGTGACGCAGCTCGACTCCGACCCAGCCCCGATCGACGGGGAGCTCGGCGACCGCCGACATTTTCGCTTTATATCAAGCTACTCGACGTCGAATCAGTTAACGTACGATGAAGACGTGGCCGACGCCGACCACATTGACCGCCTGCTCGAGCGGCTTGCCGCGATGCCCGGTGTCGACAGGGTCGATCCGCTGGTCGAGGGGATCACCGACCGGATCTCCGTCATCGGCCGCGGCTTCATGCTCCGCTCAAAGGAATCCCTGGACGGGCACGGGATCACGTGGCGGGACTGGCAGGTGCTGACGAACCTGCTGCTCGCCGGCGAGACGCCGATCTCGCCGAGCGACCTCTCGACCCGCCTGATGGTCACGACGGGCGCGATGACGAACGTGCTCGACCGGCTCGAGCAGCGAAGCCTGATCCGCCGCGTCCGGAACCCGGCCGACCGGCGCAGCGTCATCGTCGAGGCGACGGAGGCCGGCTCGAAGCTGTGGCACGTGGCGGTGAACGAGCTCGGCGAGCACGAGGCGGAGGCCGTGCACGTGCTGAGCCGCAGCGAGCAGCAGCAGCTCAACCGCCTGCTCCGGAAGCTTCTTGCCGCTTTCCCCGATGATGAGGACGATTCGTAAAGAAGGAGCTAAGTTTCGCCGCCGCGACCGAACCGGCGGACGAATTCGTCGTTCAAATAGGTGTGGCCACCGATCCCGGCAGCTGGCAGGGCATCGAGTTCCGCCATCTAGCGGCACTCGAGGCAATCGCGGCGGCAGGCTCGTTCAGCGCGGCCGCAGAGCGGCTCGGCTACAGCCAGTCGGCGGTCAGCGGCCAGATCGCGACGCTCGAGCGGCTCGTCGGGGCGCGCCTCGTTGCGCGGATCCGTGGGTCGCGCGGTGTCACGCTCACCCGTGAAGGCGAGCGGCTCGTCGAGCATGCACGGGCGATCAACGCGCGCCTGAACGCCGCGCGCGAGGACGTCTCCGCGCTCACGGCCGCCGGCCCCGAGACGATCCGCATCGGCACGTTCCAGAGCGTCTCCCAGACGCTCCTGCCGGGAGTCGTGCACGAGCTCACGTCCTCCGCGCCGCCCGTGTCCGCGTCGCTTCGCGAGGACTCGTCGGTCGACCACCTCGTGAGGATGCTGGAGTCCGGCGAGCTCGACGTCGCGTTCGTCCTGCTGCCGGTATCCGGCGAGGAGATCGAGACCGTCGAGATCCTGCGCGACCCGTGGCTGCTCGTCGTCCGCACCGATCACCCGCTCGTGTGGCAGCAGCGCTCGGTCACGGCGAACGACCTCTCGAACCTGCCGCTCGTCGCCTTCGAGCAGGTGCCGACGCAGAAGGTCGTCGAGGGCGCTCTGCGTGCCGCCGGCGCGAACCTGCGGATCGTGACGAGGCTCGCCGACTACGCCTCCGTCCTCTCGATGACCTCGGCCGGGCTCGGGTGCGGGCTCGTGCCGCGCCTCGCGGTCGAGGCCGAGGCGGGGACCTCCCGCCTGCAGGGGCTGCGCTTCCTGCCGATCGCCGACCAGCCGCCCCGGCTCGTCGCGCTCGCCTGGCGGCGCGACAGAAGCGGCGACGAGGCGGTCGAGCGCGTCGTGCGGCTCGCGCTCGGCGCCGCCCATGCCGACGACGCCAGGCCGCCGGTATCGGCGCACGCCTGACACGAATCGGCGAACCTCATAGGTCCCGACTTCGCGCGGCTCCTCCCGTCTGCATGTGTGAATGCGCGGCAACGGCTGCCGCGCGACACCGGCTAGAGGAAGGGGCCTTGATGCGCAGGACGCAGGTGCTCTCCCTGTTGACGCTCGTCACGGGAGTCGCATTGCTCGTCGCCGCGGTGTCAGTCGGCAGCGCGGCGTCGGCCACCAGGAAGAACGGCTCGGCCGATGCGAAGAAGGGCGGAACGCTTCGCGTCAACGAGGCGAGTGCGGACTTCGACTTCGTCGACCCGCAACTCGCCTATCGCACCGACGACTGGGCCATGATCTACACGACGTCGATGCCGCTCGTCGGCTTCCAGGAGAAGGCCGGCGCGGCCGGGGCGCAGCTGGTGCCGATCGGTGCCACGTCGTTCCCGACCGTCTCGAAGAACGGGCGGGTGTACACGTTCCACGTCCGGAAGGGCCTTCGCTTCTCGGACGGCTCGCCGGTCACCGCCGCCGCCTACCAGCGGTCGTGGGAGCGGATCCTGAGCCCGAAGATGGGCTCGCCGCTCGGCGTCAACCTCGATCTCCAGAACGCGATCGTCGGCGGGAAGGCGTTCCTCGCGGGCAAGACCGCTCACATCTCGGGGATCAAGGCGAAGGGCAACACGATCTCGTTCACGCTGACGAAGCCGAACGCCACGTTCGTCTCGATTCTCTCGATGCAGTGGTTCACGCCGGTCAAGCCGAATACGCCCTATGACGCCAAGGGCATCAACGTGTATCCGGCGGCGGGGCCGTACTACATCGCCTCGCGTGATCCCGGTCGCTCGACCGTG
>JAICYG010000128.1 GCA_025934335.1 Thermoleophilia bacterium | reverse complement strand
CTTGCCGCCGGGTTCCAGGTACATCGACAGCTTCGTCACGTTCCCGGAGACTCCGAGCGAGAAGTGGTTCACGCGCTTTCGGTCGATCGTGAGCGGATCGGAGCTGCCGCCCACGGTCGTCACACCGAAGGTGCCGTTCGACGCGCCCGCGGTAACGACCGCGGTCTGTGCCGACTCGGCGGCGCCGGTTCCGTACGCGTTCGTCGCGGTGACGGCGCCGCGAAGCGTTGCCCCCACGTCGGCGGCCGTGACGAGGTACGACGACTGCGTGGCGCCGGAGATCGAGGTGCAGTTCGCCCCCGACGCGTCGCAACGCTCCCACTGGTAGGTGTAGGAGGTCGGGGAGCCATGCCAGCTGCCGTTCGAGACAGCGACCGTCTGCCCCTGTTGGGGCGCCCCGGAGACGACCGGGAGCGACGAGGGCGTGGGCCTGCTGACACAGCCGGGAATCGCACTGCAGATGTCGAGGCGGCCGCCTGTGCGGACGAGCCCCGACAGGGCTGCGACCGGGTCGACGTTGTCGAGGATGTCGGCCTTCAGCGCCGTCGTCGACAGCGAGTCGGCGGACAGGATCAGCCCCGCCGCGCCCGACACCTGGGCGGCCGCCATCGAGCCGCCGTTGATGAAGCCGTACGTGTTGTTCCGGAGTGTCGAGTAGATGTTGTTTCCGGGCGCGGCGAGATCGACCGTCGTCGCCCCGTAGTTCGCCCAGCTGGGAAGGGTGTCGTTCTGCGCGCTGGCGGTGACGCAGATCTCCGTCGGCCGGTCGTAGCGGCACGGGTAGCGACCGACGCTCGGATCGTCGTTGTCCTCGCCCGTGTTGCCCGCCGCGGTGACGAAGAGGATCCCTGCCTGCCCGAGCGCGTCGATCTCGTCCGAGAGCGCCTGTGAGAAGGAGGTACCGACGAAGGTCGCGGAGTCGTTGACGACACGGATGTTCACGCCCGCCTGCTTCGCCTGGAGCACCCAGTCGAGTGCCGAGATGAGCTGCGAGGTCGTGCCGCTGCCCGACGAGTTGAGCCACTTCACCGGCAGGATCCTGGTCGTCCAGTTGACGCCGCTGACCCCGACGCCGTTGTTCCCGACGGCGCCGATGATCCCGGCGACGTGGGTGCCGTGCCCGCCGTAGGATGTGTCGTCGTCCATCGGGTCGCACGTCGAGGTGAGGACGTTGTACCCGTGCGTGCCCGCCGCGCACCCGTTGATCCCGCCCGGGTTCGACCAGATGTTCGCGGCGAGATCCGGATGGTTGTAGTCGACGCCGGTGTCGACCTCCGCGACCACGATCGACGAGCTACCGGTGGTCACGTCCCACGCCGGCGTCGCGCGCTCGTCGTCCCCCGCCGTCCCGGTGGTGCCGTTCACCGACTGGCCGAGGTTCGAGAGCGCCCATTGCTTGGTGAAGGAGGGATCGTTCGGGACCGCGCTCGCGACCTGCAGATAGTCGGGCTCCGCGTACCGGACCTGACCCGACCGCCGAAGGGCGTCGATCGCGCTCGAGACCTGACCCGATGGGACGGACAGCAGGACGGCACCGTTTCGGAACCGGTGCCGTACCGTTCCGCCGACGCCGCGTTCGAGCCCCGTCCGGAGCCGGGCATCGGTTCCGACGCCGTAGTCGACGATCACCGCGCCGTCCGCGTAGGCGGGCTGCTTCGCCGACCGGTCGGAGCGCGCTCCGGACGCTGCCGTGAGGCCGAGCGCCGCCACCGCGCAGGCCATACCCACGATGAGCTGCCGCATCCGTTTGGTCACGAACCGACCTCGACCATCCCCGTCTCCCCCTTTACCACTCGTCGAGCGTCAACGCCGACGTGCCGCATGCAACTCATCGTAGAGGTCCTCGATCCGATTTACCACGCTTTCGATCGCGAATTCGGACTCCTGACGTGCCCGCGCGGCCGCTCCGAGGCGCGCCCGCCACCCCTCGTCACGCAGGAGGCCGTCGACGGCCGCGACGAGCGCGCCGTCGTCGCCGGGCTCGATGAGCACCCCGTGCACCCCGTCCTCGATCAGGTCCGGGACGCCTCCGACCGCGGTCGCGACCACGGCCTTCCCCGCGCCCATGTACTCCATCACCGAGAGCGGGAGCCCCTCGTAGTCCGAGCAGCAGACGGTCACGTCCGCTGCCGCGAGAATGTCGGCGACGTCGCCGCGCCGGCCGAGAAATCGCACCACGTCCGCGACACCGAGCGTCTCGGCGAGCGCCTGCAGTCGCAGGCGCTCGTATTCCGCGCCGCCGCCGACGAGCAGCACCGTGATCCCGGGATGGTCTTGCCGCCAGACGGCCGCAGCGGAAATCAGCCGGTGGAGCGCCTTCTGGGGCCGGAGGGCGGCAACGGTCACGACGACCGGCGCTTCGACGCCGATGCCGAGCTCGCTCCGGATGTCGTAGCCGGTCGGGACGAGCCGTGGCACCCCGTTCGGCAGGTAGCGGGTGCGCGACGGATCGATGTGCTCGATGTCGTGCGCGCGACGCCGATCCTCCCGCGACACGAACAGGAACGCGTCCGATCCGCGTGCGATCAGCTCGCGGTCGAGCGCGCGGCGCAGCGGCTGGCCCTGGAATGACCACGTGTGCTCGTGCGCCACGATCACCGGCACTCCCGTCATCCGCCCGAGTAGGACGCCCCAGACGTTCGACCCGAACTTGTGGGCGTGGAGCACGTCCGTGCGGCGGAGCTCCGGGATGAGAGGCCGCCAGGCCAGGAGGTCTCGCTTGCCGCGCCGCTCGAGCCGAATGACCCGGACACCGTCGGCGGCGAACTTCTGCAAGTAGCTCTCGTCCGTGCGGGGCCTCGTCGCACAGATCGTCCGCTCGAAGCGGGTCGAGTCGAGGCGGAGCGTCACCTCGGCCGCGAAGCGCTCGGCGCCGCCTCCGATCGAGATGGAATCGACGAGGGTCATCACTCGCAGCGCCGGACGGCTCGTCGCGGGCGCACGTGTGCCCGGAGGCTCGTTGGCGCCGATGTCGTGCCGCACTGCGTCGATGATCCTTCTCTCCTCCCCCCGCTCTGCCGACCTTCCCGTGCGGTCGCCGCCTAAAGATCGTCCCCCGATCAAGTCGACCCTCTTATCATAGGTCAGATGGCAGTCGAGAGAATGGAGGGCCGGCGTCGGATGCCGCTCGTGGCCGCGGCGCTCGCGGTGGTCGCGGTCGCAACCGGCGCCTGCTCGACTGCGGCAGCGCAGCGTCCCGCGGTTCCCCGTGTCGCACACATCGTCCTGGTCGTCTTCGAGAACCACGAGCGCGACGCGGTGATCGGGAGCCCCGACGCTCCGACCTTCAACGCGCTGGCCTCGAGATACGGGCAGGCGGTCGACTACCGGGCGATCACACACCCGAGCTTCCCCAACTATCTCGCCCTCATCTCGGGCTCGACGCACGGCATGAAGACCGACTGCCGTCACCCCGTGGCCTGCCCCCAGACCGGCCCGACGATCGGAGCCCAGTTGACCCGGAGCGGACGGTCCTGGGGCGCGTACGCGGAGGGCTACCCGAAGGCGGGCTCGTACGACCCGAAGCACGTCCCCTTCCTCTACTTCCGCGACACCGCCGCACGGGTCCACCCGCTGTCCGCGCTTCGACCGTCGGCGCTGCCGGCGTTCGCGTTCGTGACGCCGAACCGCTGCCACGACATGCACGACTGCTCGGTGTCGACAGGCGACGCCTGGCTCGCCCGCTTCGTGAAGCCGCTGCTGCGGCGGCCCTCGACGCTCGTCTTCATCGTCTTCGACGAGGGCACGAGCGACGCCGGAGGCGGCGGCGTCGTCCCCATGATCGTCGCCGGCTCCGCCGTGCGGCCGCACTCCGTGACGACGCGCAGGGTGGACCACTACTCCCTGCTCCGAACGATGGAGGCGGCGCTCGGACTGGCTCCGCTCGGCAAGGCAGGGAACGCCGTCCCCATCACGGGCATCTGGGATCGATGAAGGTCGTCGTCACGGGTGGGCAGTTCCCCGCCGCGCTGGCCGCCGTGCGGTCGCTCAGCGCGGAGGGGTTTCGGACGGTCGGGATCTCCACGACGCGCACCGGCTACGTACGCTTCAGCCGCGCCACCCCGGAGATCCTGCTCGCCCCGGACGTCTCGCGCTCGGCCTCACGCTTCGTCGAGACGGTGGCGAAGGCGTGCTCGGACGAGGAGCCGACGCTCGTCCTGCCGGGCACCGAGCAGGAGTTGCTCGCGCTCGTCGCGTGGCGCCGGCTCCTTCCGCCGTGGGTGCGCGGCCTTCCCAACGCGAGCCAGCTCGACGCCGTGACCGACAGGATCGGCATCAACGAACTCGCCGCGAAGCTCGGAATCACGATCCCCGAGACGACGCTGCTAGAGCCCGGCAGCGGCGGCGAGGGGGCCCCCCTCCCCGCGGTGATCAAGCCGGCGCGCACGGCGTTCGTGAAGGGCGACACCGTCGTCGGCTCGTCCGCGATCTGCGTCGACGACGAGAGGCAGCTGGCCGCGGCTCGTGCCCAGCTCGAGGGCGTCACGCTGCTCGCGCAGCCGCGACTCGAGGCCGATCTCTACGGTCTCGCCGGTGTGATGTGGAAAGGATCGCTCCTTGCGCCCGTCCAGCAGGTCGCACTCTCGATCTTCCCGTCGCCGTGCGGTGGGAGCGCCCTCGCGCGCAGCGTCCCGATCGACGTGGATCTTCGCGAGCGGCTCGAGCGGCTGCTCGCGGAGCTCGGCTGGGAAGGAGTCGTTCAACTGCAGTGGCTGGCCGCGGACGGCGAAGCCGCCCTGATCGACATCAACCCCAGGATCTACGGGTCGCTCGCGCTCGCGAACGCCGCGGGCTCACCACTCGCCGCGATCTGGGCGAAGCTCGTCTTCGGGCTCCCGTGGCACGATCGTCCGAACCGCGACGTCCTGTATCGGAACCTCGAGACCTTCGCCCGTGCGCGGCCGACGACGGCGGCCGGCCGCGAGTGGCCGCCGCCGCAACTCGTCGCGAGCTCCGTGCTCGACCGCTCCGACCCGCTGCCGGTGCTGGCGTCCGTGCTGCGCGGCGTCGGAAAGATACGGCGTGACATGCGCAAGCGCGGCTGAGCACGCGCGCCCGCGAAGGGACGAGGGCGGGGATCCTCGTACGGCGCGAGGTCATTCGAGCATCCCGAGCAGTTCCGTGAGGCGCCGCATGTGATCCACGCGGGTCGGGCTCGCCTCCGCGAACGCACGCGCCGCGCGCCCGAGCCGGAGCCGCTCCTCGACCCCGAGCGACGTGATCGCAGCCGCGATCGCGGCAGCGTCGCCGGGCTCGACGACCACCCCCGCCCCTGCGGCCCGTACGAGCTCTGCCGCCGTCCCCTCGCCGGCGTAGACGAGCGGCCTTCCGGCCGCCATGTACTCGAGAAGCTTCGACGGGGCTGCCGTCACGGCGTGCAGCTCGCTGCGCTGGAGCTGCGCGAACAGGACGTCTGCATCGTGGTAGAGGGCCACGAGTCGGTCGGGACGGACATAGCCCGTGAACGTGATGTTCTCGAGCCGCCGTCGTCTCGCCTCGTCCTCCAGCTGCGGGCGCCGGGGGCCGTCGCCGACGACGGTGATGTCGGCCGACGGTAGGTGTGCGGCGACGTCGAGGAGCACTTCGAGCCCCTGCGCATGGCCGACGAGCCCCGCGTAGAGGACGCGGAGGCGATCGACGGTGCGCGGCGGCGAAGGGTCGAGCGAGGCGACGAGCGCGGCGTCTATCCCGTTCGGGATCACCTCGACGCGCTGCCGCGGGAGCCGCTCGGAGAGGACGCCGCCGAGGCCCGGAGTGGCGCACGTCACGAGATCGGCTCGGCGGGCCGTCGCCCACATGGCCCGTGCCACGGCCGCCAGCGCCGTCCGTGCGGCACGACCCGGGATGACACTCGGGTCGCTGCCGTACTCCCATGTCAGGTCGCGCACGTCCCAGACGAACGCGGCACGGCGGAGGCGGGCCGCGGCGAGCGCGGCCGGCCCGAGGAACATGCTCGGGGAGGACGCGATGACGACGTCCACCGGATCGGCGGTGGCGGCACGTGCGAGCGAGCCCGCCATTCGCAGCTCGGAGGCCGCGCGGCGAGCCCACGAGCTCCGCTGTCCGAAGAAGGGGGCGAGCCGTGTCAGGCGCACGCCTTCCGGAAGCTCCGGCGGAGCCGCCTCCGCATACGCGGCCGGGTCGGGATAGCTCGGAGCCGGCGCCGCGACACGGACTGCCGCGTTCTCGGCGAGCGCAGACGCCATCGCCGAAACCCGGTTCGCGCCTGCGAGCGTCTCGGGCGGGAAGAACTGGGTGACGATCGCGACCTTCATCGGCCCGCCGCGGAGAAGAGCTCTCGCAGCTCCCGCGCCACCCGGCGCGCGTCGAACGCGTCCGCGACACGACGAGCCGCTCCGTCTGCGAGCCGCGCGCGAAGTGCTCCGTCCTGCGCAAACCGGCGCAGCGCCTCGCTCAGCGCCGCATGGTCGCCGGGTGGGACGAGGATCCCGGCGTCCGCAGTGACGAGCTCTCGCGTTCCGCCGCTGTCGGTGGCGACCGGCGGTAGCCCGGCCGCCATCGCCTCCATCAGCGAGACCGGGATCCCCTCGTGCTCGCTCCCGCTCGCCATGCTTGCGAGGACGATTCCGTCCCACTCGCCCGCGGCGAGGCGCCCGAGCAGCTGGTCGTGCTCGACGAGCCCGGCGAACCGGACACGGTCCGCGACGCCAAGGGAGGACGCGAGGGAGCGCAACTCCACCTCGAGCGGACCGGCACCGATGAGGTCGAGACTCGCCTCGCCGGGCACCTCTGCGAACGCCCGAAGCAGCTCGCCGTGGTTCTTGACGGCGACGAGCGAGGCGACGCAGACGAACCGGCACGGGCGGCCGGGATCGTCGCCGCGAGAGGCACGAGATGGGATGTCGACGCCCATGTGGAGGACGGTCGGCTCCGCGTCGGGGACGATCGTGCGGAGATCGGCGGCGGCGCCCTCGCTGATCACGCGCGTGAAGGACGCCGAACGGACCTTCCTCGCAAGCAGGTTGTTCTCGTAGATGTCCCACCGGTGGAGCGTGAGGCTCCAGGGAACGCCCGCGACCTCCGCCGCGACCATGGCCAGCGTCGAGCTCGTTCCACCCCAGTGGACGTGGACGTGCTCGGCGCCCGTGCGTCGAAGGAGGGAGACGAGGCGGCCGGCGCGCGAGAGCACGGCGAGGTTCTTGGCGCGGACGGCACGTCGCTGGGGTGCAGCGAGGGTAGCGCCGACGGAGGCGAGCGCCCGCGGCGCGACCAGCACGTGCCGCGCGAGTGCCACCAGGTCCGCCGCGGCCGAACGCGTCTCGACGAGGCCGGCGATCGCCGCAGCATCCCCGTGCACGACTGCGCCCTTCGGATACGCCGGCATCACGTGGACGCTCGCCCCATCCGCGACGTGGGCAGCGATCTCGGCGCCCAGGAATGCCTCACCGGGCCCGTAGGGGTAGCGGGAACTGACGTAGACGAGCCTCACGGCGCACGAGTGTAGGCGCGCGTCCGCACGAGCGGCTCCCTCGGTCGAGGTACGGGTGCCCTGATGCTCCAAATGGGGGATAGAAGGCTCGGGAGGCGCGCCGAGGCATAGGGCATGTCTCTACGCCGCGTCGCCACAAAGCACATCTCGGCCGCCGTCCTCACCGTCTGCGGGTTCGCCGGGTTCGTCGTCGTTCCCGCCAACCACGCCACGGCCGCCGACTCGTCCTGCACCCGCTATGCCGCTCCGTCCGGGTCGGACTCGAACAGCGGCTCGCAATCGAG
>JAICYG010000218.1 GCA_025934335.1 Thermoleophilia bacterium | reverse complement strand
TCAACACGCCGCCGTGGACGGCGCCGTTCCGCCGGCTCGAGCGCGATGCGGGCCTCGCGAGCCTCTACGGGCCCAGCGCCTGGACGGCGTACAGCTGGCCGACCTGGTCGCCGGCGCTGCGGGGTGCCGATCGACAACTGCCTCGTGAGCGGCGGCCTCGTCGTGCGCGGCCACGACGACGGCCCGAGCATCGGCTCCGACCACTTCCCGCTCGTGGTCGACCTCGCGATCCGCCGCTCCGCGTTACGCGTCTTGTGCCACGCTCTGCCGGGACGGTGAGCGCGCGCGACGACAACGGGCTTACGGCCGCCGAGGCGGCGGCGCGGCTCGCGGCGCGTCCGCCTGCCGAGGAGGATTCGTCGAGCCGGTCGCTGCGGAGCATCGTCCGCGCCAACGTCTTCACCGTCTTCAACGCGATCCTCCTGTTCTTCGGCGCCCTGACCCTGATCTTCGCCTCGTGGCAGGACGCGCTCTTCCTGGCGATCCTCGTCGCGAACTCGGGCATCGGCATCCTGCAGGAGGTCCGCGCGAAGCAGACGCTTGACCGCCTCTCGGCGCTCGTCGCGCCGACGGCAACGATCGTCCGCGACGGCGTCCCGCAGCGGCTGCCGCGCGAGCAGGTCGTCGAGGGCGACCTCGTCCTGCTGCAGGCGGGCGACCAGCTCGTCGCCGACGGCACCCTCGAGTCCGCGGAGCGGCTCGAGCTCGACGAGTCGATCCTGACCGGCGAGTCGGCGCCCGTGCGCCATGCCGCGGGCGACGAGCTGCAGTCGGGCTCGTTCGTCACGGACGGTATCGGCCGCTACAGGGTCACCGCCGTCGGTGCGGAGAGCTACGCCGAGCGCGTCACGGGCGAGGCCCGCGAGTTCCGGCATCCGCGGTCGCCGCTCGAGCGCGCGATGAACCGCCTGCTCTACGCGCTCGTCGCCGTGATGGTGCCGCTCGGGACGCTGCTCGGCTACGCGCTCTGGGAGCGCGACGCGCCGATCGGCCACGCGGTCTCGACGTCGGTCGCGGCCGTCGTGACGCTCGTCCCGGAAGGGCTGATCCTGCTCGTCAGCGTCACCTTCGCCGTGTCCGCGATGCGGATGGCGCGCCGCGGTGCGCTGGCGCAGCAGCTGAACGCGATCGAGTCGCTCGCGTCGGTCGACGTCGTCTGCGTCGACAAGACCGGCACGCTGACGGACTCGAGCCTGCGCGTGACGGAGACGATTCCCGACCCGCGCGTCGACGGGGCGCTCGACGCCGCGCTCGCGCTCGTCGGCGGGGGCGCGACGACGCGGAACGCGACGATGCAGGCGATCGTCGACCGTTTCCCCGGCGAGGTGCGGCCGGTGGAGCAGGAGGTGCCGTTCTCCTCGGCGCGCCGCTGGAGCGGGGTGCGCGTCGGCGACATGAGCTACGTGCTCGGGGCGCCGGAGCAGCTGCCGATCGGGGCGCTCGGCACGCGCGCCGTGCAGGAGGCGCGCGCCGGCCGCCGCGTCGTCGCGCTCACGCGCACGCGGGCGCCGCTCGACGGCGACGACCTTCCGCCGGGGCTCGAGCCGCTCGGGCTCGTCGTGCTCGCCGAGCGCCTGCGGCCGAACGCCCGCTCGACCGTCGAGTTCCTGCAGTCGCAGGGCGTCGAGCTGCGCGTGCTCTCCGGCGACAGCCCGGAGACGGTCGCCGCGATCGCCGCCGACGTCGGCATCTCGGCCGGCCCGCCGCTCGACGGCAGGGAGTTGCCCGAGGATCCCGCGTCGTTGCGAGGCGCACTGCGCGAGCACCACGTGATCGGCCGCATCTCGCCGGAGGGGAAGCGACGTGTCGTCGAGGCGCTCGCCGCCGACGGGCGCTACGTCGCGATGATCGGCGACGGCGTCAACGACGTGCCGGCCATGAAGGCGGCGCGGCTCGCGATCGCGCAGGGGAGCGGCGTGCAGATGGCGCGCAGCGTCGCCGACCTCGTGCTCGTGCGCGGCGACTTCGAGGTCGTGCCGCGGCTCGTCGCCGAGGGGCGGCGCATCCTCCGCAACCTGCAGCGCGTGACGAAGCTCTTCGTCTCGAAGTCGATGGTGGCAGCGTTTCTCATCCTCGTGATCGGCATCTCGCCGACCGCCTACCCGCTGCTGCCGCGTCACCTGACGCTCGTCGCCACGCTCGCCGTCGGCGTGCCGTCGTTCTTCCTCGCGCTCGCGCCCAGCGCCGGCCGCGTCACCTTCGAGGGGTTCCTGCGCGGCGTCTCGCAGTTCGCAGTTCCCGCCGGCAC
The DNA here is from genome assembly GCA_025934335.1 of Thermoleophilia bacterium. Classification (GTDB taxonomy): domain Bacteria; phylum Actinomycetota; class Thermoleophilia; order Gaiellales; family Gaiellaceae; genus PALSA-600. Next base: position 286 of record JAICYG010000218.1, on the reverse strand, counting down.
GGCGGTCGGGCTCGGCCTCGTCGCCGGGTACTTGACGGCCCTGCAGGTCGTGAACCTGCCGCTCGTCGAGGCGCAGACGGTGGCGGCCACGGTGATGATCCTCGTCAGCCTCTACCTGATCGTCGTGCTCGAAGCCGGCAGCGTGCGGCGAAGCACGGCGGTCGTCGTGCTCTGCGTGCTGCTCGCGGCGGCGTACGTGGCCGTCCTGCTCGTCCCGGCACTGCGGTCGTTCTTCGCGCTCGCGGCGCCGAACGCTGCGATCGTGCTCATCTCGCTCGGCGGGTGC
>JAICYG010000124.1 GCA_025934335.1 Thermoleophilia bacterium | reverse complement strand
CGTAGCGGCCGTAGACGTTCGAGAAGCGGAAGACGAGATAGTCGAGCCCGTAGCAACGGGCGTACGAGTAGATGAACGCCTCGCTCGTGATCTTCGACGCGGAGTACGGGCTCTCCGTATAGGCGAAGTCGGCCGCCTCCTCCGCGTACTCCTCGAAACGATGCACGTCGCCGTAGACCTCGCGCGTCGAGGAGAAGACGAGCGGCAGGCCGAGCTGGCGGGCGTACTCGAGGACGTTGAACGTCATGATCGCGGTCTCGAGCGCCCGGTGCGGCTCGCGCACGAGCTGGTGCACCTTCGCGTGCGCCGCCAGGTGGACGACGAGGTCGACCTCCTCGTACTCCACGCCGCCGATGCCGCCGCGGAACGCCGGGTAGTGGCCCGCGAGGTCCTGGAGCAGCGTCGGGAACTCGTCCGTCCACGTGTTTCGGCGCTTGTCGACTCCGAAGACCTCATGGCCGTCGGCCAGCAGGCGCAGGCCGAGGTTCGTGCCGATCTGGCCGGACGAGCCGGTGATCAGGACGCGCATGCGTCCATTGTGAGGAGCGAATGTGACGGATTCGTTTCGGCGCCCCGCAGAGTGGTCGACGTGGCACCTTCGACCAGGACGTCGACGAGCTCGCCCGGCGCGGCCGTGCCGCGGAAGTTGACGGTCGTATTGCGGCGCGTGCGACCCCGCAGGAGCGTCGCGTCGGTGCGCGAGGCGCCCTCGACGAGCACCTGCTCGACCCGACCCACGCGCGCGAGGTTCCGCGCGCGCGCGATCGACTGCGTCAGCTCGACGAGCCGCTCCATCCGCTCGATCTTCACGTCGTGCGGCACCTGGTCCGGCATGCCTGCGGCCTCGGTGCCGGCGCGCGACGAGTAGACGAACGTGAACGCGCTGTCGTAGCCGACCTCGGCGACAACCTCCAGCGTCTGCTCGAAGTCCTCGACCGTCTCGCCCGGAAAGCCGACGATGATGTCGGTGCTGATCGCGAGGTCGGGGATCGCGGCCCTCATCCTCTCGACGAGCGCCAGGTAGCGCTCCCGTGAGTAGGTGCGGCGCATCGCCTTCAGGATCCGGGAGGAGCCGGACTGCAGCGGCAGGTGCACCTGCTCGCACACGGCGTCGCACTCGGCCATCGCGGCGATCACCGGATCGCGAAAGTCCTTCGGGTGCGGGCTCGTGAAGCGGATGCGCTCGATGCCGTCGATCGCATCGCACGCGCGTAGCAGCTCGCCGAACCCGGTCTGGATCTCCGGCAGCAGGTCGCGACCCCACGAGTTGACGTTCTGACCGAGGAGCGTGATCTCCCTGACGCCCTGCGCGGCGAGTCGCGTCACCTCCGCGACGATCTCGCCCGGACGCCTGCTCTGCTCGCGGCCCCGCACGGACGGGACGATGCAGTACGCGCACTTCGAGTTGCAGCCCATCGACACCTGCACCCACGCCTGGACCGAGCGCTCGCGGTGCATGGGCAGCCGAGCAGCGAACTCGCGCTCGTCGAGCCCGAAGCGTCCACGCGCGATCGCTCCGGCCGGCTGCCGCCGACCGGAACCGCCGGCGCCGAGCCAGTCGCCGAGGTGCGCGATCGAGCCCGGCCCGAACGCGACGTCCACGAACGGATAGCGCTCGAAGATCGACTCCCGCTGCGCCTCCGCGTAGCAGCCGCCGACGGCGATCACGCGGTCGGGATCCTCCCGCTTGCGCGCGGCCGCCTCGCCGAGGTACGCGGCGAGCTTCGTGTCCGGCTTCTCGCGGATCGTGCACGTGTTGAAGACGACGACGTCGGCGTCGTCCGCCGAAGGCGCCTCCCCCAGCCCGAGCTCCTCGAGCATGCCCTTGATGCGCTCGCTGTCGTGCGCGTTCATCTGGCAGCCGAAGGTGGTGACGAAGTAGCGCCTCGGCCCGTGTAGCGGACGCTCAAGCGAGATTGTCGGCGGAGAAGCCATGAGCGGAAGGGTAGCCGCCCACCTTCGAACCTCTTGCGGACCGGCAGCGTTCAGAGGCTGCGGCCGACGATCCAGCCCAGGAGCAGCGCGACGACGACAGCCGCGGCGTACAGAGGCACCTTGCGCTCTCGGGCGACTCGCCGCCGGGTAGCCGCTGCGAGATCGGAGACGCGCGCGGCCGTTGCGACCGCTTCAGATACGAGATGTTCGTAGGTGAGCAGCGCGAGCAGCGTCAGCGCCGGAACAACCGTCTGCGCCAGTCGGCGCACGAGCCTCGGGAAGATAAACCGAAGCTGCGCGGCGCGTCGCGCGGTGCCGGCCCGCATGCGTTCGACGAGCGGGTGGCCCCGGAGCGCGGCGATCGCCTGCCGGACCATCCGAACGGTACCGTCCGCCGGCGTTGGCCCTCCCACAACAGCTCGATGCGTCACATCGTCTCCCCGACGACCGTGTTCCAGGTGCGGCGCAGCGTCAAACGTCACGCGGTGAGAACGCGCTCACCGCGAGGGCGTGATGTTGTCTCAGGCTGCGTCGACGCGCTCCACGCGCGCGCGCCGCTGCTGCTCCAGCTTGTTGCCCGCGACGTCGATGGCGCGGCTCTCACGGATGACCGTGACCTTGATCTGGCCGGGGTACTCGAGGTGGTCCTCGATCGCTCGGGCGATCTCGTGGGACAGCAGCACCGCGCCGTCGTCGTCGACCTCCTGCGGCTTCACGAGCACGCGGATCTCGCGGCCCGCCTGCAGGGCGTAAGCCTTCTCGACGCCGGGGTGGTCGGCGGCGAGCTGCTCGAGCGACTCGAGCCGCTTGACGTAGTGCTCGAGGCTCTCGCCGCGCGCGCCCGGGCGGGAGGCGGAGATCGCATCGGCGGCGATCAGCAAGACCGCCTCGACCGTCTGCGGCTGGACCTCGTAGTGGTGCGCCTCGATCGCGTGGCAGACGGCGACGCTCTCGCCGTAGCGTCGCGCCAGCTGCGTCGAGATCGCAGCGTGCGACCCCTCCACCTCGTGCGTCATCGCCTTCCCGAGGTCGTGCAGCAGCGCCGCCCGCTTCGCCGTCTTCACCGACGCCTCGACCTCGGCCGCCATGATCCCGGCCAGCTGAACGACCTCGAGCGTGTGCCGCAGGACGTTCTGGCCGTAGCTCGTCCGGTAGCGGAGCCGGCCGAGGATCTTCACAAGCTCCTCGTGGATCTCGCCGCAGTTCGCCTCGTACACGGCCTGCTCGCCGGCGTGCCGGACGTGCTCGTCGAGCTCCGCCTTCGACAGGTAGTACATCTCCTCGATCCGGGTCGGGTGGATGCGCCCGTCCTCGATCAGCTTGAGCAGCGTCATCCGCGCGATCTCACGGCGGATGCCGTCGAACGACGAGAGAACGACCGCGTTCGGCGTGTCGTCGATGATGAAGTCGACGCCCGTCAGATGCTCGAGCGTGCGGATGTTCCTGCCCTCGCGGCCGATGATGCGACCCTTCATGTCGTCGGAGGGGAGCTCGACGAGCGTCACCGTCGTCTCGGCGGCCGCGCTCGCCGCCACCCGCTGCAGCGCGTCCGCGACGAGGTTCCGCGCCCGCCGCTTGGCCTCGGTCGCCGCCTCCTCCTCCAGCTGGCGGACGCGGCCGGCGAGCTCGTGCCGAACCTCCTCCTCGGACTGCGAGAGAATCCGCTGCCGCGCCTCGGTCGTCGTCATGCCGGAGACCTTCTCGAGCTCGGTGCGCTGGCGCACCTTCAGCTCCTTCATGTCCTCCTGCAGCTGCCGCAGGTGGACCTCCCGATCGGACACCCCCTGCTCGCGCCGCGTCAGCTCCGTCAGCTTCCCGTCGACGTCGTCCTCCTTCGCGAGGATGCGCTCCTCGATCTTCATCAGCGCGTCGCGCCGCTCGCGCAGCTCCTCCTCGAGCTCGCCGCGGACCTTGATCGCCTGCTCGCGCGCCTCGATCGCCGCCTCGCGGCGCGTCGCCTCGGCGTCGAGCCGCGCCTCGTCGAGGAGGAGCGCCCGCTCGCGCCGCGCCGCGTCGAGCCGCGAGCCCGCCATCAGCCGCAGCGAAAGGAGGGTCGCGGCGGCTCCGGCGGCGACGGCGATGACGACTGCGACGGCAACGAGCATGCGAGGCTCCTCGGGCTCGTCCTGCCCGCACGGCGCCAACGCTCGCCGGTCGAGAACTCAGGCGCGGCGTGCCGCGCCCCGCGATTTCAGCTCAGGGTCGTGATCGTGCGCGTCCCGGCGGCACCCGGTCGGTGGACGCCGGTTGGAATCGGTGACTGAAGGCGGGTTTCATATGAGACTGGGACTCGATCGGTGAAGTTGTCGCTTTGCAGGCAAAACTGGGTTTCAGAGTGCAAGGTTCGTGGTTGGGCCAGGAACTCTACGCCCCCTGATCCCCGTCCGCAAACGGCGCCCCCGCGGCGAGCTCGACGGCGTCCTCGCCGAACCCCTTTCGCTGCAGCTGTGCCGCCGTGCGCGGCGAGGCACCGAGCCGCTCCACGAGCCGCGCCGCCCGCTCCCGCTCCGGCTCGAGCGCCGCGACGGCCCCGTCGGCGAGCATCGGAGCGACGCCCTCGCCCTGCAGGAGCTGCCGGATGGCCTCGTCGCCGTAGCCGCGGGCGGCCAGCGTGGCGGCCCGGGCTGCCGCGAAGCGGCCGTCGTCGACGTAGCCGACGCGCTCGAGCGTCTCGAGGGCGTCGGCCCGCCGTTCCTCCTCCACGCCGGCCCGTTCGAGCCGCTCCTCGACCTGCCGCCGCGAGCGGTCGCGGTGGCGCAGCGCGCGGGCGGCGATCTCGATCGGGTCAGACGCTTGCGGTCTCTTCCTCTTCATCAAGGATCGGCGTCGCCTCGTTCGAGACCTCGCCCTGCGGCAGCAGGCGGGCCGAGATCACCTGCTCGGGCGGTGCCTGTGCCTGGATCGCCCGCAGGATCCCCTGCACCACGTCGGGGTGCTCCTTCAGGAACGCCGTCGCGTTCTGGCGTCCCTGGCCGAGGCGCTCGTCGGCGAACGAGAAGTACGAGCCGGACTTCTGGACGACCTTCTTCTCGAGGCCGGTGTCGAGGACGGTGCCCTCCCACGAGATGCCGTCGCCGTAGATGATGTCGAACTCGGCCTGCTTGAACGGCGGCGCGACCTTGTTCTTCACGACCTTGACGCGCACGCGGTTGCCGATCGCCTCGACGCCGTCCTTCAGCGTCTCGATCCGGCGGATGTCGAGCCGCACCGACGCGTAGAAGCGCAGGGCGCGGCCGCCAGGCGTCGTCTCCGGATTGCCGAACATGACGCCGATCTTCTCGCGCAGCTGGTTCGTGAAGAGGCAGATCGTGTCGGTGCGGTTGAGCGTGCCGGCGAGCTTCCGCAGCGCCTGGCTCATCAGCCGCGCCTGCAGGCCGACGTGCGTGTCACCCATCTCGCCCTCGATCTCCGCCTTCGGCGTCAGCGCGGCGACCGAGTCGATCGCGACGACCGCGAGCGCGCCCGAGCGGACGAGCAGCTCGCAGATCTCGAGCGCCTGCTCGCCCGTGTCGGGCTGTGAGACGAGGAGCTCGTCGATGTTGACGCCGATCCGCTTCGCGTAGATGGGATCCATCGCATGCTCGGCGTCGATGAACGCGCAGATGCCGCCGCGCCGCTGTGCCTCGGCGATCACGTGGTAGACGAGCGTCGTCTTGCCCGACGACTCGGGACCGAAGACCTCGACGATGCGGCCGCGCGGGAGCCCGCCGATCCCGAGCGCTACGTCGAGCGAGAGCGATCCCGTCGAGACGGCGCCGATCGCCACCTGCGCCTGGTCGTTCATCTTCATGACGGCGCCCTTGCCGAACTGGCGCTCGATCTGCCCCAGCACCGTCTCGAGAGCCTGTTCGCGATCCATCGTTCACGTACCTCCTAGGGCTGCCGTTTCGAGTGGTTCGTACCGGGCTCCGCCGGGCCCGAGCAGGGAACGGTAGAGAGCCGATCGGACGACATGAATCGAACGCATGTTCGCCACTTCGACACGGTCTCCTGCCGGCTTCCGGAAGCGCTGCACGGTGACGTGCGGAAGCCACGGCCGGGCCTCCCGGCGGTAGGCGCCGAGCCCTTCGAAACGCTCCTGGAGGTCGGCCGCGAGGGCCGCCGCCGCGCCGCCCACGTCTTCGAGCACGATCATCCCGACGCTTCTCGTCTCGCGGTAGCGGAGCGGCCGCAGGTCGACGGGCGCGGCGTCGGCCGAGGCGGCCCGCAGCTCAGCGACGAGCGCGGGGAGCTCGCCGCGGGGGCGGTGGCCGAGGAAGGCCAGCGTGACGTGCAGGTCGACGGCCCGGAGGACGCGGCCGTGCAGGCGGGTTTCCGCCCACCCGGCGAGCGCGGCTCGCTCGTCGTCGGGCAGCTGCAGTGCGCAGAAGAGCCTGATCCGGTCATCGCCGCCCACGCTAGCGCCGACCGGGTGGGGTGTTCGTCACGACTTCGTGACAAGTGTGCGCACGAGATGGAGCGCCGCCACCGCCGAGCGGAGGCGGATCGTCTCGCGGTCACCGGGAAAGTCGAGCCGCCGTGCGAGCTCGCCGCCGGGGCCGACGGCGTGCAGGAAGACGAGCCCGACCGGCTTCTCGGCGGTGCCGCCGCCCGGGCCGGCGACACCGGTCACCGCGACGGCGACGTCGACCCCGAGCGTGCCGCGCGCCCCCGCGGCCATCGCCGCCGCGGTCTCCGCCGAGACCGCTCCGAACCGCGCCAGCACGTCCCCAGGCACGCCGAGCTGCGCTTCCTTGACCTCGTTCCCGTAGGCGACGACCGCGCCGCGGAAGATGTCGCTCGACCCCGGCACGTCCGTCAGGCGCGCCGCGACGAGGCCGCCGGTGCACGACTCGGCGGTGCCGATCGTGAGGCCGCGCTCGCGCAGCAGGTCGAGCACCAGCTCGGCCGTCGAGCGCTCGTCGTGCGAGAAGACGTACGCACCGGCGGCCTCCTCGAAGCCGCGCTCGATCTCGTCGGCGCGCGTGTCGGCGCCGGGAGCCACGAACAGGTCGACGTGGATCTCGAAGTCGCGCGCGCAGATCGTCACGCCCACGCCGTCTCCGTCGCCGCCGGCCGCCGCGAGCGCCTGCGCGACCGCCGACTCCGAGACGCCGAACATCCGCAGTACCCGGCGCTTCGCCGCCACGGCCCGTGCGAGCACGTCTCGCATCGGCGCCGTCTCGCAGACTCGCGGCCACAGCTCCTGGAGCTCGCGCGGCGGCCCGGGCAACGCCACGACCACATGCTCGCCGAGCGCCAGCACGACTGCGGGCGCGGTGCCGACGAGCCCCACCCACTGTGCACCCTCCGGGAGCGTCGCCTGCTTGCGCACGCCCTCCTCGAAGTCGGCGTACGGTCGGTGCAGGCGAGCCGCGACCATGCGCGAACGCTGCTCGATCTGCCCGGCGAGCTCCTCGTCGACGTGCAGCCCCACGCCGGCCGCGCGTGCGAGCAGCTCGATCGTGCGGTCGTCGTGCGTCGGCCCGAGGCCGCCCGAGACGACGAGCAGGTCGTACGCAAGCCCCTCGCGGAGCGCATCCTCGAGATCGGCGTGGTCGTCGCCGACGACCGTGATGCGTGCGGGCACGACGCCGCGACGCAGCAGGTCGGCGGCGAGGAACGGCCCGTTCCGGTCGTTGCGGTCGCCGCGCACGAGCTCCGAGCCCGAGGCGACGATCGCCGCGCGCGGCGGCATTACGCGGTGTGCCAGCCGGTCTTCGTGACGATGCCGACGCGCGGCTGCGCGCCCGGGACGCGCACGAGCTTCCCGCTGACGCGGATGCGCAGGTTCTCGGGCGTGTCGATCGACACCCACAGTCGCGTGCCGCGGATCGCCCGCGGGTCGTCGCCCTTCGAGATCGTCCCGTCGAACACGACGTTGCCCGTCGCGCTCCCCTTGTGGACGATCAGGTGCGTCTGCCCCCGCCGCGCCGTCACCTCGAGCAGTGGCGGAGCCACGTGCGCCCGCCGGGCCGTCGTCGTCGGAGCGGCGATGGTCGTCGTCGCAGGCGAGTTGCTGCCGCCGCCGCTCGCCTTCCACGCCGAGATCACGATCACGGTCAGGATCGCGATCGCCCCGAGCGCGATGAGCACGACGTTCGTCTCGAGCCGTCGATGCCGGCGCTGGGGCCGGGCACCGGAGGAGCGGCG
>JAICYG010000194.1 GCA_025934335.1 Thermoleophilia bacterium | reverse complement strand
CTTGCAGACGGCGTACGTGGACGCCGCGGGCGTGCGCTACCGGCAGGAGTCGTTCGCCGGCCGCGCGTACGGCACCTTCGGCGCGCGCTCGGTGATCAGCTTCGTCCGGCTCGTCGTCGACGCGCGTAGCTCGAAGCACGGCGCGACCGTCCGGCTCGTGCCGTGGAAGCGGCTCGCGCACACGGCACCCGACCGGCTCGCCGAGCGCGGGCAGACCCGGCTGATCGTCAGCACGAGCGGGGCACGGTTCGTCGACGGCGTCGTCCGCTACCGCGTGCCTGCGGGCGAGCGGAGCACGATCTACGCCGAATGGCTGAACGCGCCGTCCGAGGCGCGCTACGTGCACGCCGATGCGGCGACGTACGACTCGGCGCGTGCCGCGGTCGTCTCGTTCTGGCAGCAGCAGCTCGCGGCGGGGGCGCAGTTCCAGGTGCCGGAGTCGCGGGTGCAGGACGCCGAGCAGGGCATCCTGACGCAGCTGATCGCGTACGGCTGGCGCTATAGCATCGGCAACCCCTACGAGGAGCTCTCGTACGCGGAGTCGCTCGATGCAGCCGAGATCGCCGCCGAGTACGGCTACCCCACCGTGGCGAAATCGATCATCGAGTTCGCGCTGCAGCGGATGCAGGCCCGCCCGTGGCGCTTCACCGCGTTCCGGGGCGGCCACCTGCTCGCGACCGCTGCGACGTACTACCGGTTGACGCGCGATCGCACCTTTCTGCGTACCGAGACGCCGGAGCTCGAGCAGCTCGTCGCGCGGATCGCCGCGCGGCAGGTGCGGAGCGGCCCGGCGAAGGGCCGCCTTCGGCCCGAGCCGCTCTCGACCGACCTCGAGAACCGCAACGTCGACAGCGTCTCGGGGCAGGTCGAGGCGGTCGTGGCACTGCTCTCGATCGGGCGTGTCTGGAGCGCGGCGGGCTACCCCGGGCCGGCGGCGCGCGCGCGTCAGCTGGGGGTCTCGATCGACGCCGCGCTACGACCGGCGGTCGCGCGTGCGTCGAAGCGGCTGCGTGACGGCTCGTTGTTCGTCCCCGACGAGCTCGGCGGGCAGAAGGCGTTCGGTCGCCTGACGACGACGCGTGAGGGCTCGTACTGGAACCTCGTGATGCCGTATGCGTTCTCGTCGGGCTGGTTCCCGGCGCACTCGAGCCAGGCACGCGGGGCGCTCCGCTACGTGCTCGCGCACGGCTCACGCCTCCTCGGCGTGCCACGCACCTACGCGCGCACCGTCTACGGCGACGAGCCCGGCGCGGGGCTCGCACCGGTCTACGCCCTGGGCTGGTCGCGCTTTCTCGCCGACAACGACCAGCCGGACCAGCTCGTGCTCTCGCTCTACGGCCTGCTCGCGGCCGGCATGACCCGCGGCACGTACGTCTCGGGCGAGGCCGTGTCGGTGCTGCCGGTACGCGGCGCCTACGAGCGCTCGATGTTCATGCCGCCGAACTCGGGCTCGAACGCCTCCTACCTCGGCACGCTGCGGGAGCTGCTCGTGCACGAGCAGCGCGGACGGCTCGGTGCACCCGCGGGGCTCGACCTCGCGTTCTCGACCCCGCGCGCCTGGCTCGGCGACGGGCAGGAGATCGCGGTGCGGGCGGCGCCGACCAGCTTCGGCAAGGTCTCGTACACGCTCGTGCGGCACGGCACGACGATCGAGGCGGCGCTCGTGCTGCCGCCGCGCTGTCACTGCAGGCTGCGGCTCCGCCTGCCCGGCGGCGAGCGCCTTGCGCACGTCGTCGTCGGCTCGACGGTGGTCGCGGCGGACCGGGCGGGCACGATCGACCTCGGCGACCGCCACGGCCCGGTCGAGGTGCGTGCCACGTTGCGGGCGTCCGGCTAAAGCTTTACTCTGTGAAGTAATGCGAGGTACGCAGGGCCTCTACGACCCGGCGTACGAGCACGACTCCTGTGGGGTGGGGTTCGTCGCCAGGCTCGACGGTGTCGTGTCGCACGAGACGGTGACACGCTCCCTGACCGTGCTCGCGAACATGGAGCACCGCGGCGCCGCCGGCGCCGACGCCGACACGGGCGACGGGGCCGGGATCCTGACGCAGCTCCCCGACGCGTTCCTGCGCGGGGCCGCCGGCTTCCCGCTGCCGCCGCGCGGGCGCTACGGCGTTGCGGTCTGCTTCCTGCCGCAGCTCGCCTCGCGACGCCGCGACCTCGAGGCGCTGCTCGAGGGAGCTGTCGCCGGCGAGGGCCAGACGGTGCTCGGCTGGCGCGACGTCCCGGTCCGGCGCCGCGAGGCGGGCGCGGTCGCGCAGCTCCACGCGCCGGTCATCCGTCAGCTCTTCGTCGGCGCCGCCGACGAGCTCGACGACGACGCGTTCGAGCGCAAGCTGTACGTCATCCGCCGGGTCGCGGAGCGCGCAGCGGGCAGCGACCTCGTCGTCCCCAGCTGCTCGGCCCGCACGATCGTCTACAAGGGGATGCTCAGCGCGCCGCAGCTGCCGCGGTACTTCCCGGACGTCGACGACGAGCGATTCGCGACGGCCGTCGCGCTCGTCCATTCTCGCTTCAGCACGAACACGTTCCCGAGCTGGGAGCTCGCCCATCCGTACCGCCTGATTGCGCACAACGGCGAGATCAACACCCTCCGCGGCAACGTCAACTGGATCCGCGCGCGAGAGTCGCAACTCGCGTCGGCGCTCTTCGGCGACGACCTGGCGAAGGTGCTCCCCGTGATCCGGCCGGGCGGGTCCGACACGGCGATGCTCGACAACGTTCTCGAGCTGCTCGTGCTCGCGGGGCGGTCGCTACCTCACGCGCTGATGATGATGGTGCCCGAGGCGTACGGCGGCCGGCCCGACGTGCCGGAGGAACTGCGCGGCTTCTACCGCTTCCACGAGTGCCTCACCGAGGCGTGGGACGGTCCGGCCGCGATCGCGTTCACCGACGGGACGCTCGTCGGCGCCACGCTCGACCGCAACGGGTTGCGTCCCGGCCGGTTCGTCGAGACCACGGACGGTTGGGTGGTGCTCGCGTCCGAGGCGGGCGTGCTCGACGTCCCCGCCTCGCAGGTGCGGCGCAAGGGCAGGCTGCAACCGGGCCGGCTCTTCCTCGTCGACCTCGCGCAGGGGCGGATCGTCCCCGACGCCGAGGTGAAGGCGGAGGTCGCCGCGCGCCGCCCGTACCGCGACTGGTTCGCGCGCGAGCACGTGCGCCTCGCCGACCTGCAACGCCGCGAGCCGCGGCCGCTCGGAGCGCCGCTCCGCCGCCTGCAGCTCGCGTTCGGCTACACCCACGAGGACATGAAAGTGATGCTGGCGCCGCTCGCCTTGAACGGCGAGGAGGCGGTCGGCTCGATGGGAAACGACACGCCGCTCGCGGTGCTCTCCGACCGGCGCCCACTCCTGTACTCGTACTTCAAGCAGCTGTTCGCGCAGGTGACGAACCCGCCGATCGACCCGATCCGCGAGGCGGTCGTGATGAGCAAGGCGACGCTCGTCGGCGCCGAGCGGAATCTGCTCGACGAGTCGCCCGAGCATGCGCGCCAGCTCGTGATCGACGATCCGGTGCTGCGGGACGAGGAGCTCGAGGCGCTGCGCCAGGTGGACACGGGCGTGTTCCGCGCGCACACGCTCGACTTCACGTGGCCCGTGGCCGACGGGGCGGAGGGGATGGAGCGGGCACTGGAGCGGCTGCATGCCGAGGCAGACGAGGCCCTCGCGTCGGGGGCGAACGTGCTCGTCCTCTCGGATCGCGCCGTCGGGCGCGAGCGCGTCGCGCTGCCGTCCCTGCTCGCGACGGCGTCGGTCCACCACCACCTCGTACGTGCCGGCACGCGCCTGCAGGCGGGTCTCGTGGTCGAGTCCGGCGAGCCGCGCAGCGTGCAGAGCGTGGCGGTGCTGATCGCCTACGGCGCCTCGGCGGTCAACCCGTACCTGATGCTCGCGACCGTGCGCGACCTCGTCGCGCTGGACGATGCGGAAGCGCGGGCGATCGCCGCCGTGTCGAAGGGCCTCCTGAAGACGATCTCGAAGATGGGCATCTCGACGCTTTCGTCGTACTGCGGCGCACAGGTGTTCGAGGCCGTCGGGCTCTCGGCGGAGCTCGTCGAGCGGCACTTCACCGGCACGCCGTCGCGCATCGGCGGCATCGGGCTCGCCGAACTCGCAGAGGGCGCGCTCGCGCGGCACGCCCGCGCGTACCCGGAGCGCGACGAGCTGCTCCCGGTCGTCGGCCTCTATGCGTGGCGGCGCGGCGGCGAGCACCACCAGTGGAACCCCGACACGATCGCGCTCCTCCAGCACGCGGTGCGCGGCGGCGGCCGGCCGACGTACGAGCAGTTCGCGGCGGCGGTGAACGG
>JAICYG010000071.1 GCA_025934335.1 Thermoleophilia bacterium | reverse complement strand
GCGCAAGCGCGGCTTCTCGATTCCTGCGGCGGCCTGGCTCCGCGGCGAGCTCGAGCCGTTCGCGCGCGAGACGCTCTCGCCCGAGACGCTCCACCGCCAGGGCTTCTTCCGGCCGGAAGCGGTGACGCGCCTGCTCGACACCCACGCCTCCGGCCGCGAGGACCTGTCGCGGCAGCTGTGGGGGCTCCTCTCGTTCACGCTCTGGCACGAGCACCACGTCGAGAGGATCGACCGCGGCGTGCCGCTCGCGGCTGTCGCGCAATGAGGGTCTGGTGCGACTTCACGGCGAGCGCGCACCCGCTCGTCTTCCGCCCGCTCGTCGAGCGGCTGCGCGCGCAGGGACACGAGGTGGAGATCACGGCTCGCGACTACGCGCAGACACTGCAGCTGATCGAGTCGCACGGGATGGAGGCGACGGTGATCGGCCATCACGGCGGCCGTTCCGCGTTCGGGAAGTTCGCGCAGATGCGCTCCCGTCTCCGGGCGCTGCGCACGTGGGCGAAGGGCCGCAACTTCGACGTCGCGCTCGCGCACGGCTCGCACGAGCTGACGATGACCGCGCGCCGGCTCGGCATCCCGAGCGCAACGACGTTCGACTACGAGTGGGCATGGCTGCAGCACCAGCTCGGCTGCCGCGCCGCGACGCGCGTCGTCGTGCCGGAGTCGATCCCGCCGGAGCGGCTCGCCAGGTACACCGCTGTGCCACCCAAGCTGCAGCAGTATCCCGGGCTGAAGGAGGAGTACTACCTGTCGGACTTCGATCCGGACGAGTCCGTCCTCGGCGACTGGGGGATCGACCCCGCACGGGTGCTGGTCGTTCTGCGGCCGCCGCCCGACGTGTCGCTCTACCACCGCCACTCGAACCCGCTCTTCCCGCAGACGCTCGAGCATCTCGGCCGCGCCGAGGACGTGCACGCATTCGTCATTCCACGCACCGAGGAACAGCGCGACTACGTGCAGTCGCTCGCGTTGCCGTCGGTGATCGTCCCCGAGCGCGCGGTCGACGCGCAGAGCCTGATCGCATTCGCCGACCTCGTCGTCTCGGCGGGCGGGACGATGAACCGTGAGGCGGCGGCGCTCGGCGTGCCGGTCTACACGACCTACGGCGGACGCCTGGGCGGTGTCGACGAGCAGCTGATCCGCGAGAGTCGTCTACGCCCGCTCACCGATCCGCGCGCGCTGGAACTGCACAAGCGCGAGCGCGGCCACGGCGAGCGCGTGAAGCGCGACCCGCAGCTGATGCTCGACCTGCTGCTATCCGCGCTGGGTTAGGACGAGCGTCCGGAAGAGCTCGTCGAGCACCCGCTCCGGGTCCTCACACAGCCCGGTGTGCACCGCCGAGGAACGGACGACGGTGCTCGACGGCGCCGTCAGCCAGTGGAAGCGCGCCGTCGCGTCGAGGCCCGCGATCGGTCCCCCGTCAGGGGAGCCCGAGGCGATCCGCTCGATCGCGAGGAGCTGCGGCCGCACCGGCTTCGGATCGAACTCCGGCGCGACCGCGGCGACGCGCTCCTCGTCGAGATGCGTGCGCGCGCCGAGGAAGTCGAGCGGCCGCGAGAACACGATCACGCCGACGTTCAGCCGCTCGCCGCGCTCGAGGTCGGGGACGAGCCGGTAGAGCGCGTACGAAAACTGGTTACGGCCGGGCACGCTCGGCCTCCTCGGCGAACGCGCGCGGCGCCGCGATGCGCGCGCGCAGGTAGTCGCGATAGACGGCGCGGTCGTCGCCGTCGAGAAACGGGTCGGGAACGAGGCCCACGACCTCGTCCACGAGCTGCTCCGTGACACGCGGCGCGAGCCGGGCATCGGCCTCGGCGATCGACGCGGCGTACGGCAGGAGGACGTGCTCCCGGACCGCTGCGAACGGCGCCCGCTCGAACCGCGCGGCCCGCCGGTCGTCGTGGTGGAAGTAGAGCGACGCGCCGTGGTCGATCAGGTACAGCCGGCCGTGCCACCAGAGCATGTTGGTGTTGCGCGCCGTCCGGTCGACGTTCGTCAGGTACGCGTCGAGCCACACGACGTCCGCCGCCGCTTCCGCGCCGGGCAGCTCGCCGGTCGCAGGCGCGAGCGGGAGCGCGCCCGGCAGGTAGTCGACGCCGAGGTTCATCCCGACGGACACTCGCAGCAGGTCCTGGATCTCCGGATCGGGCTCGGCGAGGCCGAACGCGTCGTCGAGGTCGGCGACGACCAGCTCCGGCACGGCGAAGCCGAGCGCACGCGCGAGCTCGCCGGCGATTACCTCTGCGACGAGCGCCTTGCGCCCCTGGCCCGCACCCCGGAACTTGACCACGTAGAGGCCGTCGTCGTCGGCCTCGCAGAGCGCGGGCAGCGACCCGCCCTCCCGGAACGGCGCGACGTAGCGCGTAGCGGCGACGGTGCGCAGCATCAGGCCGCGAGCAGCGCCAGCAGCTCGTCGCCGTAGCGCTCGAGCTTCGCGGGGCCGACGCCGCTGATCTGTGCGAGCTCGCCGATCGTCGCCGGGCGGGCCGCGGCGATCGCCCGCAGCACCGAGTCGTGAAAGACGACGTACGCCGGCACGTTGTCGGTCTTCGCCCGCTCGGCGCGCCACTCGCGCAGGCGCTGCGCCTCCGGTGGCCATGGCTCATCGACGGTCGTTCCGCCACCGCTCCTGACCCCGAGCTCGCGCAGGAGCGGTGAGGGCTTCCCCGACCACGACAGCCAGAGCACGCGCTTCGCGCGCGTGAGGCCGACGTAGAGGAGCCGTCGCTCCTCTGCGACCTCCGTGTCGCTCCGCGCCTGCTTCGACGGCAGCTCCTTCGCCTGCAGCCGCGGCAGGAAGACGGCCTCGAACTCGAGCCCCTTCGCACGGTGGAACGTGAGCAGGTTGACCCCGTGCGCGCCGTCCGAGCCCGGCGCGAACCGCTCGCGCAGGTGGGCGACGAACGCGGACGCGTCACCCTCGAATTCCGCTGCCAGGGTGACGAGCCGGCCGAGATCCTGCTGGCGCACCTGCTCGCGGTCGCCGAGCTTGTCGGGCGGCCGCTCGAGCCAGCCGTCCTCGAGCGCGGCCGCCCGCACCGTGTCGCCCGCCGGCGCGGGCGAGCGCTCGAGCCGCCGGCAGAGGCGCCGGGCGGCGTCGCGCTCGAGCAGCGACGCACCCTGGAACGGGATCCGCGCGTCGTGCAGCAGCTCCTCGAAGTCGGTGAGCCGCGCGTTCGTCCGCGCGAGGATCGCGACCTCCTCGAGCGGGCACTCGAGGGCGCGGATCGCGGCGACGAGGGCGGCGTCCTCGTCCTCCGGCGACGCGAACGGGCGGACGACCGGCTCCGGGCCGTCCGCGCGCGTCGCACGCAGCGTCTTCTCGGCGCCCCCGAGCTCCGGCACGAGCCGGTTGGCCAGCCCGAGCACCTGCGGCGTCGAGCGGTAGTTCTCCTCGAGCCGCGCGACGAGCGCGTGCGGGAAGCGCTCCGGCACGCCGAGCAGGTGCTCCGGCCCGGCGCCCGTGAAGGCGTAGATCGACTGGTAGTCGTCGCCGACCACGCACAGGTCGTCGCGATCGCCGAGCCACAGGTCGAGCAGCGTCTGCTGCAACAGGTTCACGTCCTGGTACTCGTCGACCGTGAACGCTCGGTACTGCGCGCGGAAGGTCGCGCGCGCGTCCGCGTCGTCCTCGAAGAGCCGGATCGCGAGCTCGAGCAGGTCCTCGAAGTCGATCGCGCCCTCGGCTTGCTTTCGCCGCTCGTACTCCGTGTAGACGCGCTGCATCAGGTCGACCGGGATCGGCGGCTCGCGGCCTTCGCCGTACTCCTCCGCCGTGATCCGCCGGTTCTTCGCCCACTCGACCTCCGTGGCGAGGTCGCCCGCCGGCCGGAACCTGTACGGCGCGGGCAGCCGGTTCGCGATCTGCCGCAGCATCAGGGCCTTCGACGGCAGGATCCGGCCGACGCGCCCGGGCGCGAAATGCCGCAGCTGGCGCAGCGCCGCCGCATGGAACGTGGACGCGCGAACGCCCGTGACCGCCAGCGCCGCGAGCCGCTCGCGCAGCTCGCCCGCGGCCTTGTCGGTGAACGTCACGGCCATGATCGTGTTCGCCGGGAACGCCCCCGTCCGCACCTGCTGCGCGACCCGGCGCGTGATCGTCGTTGTCTTCCCCGAGCCCGCGCCCGCGAGGATGCAGACCGGCCCGCGCACCGCCTCTGCGGCGCGCCGCTGCTCCTCGTTCAGGCCGTCGAGCGGGTCCACCCGGCCACCGTACCGGCGGCCGCGGCGGGCAACCGTCACAACTTCGTCGCCTGGAGGAGCTGGCCGCCGGCCTCGTTGCGGACCTGCGCCGAGCGCCAGCCCGCCTCCGCGGCGAGCCCCGCGAGCGCGTCGTCCGCGTAGAAGTGGCCGCGGCTCGCGAACGGCTCGGGTGCCGCGGGCGTGCCGCGCAGCTCGGGCGCCGTCGTGAACACCGCCAGCCGACCCCCGGGCTTCGTGACCCGCAGGCACTCGCGCAGCACGCCGACGGGGTCTGCGAGGAAGAGGAACACGATCGACATCGCGATCGCCGTGAAGGACTCGTCGGCGAACGGCAGCGACTCCGCCCGCCCGAGCCGGACCTCGGCGCCGGGCGCGCGCTCCGTCGCGAGCGCGACCATGTCCACGCTGTGGTCGATGCCGGCGACGCATGCGCCCGTCGCGAGAGCATCGCGGAGCAGGAGGCCGCCACCGCTCCCCACCTCGAGCAGCGAGTCGCCGGGCCCGAGCGCCAGCGCCTCGAGGACGGCGCGGCGTGCGAAGTCGTGGACGTTTTCGTCGCCGTAGACGGCGCGCGCTCGCGAGCCCTCCGGCCGCCGCGCGACGCGGTCCATGAGCCAGTCCTCGAGCTCTGCGTCGGGCCGCCCGCTCGCCTGCCATGCGGCCAGATCCTCGTCGCCGAGCCCGAAAGCCTCGAGCAGCGCCGCCGCGTCGCACGACATCGGAGGTCAGTGCAGCGTGTCTTCGAGGACCGCTTCCGTGCCGATCCGGTGCGGCTCCTCGACCATCGTCTGGAGCTTCGCGACGACGCCGAGCGAGTCTGTGCGCTCGACGAGCCGCTCGAGCTCCGCCAGGCACTCTTCGAGCCAGTCGGGATCGATCGTGGCGCGCGCCGCGCGCATGATCTTCGGGTGCGATGTCGGGCCGACCATCTCGCCCTCGCTCCACAGCACCTCGTGGATCTTCTCGCCGGGCAGGACGCCGGTGAAGACGATCGGCACCGCGTCCTCGTTGCGGCCCGAGAGACGGATCATCTGCTTCGCCAGCTCGAGGATCCGCACCGGGTCGCCCATGTCGAGCACGTAGACCTGGCCGCGCCCTCCCATCGCTCCGGCCTGGATGACGAGCGACGACGCCTCGGGAATGGTCATGAAGAAGCGGGTCATCTCGGGATGCCTGACGGTGACGGGGCCGCCGCGCTCGATCTGCCGCCGGAAGATCGGGATCACCGAGCCCGACGAGGCGAGCACGTTGCCGAAGCGAACGGCGACGAAGCGGGTGTCGACATCGTCGCGTAACGCGTACGACTCGACGATCCACTCGCACACCGCCTTCGAGCGCCCCATCACGCTCTTGGGTGTCGCAGCCTTGTCGGTTGACACGAGGACGAAGCGGTCGACATGCGCCTCGATCGCCGTCTCGACGAGGTTGCGCGTGCCGAGCACGTTGTTCGCGACCGCCTGCACGGGGTTCGTCTCGAGCATCGCAACGTGCTTGTACGCGGCCGCGTGGAACACCACGTCCGGCTGGTGGTGCTCGAAGAGGCTGCGCATCTTCACGCGGTCGCCGCAGTCGGCGAGGGCAGCCGTGGCACCCGGGTACTCGCGCTCGTCGCGCAGCTCCCGCTCGATCTCGAAAAGCGCGGACTCGCCCTTGTCGACGAGCACGAGGCGGCCGGCACCGAGTCGCGCGAGCTGGCGGCAGATCTCCGAGCCGATCGACCCGCCCGCGCCCGTGACCATGACGATCCTGTCCTTCACGTACGACGAGACGAGTCCCAGGTCGACCTCGACCTGCTGCCGGCCGAGCACGTCCTCGACCTGAACCGGGCGGATCTGGCCCGCCAGGTTCAGGTCGCCGGAGATCAGCTCGTGCAGGCTCGGCAGCGTCTTCACGGGGACGCTCTCCGACCGGCACGCCTCCACGATCCGCTGCCGCACCGAGCCGGGGGCGGACGGGATCGCGATCAGCACCTCGTCCGGCTTGTTGTCGCGGAGAACGTGGACGAGCTCGTCGGTCGTGCCGAGCACGCGCACGCCGACGATGCGCGTGCCGCGCTTGCGCGGGTCGTCGTCGACGAAGCCGATCGGCGTGTAGTGCAGCTGCCGGTTGCGCTGCATCTCGCGCGCCATCAGCTGGCCCGCGTCGCCGGCGCCGATGATCAGCACCTCCTTGCCGCGCGCGACGAGCCCCGCGTGCGGCCGCTCGATCAGCGTGCGCGCGAGCAGCCGCGTTCCCGCAACGAACGCGAGCAGCAGCAGGAAGTCGAAGGCGGCGATGCTGCGCGGAAGGCGCGACGTGTGCTCGGGCGGGAAGGCGTAGAGCACGAGGTACGTGAGCGCCGAGGCGATCGTGACGCCCCGCGCAGCGCCCCACATGTCGCGCGTCGAGACGTACCGCCACCAGCGGTTGTAGAAGCCGGAGAGCACGAAGACCGCGAGCTTGATCGCGACGATGAGCGCGACGACGTCCCAGTCGAGCAGGTGCCGGTAGAAGACCGGTGTCGTCTTGTCGAAGCGCAGGAAGAACGTCAGCCGCCAGGCGGCGACGATCAGGACCGCGTCGAAGACGAGTTGCCAGACCCGGTGCCGATTGACCGGGAAGCGCATCTCTACGACCGGACGACCTGCAGCGCGGCCTCGAGGACCGAGGCGACTCTCGCCTGCTGCTCCTCGTCGATGCCGGCCCAGAGCGGCAGACACAGGTTCTCGCGGGCGGCGTGCTCGGTCTCGGGCAGGTCGCCCTCCGAGTAGCCGAGGTAGCGGAGCGCCGGCTGCAGGTGGAGCGGCGGCTGGTAGTAGACCGCGGAGCCGATGTCCGCGTCCTGCAACGCCGCTGCGAGCCGGTCACGCTCGGGCGAGCGCACGCAGTACATGTGGTAGACGTGCCCCGGGTCGTCCTGCGGCGTCTCGACGAGCCCGTCGAGGAGCTCGCCGTAGCGCGCGGCGGCCTCTCGCCGCTGTGCGTTCCAGTCGTCGATGTGACGCAGGAAGATCCGCAGGAACGCGGCCTGCATCGCGTCGAGGCGCGAGTTGTAACCGACGTACAGGAACTCCTTCTTCGCGGCGGAGCCGTGGAAGCGGAGCATGCGCAGCCGTCGCGCGAGCTCGGGGTCGTTGACCGAGACGAGCCCGCCGTCTCCGAGCGCGAACAGGTTCTTCGTCGGGAAGAACGAGAACGTGGACACGACGCTCGTCGCGATCCCGCCTGCGCCGAACGCCTGGGCTGCATCCTCGATCACGGGTAGGCCGAACGAGCTCAGGTCCGCCGCCGGACGGCCGAAGAGGTGCACCGGCATGAGCGCCTTCGTGCGCGGCGTGATCTTGCGCTCCACCTCCGCAGGGTCGAGGTTGAGCGTCCCGGGGTCGATGTCGGCGAAGACGGGCGTCGCGCCGCGACGCGCGATCGCCTCGGCGGTCGCGTAGAAGGTAAACGCCGGGCACACGACCTCGTCGCCGGGCCCGACCTCCAGGGCATCGAGGACGAGCACGAGCGCATCGGTGCCGTTCGCGCAGCTGACGGCGTCCTGCGTGCCGAGCTTGTCGGCCGCTTCGCGCTCGAAGGCCTCGACCTCGGGGCCGAAGATGAAGCGCCCGGTCTCGAGCGTGCGCGCGAATGCCTCCTGGAGCTCCGGGACGAGCGGCGCGTACTGCGCCTTCACGTCAACGTGCGGAATCTTCACGAGGAGAAAGGGTAGCCGTCCGCCGCCTCCGCCACACCAGGTAGGCCAGGCCGACGACGATCGCGGCGACGACCAGGTACTCGACCCAGCGGAAGTCGTGGTGGAAGGTGTCCCAGCTCGAGCCGAGCGCCCAGCCGACACCCGCGAGCGCGAGGCACCAGACGAGGTTGCCGGCGAAGGTGAGCAGGTTGTAGCGGAGGAACGGCGTCTCGAAGAGCCCCGCGGGGATCGAGACGAACGAGCGTGCGACCGGTGTCAGGCGACCGACTAGCACGGCCCAGCCGCGCCACCGTCCGAACCAGCGCTCGGCGCGGTCGAGCTGGTCGAGCGAGAGATGGACGTAGCGGCCGTGGCGCTCGACGAACGCGCGCCCGCCGCGGTAGCCGATCCACCAGCCGGCGATCGAGCCGAGCTGGTAGGCGATCACCCCGGCGGCGACGACCGCGACGTATGCCCCGAAGCCGGTGCCGTGCCAGCCGAGCACGTCGACCTCGTGGGCCAGGGCTCCCGATGCGAGCGCGCCGGCGTACAGCATCACGAGCTCGCTTGCCGCGGGGAACACGGCGTCGATCAGCATGAGGACGAAGACGGCGCCGACGCCGTAGTGCGCGAGCCAGGAGGTCACCGGCGGGAGCCTAGATGATTGATCGGCAAATCAAGGCCGCCGCGGCTGGGGGCCTGCACACGGCGCATTGCGCCCGCCTCGCCCGGCACCAAGGCCTACCGGCCTTGACACCGGTCGAGTCGACCACACTGCTTGGTGCAGACCCTCCCCGCGACGACCGCATTTACCGATCAACCATCTAGCGTCGGAACGTGAAGGAGACGCTCAGATCGGTGTCGCCCGCTTCGCTCCTCACGAAGAGGTGAGCGACGTACGTCCCCGGGTAGGCGCGCGTCCCGAGCGGCAGCCGGCCGTCCCAGCGGACTGCCCGGGCGCCGGCACCGAGCGAGGCGGCCGGCAGAACGCGGACGACGACGCCGGTCGCCGTCTCGATCTGCAGCCTGACGCGGGCCGGGCGGGAAAGCGTGAAACGGGCCGTTGCGACGCCGCCGCCCGAGGAGACCGAGAGGCCGCGCAGCGTCGTGTCGAACCGGAACGCGCGATCGGCGGTCGAGATGCGCCCGAGGTCGTCGGTCGCGACGACGTGCCAGTGCCATACGCCTTCGACGTCGAACGCGGAGTACGGGAACGTGTAGACGCCGGGGGGGTGGGCGACGTTCGTCTCGACCGGGCGCGGGGCACCGTCGGGCCCGACGACAGACGCGGTCACGGTCGACGGCCGGGCGAGCTTGTAGGCGAGCGTCTCCTGCGCGAGGGCGGGCTCGCCTGTGACGAGCGGGAGGGACGGCGGGAGCGCGTAGACGCCGAAGTACTGGACGAGGAGCGCCTCCTTCACCCGCATCTCGGTGCGGCCGCTCGGACGGTTGAGGAGCTTCCCGTCGAACGCAACGGTGACCGCGTCGCCGGGGGCGACGGCCGCGGCGGTGACGGCGCCGAGCCGGACGAGCGCCTGCGCGAGCTCGAAGCTCGTCAGGCCGACGCTGTAGCCGGGGCGGCCGCCGTCGACGGCCACGAGCAGGACACGACCGTCGGCGAGCTGGGCGACCGCGGCGCGCGGGGAGCGCGAGGTGACCTGGTCGTTCGTGAAGTCCTCGAGCGAGCGGAAGACCGGCTTGCCCGCGCGCACGAGCTCCGGCCCGCCGCCGAGGGCGGTCGGGACGCCGTCCCACGACGGCTGGAGGATGAGGCGTGCGCGCACCGTCGTCCCCGGCGGTGCCTCGGCCCGCAGCTTCGCCGCCGCCGCGCCGGTCGCCATCAGCACGGCCCCGCCCGGCGGGATCGGCTCACCGCCGCCCGCACCCGCCGAGCCGACCGCCGCCGACAGCTCCACGTTCGGCGTCGCGGCCGGGAACGGCTGGAACACCGCCTCGGCCGACCCCGCGACGGCCGGCGCGCGCGCGCCGTACGCCGGCGTGAAGAGCACGACCTCGCCCGGCGCCGGAGTGCGGTTCACGCCGGCGAGCGCGCGCCGCTGCCCCGTGCCCTGCCACGTGCCGAAGAAGCGGACGCGATCGACATGGAGAGCGCCGGTCGTGTCGATCCCGATCGAGCTGCGGCCGCCGAGCGGCGGGTGCTGGAGCACCCCGCTCTGCAGGTAGATGCCGCTCGGCGACGTGTCGGCGGCGCGGAAGAGGTCGCCCTCGATCCCGGCGACGGTCGCCGAGCCGGAGACGTCGCGCTCGAGCTGGGTCACCGTCTCCGTGCCGCCGGTGATCGTCCCACGGGCGAGCACCGGCGTGAGGGCGTAGAGGCCGCTCTGGTCGCCGGGCCGGGGCGCTGTGATCACGTGCAGCACGACGGCACCGTGCGGCGTGAACTCGACGGTGCGGTCGTAGATGACGCCCGGCATCAGCTCGCTTCCCTGCGCCGAGGCGGGCGCAGGCGCGGCAAGCACGGCGAACAGGGCGAGGAGCGCGAGGCGGGCGTGCATGACCCGCGGCGAGGGTAGCCGAGGCGTCTTACGTCCGTCTTACGCGACGCACGCGGAGCCCGTACGCGCGCCGCCCACGCTTCGCGGGTACCGACAACGAAGGGGAGACATGCGCAAGCTGACAGTCATCCTGGTCGTGCTCGCCGCCCTGGTCGCGGCGAGTGTGGCCGTCGCACACGGCATCCAGGGCGCGAAATCGCTCACGGCCGTCTCGGCGACGTTCTCGGCGAGCACGTCGAACGCCACGACGCGGACGTGCACGACGACGGACGGCAAGACGCTGACGATCGTCGATGCGAAGTACACGGGCAACGCGAACGGGTCCGGCGACCTCACCGGTGCAATCACGCTGCGGGCGCGCAGCGTCGTCAACACGACCGACGCGGTCGGCACCGTCAACGGCACGTTCCGGATCGACGTCGCGCAGGGGCGCGACACGATCGGCGCCTTCTCGGCCGTCTACGACCACGGCTCGATCGCCGGCCTCGCGACGGGGCGCGCCCATGCGCCCGGCGCAAAGCTGCTCGCGAACGTCTCGGCGACCTTCACGCCCGGGTCGTCCTTCCAGAGCGGGCTGATCGGCCACACCTCGGGCGGCGGCGCGGTGGAGATCGCAACCGGCCGCTGCAAGCCGGAGCAGACGCATCCGGAGCACAGTGACGCGCGTGGCTCGATCTCCAGCCTGAGCGCGAGCTCCATCACGGTCGCCGGGCTGACCTGCGCGATCCCGTCCGACAAGTCGGCGGCGGTCACGTCGCGGTTCAAGCAGGGCGATCGCGTGGAGATCCGCTGCGCGTACTCCGGCGGCCAGAACACGCTGGCGAGGATCGCGAAGCACCACTGAGGAACGGAGCGGCGCGTGCGCCCCTCTAGACTGGGGCGCATGTGCCGCAACATCCGCATCCTCTACAACTTCTCACCGCCCACGACCGAGGACGAGGTTCGTGCCGCCGCCCTGCAGTACGTGCGCAAGGTGAGCGGGATGACGAAGCCGTCGCAGGCGAACGAGGCCGCGTTCGAACGCGCCGTCGACGAGGTTGCCGCGATCACGGCGACGCTGCTCGGCGAGCTCGTCACGACCGCGCCGCCGCGCGACCGCGAGGTCGAGGCGGAGAAGCGCCGCGCCCGCGCCGCTGCGCGCTACGGCACGGCCGCGTGACGGTCGTCGTCTTCGAGACACACGCGACGAGCGAGGATAACGAGGCCGGGATCGCGACCGGCTGGCTTCCCGGCCGCCTCTCCGCCGCGGGGCGCGAGCAGGCGTTGGCGCTCGGCGAGCGGCGTCGCGCGGACGGGGTCGCCGCGGTCTTCTCCTCCGACCTGGCACGCGCGGCCGAGACGGCGGAGCTCGCGTTCGCCGGCAGCGGCATCCCGCGGTTCCTCGACTGGCGGCTCCGCGAGTGCGACTACGGCGAGCTGAACGGGGCTCCGCGCCCGGCGCTCGACGAGCAGCGGCTCGCCCGTGTCGACGAGCCGTGGCCGGGCGGCGAGAGCTGGTCACAGGCGGTGGCGCGCGTGGAGCGCGCGCTCGACGACCTGCCGGACGGGCGGGTCGTGGTGATCGGGCACGTCGCGACGCGCTGGGCGCTCGAGCACCGCGTGCTCGGCCGCCCGGTGGCCGACCTGGTCGCCGAGGCGTTCGTCTGGCGGCCCGGCTGGGAGTACAGCCTCTAAACGGCCGCGCCGGCCGCGCTGATGAAGCGGAGCTCCGGCACCTCGTCGAGCTCCCCGACCTCTTGCGCCATCTCGAGGAACGTGTAGAGCCCGGCACGCTCGCGCGGGCCGAAGTGGTAGCGGAGCTTCTCGAAATAGCGGGCGAGGAAGCCCGGCGGGTAGCCGTAGCGCTCCGAGGACTCGTATGCCAGTAGCTCGGGCTCGGCTCGTGCGGCGCGGACCGACGCGACGAGCGCGTCCTCGAGCTCCGGCAGGTCGGGATGCGTCGGCTCGGGCGCCGCCCAGACGGCGAAGACCATCGGCAGGCCCGTGCGCTCGAGCCAGAGCCGGCCGAGATCGTGGTGCGGCGTCGGGTCCTCGAACGCCGACTTGAGAGCGGCGTCTTGGAGATCAGCTGGATCGACTCGACCGCTCCCTCGCTCGACACGCAGAGACGCGGCAGCAGCCGCAGCGTCTCGGCGTTGCGCGCGTACTCGATCGACGAGATCGGCGCGACGTCGAGCTCGCGGGCGACGAGCTGCCTGTTGAGCGCGGTCGGCACACCGACGACCTCGTCGACCTCGGCCTCGAGCCGGTAGAAGACGGGCGCCATG
>JAICYG010000099.1 GCA_025934335.1 Thermoleophilia bacterium | reverse complement strand
TCTCGGAAGACGTCCTCAAGCACCCCCGAGCTCCGTCTCGAGCACGGGGCGCACTTCGATCGCAGCGGTCCGGTCGAGCTCCTGCAGCTCGGCGGCCACGGCGAGAGCGCCGTCGAGGTCGTCGGCGTCGACGAGGATCAGTCCGCCGATGAACTCCTTGCTGTCGACGAAGGGGCCGTCGGTCAGCAGTGTCTTCCGTGCGCCGAGCGAGACCGTCGTCGCCGTCTCTGCGGGCTGCAGCCGCACCCAGCCGGTCACGGAAGGCCGGTCGAGGATCGCAGCGATCGCCGGGTGGATCTCACGCGTCCACCGCGGCTCGACGTCGCCCTTGCTGTAGATCAGCAGTGCGTACTTCATCGTGTGCTCCTCGCTCGGGCTTGCCATTCGTCTTCTAGACGAAGAGAGAGCCAGGTGACGGACAGGTGTCCGTCACGACCTCCTTCGTTCGTCATCTGATCGGAAGCCGGCACTCGAGCCGGCCGCGACTCGAGAGGAGCAGAGGAAGATGACGGACACACGCAGCACAGATCCGAGGCCGCGTCTCGGCTGGGTCGTCGGCCTGACCTCGACCGCATATTTCATGGTCGTCCTCGACGCGCTCGTCGTGATCACCGCGCTGCCGCGCATGCAGCAAGACCTGCACGTCGGCCTCTCATCGCTGCAATGGACGGTCAACGCCTACGGGATCGCCTTCGCGGCCGGGATCGTCACCGCGGCGGCGCTCGGCGACCGCTTCGGCCGACGGCGGCTGTTCACCTGCGGGCTGATGCTGTTTGCGATCGCGTCGGCCGCATGCGCGTTCGCGCCCAACGCCGGCGAGCTGATCGCTGCGCGCACCGTCCAGGGGCTCGGCGGCGCCGTCGTTCTGCCGCTCAGCCTGACGATCCTGACGACGGCAGTTCCGGCCGACAAGCGCGGCATGATCGTGGGCGTCTACGGCGGCCTCGCCGGGCTCGCGGTCGCACTCGGACCGGTGATCGGAGGGATCGTCACCGACGGCCTCGACTGGCACTGGATCTTCTGGCTCAACGTGCCGATCGGCCTCGTCGCTGCGCTGCTCGGCCTGCGCCTGCTGCCCGAGAGCCGCAGTGCAGCCGAGCGGCTCGACCTCGTCGGCGTCTCCCTGATCACGACCGGCGTCGTCGCGCTCGTCTGGGGCCTCACCCGGGCCGGCGACATCGGCTGGTCGAGCGCCGAGACGGTCGCCACGTTCGCGGCGGGGGTCGTTCTGCTGGGTGCGTTCGTCGGCTGGGAGAGCCGCGTCGGCGAGCCGATGGTGCCGCTGCGCCTGTTCGCGAGCCGCGAGTTCGCGTTCGGCAACCTGACCACGTACCTGATGTCGGGCGCGACCTTCGCCGCCGCGTTCTTCGTCACGCAGGAGTTCCAGTTCGCACGCCACTACTCGCCGCTCGGCACCGGGCTCCGGCTGCTGCCCTTCTTCGCGACGCCGATGCTCGTCTCGCCCCTCGCGGGCGCGCTCTCCGACCGGATCGGGCGCCGCGCGATCATGGTCTCCGGGCTGACGCTGCAGGCCGCCGGCTTCGTCTGGGTCGCTGCGCGCGGCTCGCTCGCCACGAGCTGGATCGAGCTCACGCTCGCGCTGCTCGTCGCCGGCATCGGCATCTCGATGGCGCTGCCGACGGTTCCGACCGCCGTCCTCGGCGCCGTCTCCCACGAGGAGATGGGTAAGGCATCCGGCGTCAACTTCGCCGCCCAGCGCCTCGGGGCCGTGTTCGCGATCGCGATCGTCAGCGTCGTCTTCTCGAGCTACGGGAGCCTCGGTACGCCCGCCACGGTCACCGCCGGCTTCCGGCCGGCACTCTGGGCCTGCGCGGCACTGGCGGCGTTGGCCGCGATCAGTGCCACCGGCATCACGTCGTGCCGGAGCGCCGGCGCCCCGTCTCTACAAACAGCCGACCTGCCCGCCGCCGCCTAACTCACACAGAGCAAAGAGAAGGATGGCAAGGCTGGAACGGCGTTAGACATTCTGACCTCCCACGCGAAAGGACGATCTACATGGCGAAGTTCATCTACCTCTACCGCGGCCCGGCAACGCCGCTCTCGGACCTCACGCCGGAGCAGGGCGCCGAGCGGACGGCCGCGTTCGGCGCCTGGATGGAGAACGTCGGCGCCGCGCTCCTCGACGTCGGCAGCCCCTTCGGGACGAGCACGTCCGTTCGCGACGACGGCGCCGAAGGGACAGCGGGTGACCTGACCGGCTACACGATCGTCGAGGCCGATGACCTCAGCGAGGCGAAGAGACTCACCCGCGGCCTCCCGTTCCTTGCGAACGGCGACGGGAGACACGCGGTCGAGATCTTCGAGTTGTTGCCGATGTAGCGGAACCGGCCGCTGCGGTTACGGGCGCCAGCCGCCGGGGACGGGGCGCCCGAGCTGCAGTCCGAACCGCTCGATCAGCTCCGGAACGGTGTCCGGCCGCATCTCGAGGCCGTACTTCTCGTTCAGGTCGGCGAGCCTCTCCGGGCCGGCAGCCGGGACGCCGCCGAGGTCGGAGAGCTCCTTGAAGAAGCCTTCGAAGCCCGCCGGCGAGATGATCTCGAGGATCCGGCACGGCCGGTCGCCGGCGTTCCAGAACGTGTGCCACTGGTTGCGCGGCTTGAAGACGAGGTCGCCCGGGCCCGCCTCGACCACTTCGTCGCCCAGGAGCGCGCCCATTCGCCCCTCGAGCACGAAGCTGTACTCGTCCTCGCGCGTGTGCAGGTGCAACGGCGCGGCCAGTGCGCGCGGCGACATCGGGTGCTCGACGAGCGAGAAACGGTCGGCCGCGTCGGCGCCGTCGATCAGGAAGCGGACGCCGATGCTCCCGAGGAAGCCCTCGCGACCGTTGTCCGGCCCGACCACGGTGACTCCCGCAACTGCTGACTCCATCGTACGACTCCTTTCATTGGACAATGATGTCGCGCGAATATAGGGCAACCTCACCGCTTTGTCAATATGATGCGACAGCCATGTCTGATCAAAAACGTCCGTACCGGATGAAGCGCCGCGCCGAGCTCGAGGAGCAGACCCGCCTGCGCATCACCGAGAGCGCGGTCGCGCTGCACGAGGAGGTTGGCCCGGCGCACACCTCGATCAGCGCGATCGCGGAGCGCGCAGGTGTGCGTCGCTCCACCGTCTACCGGCACTTCCCGGACGAGGAGTCGCTGTTGAGCGCCTGCTCATCGCACTGGCGGGCCGCGAACCCGCCGCCGGATCCCGCCTCGTGGGCGTCGATCGCGGATCCCCGCGAGCGGACGCAGGCGGCGCTCCGAGGCCTCTACGCCTTCTACGCGGGCACCGAGCCGATGTACGTCAGCCTGCTGCGCGACGAGGCGCTCGTCCCGGCGCTCGCGCACCGGCTCGACGACTTCTACGGCTACCTGCGGGTGATCGAAGACGGCCTGCTTGCGGGGACGCGCCTGCGCGGCCGTCGCGCACGGCTAGCGCGTGCCGCGATCGGACATGCGCTCGCGTTCCCGACCTGGCGCTCGCTGACGCGTGAGCAAGGCCTCGCGAGCTCCGAGGCGGTGGAACTGATGACACACCTCGTCGAGAGCACGGCGACCTGAGACGGTCCGTCAGGAGCGGCGACTGCTGCCCGCGTAGGCGAAGGTCGACCCGTATCCGCACGTGTCGCGGTAGGAGAAGGCGGGCGGGCCGTCCTCGACGAGGAGCTCATCGGCGACGAGCTCCTCACCCTCGCGCTCGTGGCCGAGAATGACGCAGGTGACCGTCTCGGGGCCGGGGTAGCGATCGCGGATCCGCACGCTGACCCGGTCGCGGACACGTAGGAGCTGTCGCCGTCGTCCATGGTCGACGTCGATCTCGACGACGCGCACGGCGAACGGCTCGTTGGCCTTCCGCACCCACGGGAAGTGCTCACGCTGGCTGCCGTCGAGACTGTCCCGGAAGATCGCCTCGAGCGTCGAGCGCTGCTCCGGGCTCGCCCGATCGGGCAGATAGAGGATCCACGTCCACGGCGAGCCGTCCTCGTCGTCGCTGTACCTGGTCGCCATCGCGACGGGCTGGCCCGCGAGGCCGACCTCGCCGGCATGCCCCTCCTCGATCAGCCACGAGAGAACGCCGAGGCATTCGCCGTGTGTCGAGCGTCCGCCCGGCACGCCGTCGACTCGACGGCAGGGACAGATCGCGTCGCAGTTGCACGACTCGAAGTAGCTGCCCCTGATCCGCCAGCTCACGACGGCATCATCTCCGTCGGTGCGGCGCGGAGCCACTGAGCTGCGATCCGATCGACCATCGCGTCGGCCGCCGCCAGGCCGGCCGCGATCCTGTCGTGGCCGGGTTGGCCGAGCACGACGCCGGTGATGGTCGTCGGCTTGCCGCCGATCCGGCGCACGGCCCGGAAGGCGAAGCAGCCGCCGGCTGCGGCGGTGGAGCCGGTCTTGACGCCGACGAACCCGTCGTGCCCGAGCAGTGTGTTGGTGCTGTGCACGATGCCGGCTACCGGCAGCATGGCGCTTGGTGTGGCGACGATGCCGGCGAACGCGGGCAAGCGCATGGCCCGAACGACAAGGCGCACCTGGTCGACCGCGGTCGACACGGTTGCGTCGTCGTATCCGCTCGGATCGGTGTAGCGGGTGTGGGTCATACCCAGCGACCGAGCGACGGCGTTCATTCGGGCCACGAACCTGTCCTCCGAGCCGGCATCCCAGCGCGCCAGGACCCGGGCGATGTTGTTCGCCGACGGCAGCAGCAGTGCCTGCAGCGCCTGCCGTTCGGTCAGCTGCTCCCCGGCGGCGACGGCCACGACCGACTCCTGCTGTCTGCGCCGACGGTCCGTGTCGGCGACGTCGTCGTCGGTGAGCGTGATCGTGGGGCCGTCCTCGCCCGGACGCAGCGGGTGGGCGCGGAGCACGAGATACGCCGTCATCACCTTCGCGACACTCGCGATCGGAGCGGCGTGCTGGTTCGGCCCGACCTGGACCTGCGGCTGCCCCGCCCGGACGAACGCGGCCTGGCCGTGCGCCGGCCACACCGTGCTGGACAGCGCTTCGCCGGACGCACCACGCTGGTCGCTCGTCGAAGCCGAGGACGCCGACAGCCGGTGGCCGACGAGTGCGCCGCTCGCTGCGACGACGGCCAGCAGGCCGGCGGTACGCAGCCTGCGAATCCGAATCCGGCGAGCCCTCGTCCCCGCTGGTTCGCGGCGGCTCATGCCGCCATTCAAGGCGGCGCGTTGTTGCCGGCACGTATCCGGTTTTCGATACGCCGACGAAACGAGTCGGCTCTAACATCGGGGAATGCGAGTCTTGATCGTCGAGGACGAGCCCTACATGGCGGAAGCGATCCGCGACGGTCTGCGTCTGGAAGCGATCGCCGCAGACATCGCAGGCGACGGCGACACCGCTCTCGGGCTGCTGGGGGTCAACGCCTACGACATCGCCGTGCTCGACCGGGACGTGCCCGGGCCGACGGGCGACGAGATCGCGAGACGCATCGTCGCCTCCGGCAGCGGCGTGCCGATCCTGATGCTCACCGCCGCCGACCGTCTCGACGACAAGGCCACCGGCTTCGAGCTCGGAGCGGACGACTACCTCACCAAGCCGTTCGAGCTCAGAGAGCTCGTGCTCCGGCTGAGGGCCCTCGACCGCAGGCGCGCACACCACCGGCCGCCCGTCCATGAGCTCGCGGGCCTACGGGTGGATCCGTTCCGTCGCGAGGTCTACCGCGACGGCCGCTTCGTCGCGCTGACGCGGAAGCAGTTCGCGGTGCTCGAAGTCCTCGTCGCTGCCGGAGGCGGGGTCGTCAGCGCCGAGGCGCTCCTCGCGCGGGCATGGGACGAAAACGCAGATCCGTTCACGAACGCCGTGCGCATCACCGTTTCGGCACTGCGCAAACGGCTGGGCGAGCCCTGGCTCATCGCGACGGTGCCCGGCGTCGGCTACCGCATCGAGGAGAGTCACGCGCGAGGAGAGCATGGCTAGAGCCCCCGGCCTGAGCGTTCGCCTCAAGCTCACTCTCAGCTACGCCGGGTTCCTCGTGCTCGCAGGCGCCGTGCTGCTCACAGTCGGGTACTTCTCCCTTTCGCGTGGCGTGCATCCCGGCGTGATCTTCATGGTGCGCAGCCACGCCGACCTCTGGCGCGCTTTCGCTCCGACCGCGGCCGTCGTGCTGGCGTTCCTGCTCGTGTTCGGTCTCGCCGGAGGGTGGATTCTCGCCGGCCGGATGCTCGCGCCCCTGACGCGCATCACGGACGCCACACGCATGGCCGCGCGGGGATCGCTCTCCCACCGGATCCAGCTGGAGGGGCGCAGCGACGAGTTCCGCGAGCTCGCCGACGCCTTCGACGCGATGCTCGCGCGGCTCGAGGCACACGTGGCCGAACAGCAGAGATTCGCGGCCAACGCGTCCCACGAGCTGCGCACCCCGCTCGCGGTCACCCAGACACTGCTCGACGTCGCCCGCAAGGATCCGAGCCGCGACAACGGCGAACTCGTCGAGCGTCTCCGCGCCGTCAACACCCGGGCGATCGACCTCACCGAGGCACTGCTCCTGCTCAGCCGCGCCGACCAACGCACCTTCACCCGAGAGCACGTCGACCTGTCCCTGATCGCGGAGGAAGCCACCGAGACGCTTTTCCCCCTCGCAGAGAAACGCGGTCTCACGATCGAGACCTCCGGCGACACGACCGCCACCATCGGCTCGCGCGCGCTCCTGCTCCAGATGAGCACGAACCTCGTGCACAACGCGATCGTGCACAACCTGCCCGAACATGGGAACGTATGGGTCACCACCAGCGTTCAGCGCGCGGGTGTCGTCCTCACCGTCGAGAACACCGGCGAGAGACTCACTCCGCAGTTGGCGTCCACGCTCGCCGAGCCGTTTCAACGCGGCACCACCCGCACACGGACGGACCATCCGGGCGTCGGACTCGGCCTCGCGATCGTCGAGCGCATCGCGCAGGCGCACGAAGGATCCCTCACCCTCACCGCCCGTGCCGCGGGTGGGCTTCGCGTCGCCGTGCAGCTACCGGCCGCGCCGCCGGCCTGACACGAGCCACGTCTTCCGACGGGTCAGCCGTCGTCGGCTTCGACTTCGTCCGCGTCGACGGCCGGCGCCTCACCGGCGGCCCGCCGCGCCTCGGCCCGCGCGTCCTTCTTCGCCTGCTTCAGTTCCCGCTTCTCGCGCAGCGCCTGCTCGCGCGCCCGCTTCAGCACCGACTGCGGGCTCCGCCTGCCCATTTAGCGACGCCCCCGCGCCCGCGCCCGCCGCGCGGCGAAGAGCGGCATGACCTCGACATTGACCGCCCGCGCCTCCTCCAAGCGGTCGTCGGCACGCTCGAAACTCACGCGCATGCCTCGGCAACGATCACCGACCAGCTGACCGGCGGCGAACCCGTCCTGGTCGACGCGCAAGCGCTCGCCCTCATCGGTTCGGATGAAGCCGTGCCGCTTGGCCGGGTTGAACCAGATCATCGTTCCTTCCATGGCGGCTCCTTTCAGGGCGCGGGCCGCGGGCGAGTGCCCGCGGCCCGCTCACGAACTAGACGGCGACGACGCTCTTCGCCTCGGGGCCTTTCGCCCCGTCGACCGCGTCGAACTGCACCTGCGCGCCTTCCGCGAGCGACTTGAAGCCGTCGCCGACGATCGACGAATGGTGGACGAACACGTCCTTGCCACCATCGGCAGGGGCGATGAAGCCATACCCCTTCGCATCGTTGAACCACTTCACGGTTCCGGTTGCCATACAAACACCTCCTCCACCACGAACGAACGGGCAGGGGAAGCGCACACCGCGCAACCAGTACTCGCTCAGCTATCGCTTGAACCGTAGCAGGCAAGCCACATCAGTATGTCGCTCCCGCCTACTCGTCGCCGTTTCGCAGCGTCGGATGCTCGGTGGGATAGACACCCAGCGCGAATCCGTACACGACGTCGCCCGACCGCGGGAGCCGGTCGAACTCCGCGACGAGCTCCGCCATCCGCTCCCAGAAGTCGGACGCCTGCGCCTCGGTGATGCGCGCGTGGCGGATGAAGCCCCAGAGCTTCCCGTCCCGGAAAGCGGCCGCCGACTCTCCGGCGGCGACCTCGAAGTCGTTGAAGTCGCGCGGGAGCTCATCACCTTCCGCGCTGCGCTCGACGCCGACGTAGAACATTCGCGCCGTACGGCCGTAGAAGCGTTCCTCGATCGCCCGCACCCGCCTCGTTCGCACGACCCGCAGCAGCCCCGCCTCCGTCAGCACCTTGACGTGGTGCGCAACGGTGCTCTTCGGCCGCCCGAGCGCGACGGCGAGCTCGTTCACCGTCGCCGCGCGTTCATGCAGGAGACCGAGGATCGTCGTCCGCACGTGATGGCTGAGCGCCTTCACCTGGGCCGGCTCGGTGAGTGCGATCCGGTCGGCGAGCTCGTAATCCGGAGGGTTTACGTCGTCGCTCACCGCGCAAATAGACTAACATCATCGAACAATCCAACTTGTTGGATCAATGGTGAAGGAGGGATCCGATGGCCGAGGTTCTGCTGTACCACCACGTTCAGGGTCTGACCGACGGCGTGCGCGCGTTCGCCGACGAGCTGCGAGGGGCCGGCCACACCGTGCACACGCCGGACCTGTTCGACGGGCGGTCGTTCGCGACACTCGAGGACGGCCTGGCGTTCGCACGCGAGGCGGGCTTCGAAGGACTCGCCGAACGCGGTGTCGCCGCCGCCGAGGGAATCCCACGCGACGTCGTCTACGCCGGCTTCTCCTTCGGGGTGATGATCGCGCAACAGCTCGCGCAGACCCGCCCCCAGGCGCGCGGCGCGCTCCTCATGTACTCGTGCCTCCCGATCTCGGAGTTCGGCGGGGAGTGGCCTGAAAGCGTCCCGGTGCAGGTGCACGGCAAAGAGGGCGACGAGTTCTTCCTCGAGGACATCGAGGCGGCGCGCGCCCTCGTCGAGTCGAGCGCCCGGGCAAAGCTGTTCCTCTACCCGGGGACGGAGCATCTGTTCGCCGACTCCTCGCTCCCGTCGTACGACGCTCCGGCCGCGACGCTGCTCACCGAGCGCGTGCTCGCGTTCCTCGCCGAGGTCGACGACGGTGCCTGAAGCGGCGTACACGATCAGGGCTCTCGACGAGAGCACCTGGAAAGCCTTCGCAGCGCTCGTCGAGCGGAACAACGGCGTCTTCGGCGGGTGCTGGTGCATCGGCTTCCACCCCGAGGGGGCGGACAGGAACACGACCGCGGAGCTGAACCGTCGACGCAAGCTCGAACGCGTCCGGGCGGGAACGACCCACGCGGCGCTCGTGTTCGACGGCGACGACTGTGTCGGCTGGTGCCAGTTCGGAGCGCCCGACGAGCTCCCCCGGATCAAGAGCCGCGCCGCCTACGAGAAGGGCCGGGGAGCACCGCCGGACTGGCGAATCGCGTGCAACTTCGTCGGCAAGGGCCACCGGCGCCGCGGCGTCGCGACCGCCGGGCTCGCCGGTGCGCTCGACCTGGTCGCGAGTCTCGGCGGTGGCACGGTCGAGGGCTACCCGGAGGAAGCCGGCGCGGTGCCCGCCGGCTTCCTCTTCAACGGCGCGCTGTCGACCTAC
>JAICYG010000178.1 GCA_025934335.1 Thermoleophilia bacterium | reverse complement strand
GCACTGACAGGAGCGGGGCGGCGACGGCTGCAACCGCCGCCGCGAGGGCTCCCGCGGCGGCGTCGACGAAGAAGTGGTTGCCGGTCGCGACGATCATGAACAGCACGAAGACCGGGTACAGCGCGCCGACGATACGCACGAGCCGGTGCCGCGCGAGCCGCACGACCGCCACCGCGACGACGAGCGAGAAGCCGATGTGCATGCTCGGGACGGCGGGCGGAGCGGTCGGGAAGAGCGCGTAGCCGGCGACGGCGAGCAGGCTGGCGAGGGCGAGCGTGTTCCGCAGACGCGCGTAGGCGTGACGGCGGCATGCATAGACCCAGGCGAGCACGCTCACCGTCACCGCCAGGTGGAGGCTGAGGTACGCGTAGCCCAGAAACGCGGTCAGCCCGTCGACGTGGTGAGCTGCTCGCTGGATCGTCGTTTCGTCGAAGACGTGCAGGCGACGCTCGAGGCGCACGATCGCGTCCGCGTGAGCCTCCGCGGTCGCAGCTCCGCCCCGGGCGAAGCCACGCGCGAGCTCTCCGGCGAGGTAGAGCCCGGCGAGCAGCAGCCCCTCGAGCGCAAAGCGGGGTACGCGGAGCCCTCGCACCGGCCTCAGCTCACCGGCGGCACGTTCTGGTTCAGCCGGAACAGGTTGTCCGGGTCGAACCGGCGCTTGGTCTCTGCCAGACGGGCCCAGGTCGCACCCGGGTACGCGGCCCGAACGCGCTCCGCGCCCTCGTCGCCCAGGAAGTTGACGTAGGCGCCATCATCACCCCTCCGGAGTGCCGCCGCGGCGTCGTCGGCCCAGCGCGCGTGAACGGCGTCCTCCTCGGGAGAGGCGTAGACGGCGGCGACGTTGACCATCAGACGCCGCCGCCGGTGCGCGAACGCGGTCGCCTCCGTCGGGACGCGCGCCGCCGCACCGCCGAGCACGCGGATCTGCGCGGCAGGCATGTGCGCCGTCGAGGTGCGCAGACGGTCGAGCAGCTCGGCTGCGGCAGCCTCGTCGAGCGAGTCGGAGAAGAACGTCCGCACGACGGCGCGCGGCGCGACGTTCGGCGCCTCCGCCGTGAACATCTCCCTGAACGGCAGCTGCCGGACGAAGTCGGCGACGGGCGTCGCCAGCGCCCGCAGCGGCGCAACCGCCTCGGCCCCCTCGTCGAGCGGGCCCGCGTGCACGAGCAACGCGAGCACGAGCGGCGAGCCGACGAGCTCCGGCGGGACGAACGGCAGCGGCGGCGCCGGGAGGACGTTCACGATCGCCGACAGCTCCTCCGGCGCATCGTCGAGCGCCCGGACGAAGCCGGCGACCGTCTCCGGGGTCGCGGGGAGCGCGAGCATCCCGCCCGTGACGACGTCGACCGGATGCAGCCGGTAGTCGAAGCGGGTGACGACGCCGAAGTTGCCGCCGCCGCCCCGGATCGCCCAGAAGAGATCGGCGTGGCGCTCGGCACCCACCTCGAGCACGCGGCCGTCGGCGGTCACCACCTCGGCGCCGAGCAGCTGGTCGATCGTCAGCCCGTGCTTGCGCACGAGGTAGCCGAGCCCGCCGCCGAGCGTGAGACCCCCGATCCCGACCGAGGCCGTGTCGCCGAAAGCGGGAGCAAGCCCATGTGGAGCGGCGGCGGCCGTCACCTCGCCCGACGTGAGCCCGCCCGCCGCGTACGCGACGTGCTCGCCCGCATCGATCTCGAGCGCCGCAAGGCCGGTCAGGTCGAGGACGATGCCGCCGTCGCTCGTGCCGTGACCCGCCTGACCGTGACCTCCACCACGAACCGCGAGCTCGAGGCCGGTCTCCCCTGCCAGCGACACCACACGGGCCACCTCCCCGGCGTCGGCGGGCCGCACGATCACTGCGGGGCGGCGGTCGACCGAACGCAGGAAGACGTTCCGCGCAGTGTCGTAGCCCGGGTCGCCGGGGACGAGCACCGACCCGGCAAGCTCGGCGCGGAGCCGCGGGATCGAGAGGCGGGTCTGGCGTGCCGTGTTCGCAACTGGACGTGCACTCATGGTCCGAGCCCTCGCTTTCTGGAGTTCGCCGGCCGCATGGGAGGCACACGGCCCTCCCTCCGAGGCTGCCGGGAGCGGCCGGGGCGGTGCGTTCGGCGCGCCTGTGTTCGCGGGTGCGGGTTACCGCACTCTTCTGTGAGACTCGACGCGTGCAGACGCCTCTCGCGCTGGACGAGCTGGGATCGGTTCAGTTCGCGCAGCTCTGCCAGGCGATGCTCGGAGTCGAGTCCGTGTCGGCGCCGTGGGGATTCACGGCGGCGGCACGCGAGGGCGTGGAGACCCCGAGCGGGGCGAGGCTCCCCGGGCCGGCCGTCGTGGTGGCTGCGTGGCTGCGCGACGGATCTCGTGCTCCCGAGGCCGCCGAGCGGCTGCAAGGGATCGTCGCCGACGCAGTCTCGGCCGCGCCGACCGCGCCGGCGTCGGTGCTGCTGCTGACGAACGTCGCGGCCGCGCCCGCGCTCGAGGATACGGAGCTCTTCGTCGTCGGCCCGGATGACCTCTGGGCGCTCGTGCGGGCGCGGCCGTCGCTTCGGTACCGGCTGCCGTTCCTCCTCGGCGCCTCCGACCTGTCGCTCCTCGTCCCCGACACGGCGAGAGCGGCGTCGTCGGCCGACGTGGCCGCGGCCGCCGCGCTCGCGCGCGTGTTCGTCCCGACGCGCGCCTACGCGCAGGCGCTCGCGGTGCTCGAACGGCATCGGTTCGTCGTGTTGAGCGGCCCGCCGGAGATGGGCAAGACGGCGATCGCGCGGACGATCGGCCTGGCTGCGCTGAGCGACGGCTGGGAGCTCCACGAGTGCGTACGGCCCGACGAGCTCTGGGCGCGGTTCGCGCGCGATCGACGGCAGCTCTTCGTCGCCGACGACGCCTTCGGCTCGACGGAGTACCACCCCGAGACGGCCGAACGGTGGGCGTTCGAGCTTGACCGGGTGCTCGGCGCACTCGACGACGATCATCGGCTGATCTGGACGTCGCGGCCGACGCCGCTGCACGCCGCGCTTCGCCGCATCCATCGA
The DNA here is from genome assembly GCA_025934335.1 of Thermoleophilia bacterium. Lineage (GTDB taxonomy): Bacteria > Actinomycetota > Thermoleophilia > Gaiellales > Gaiellaceae > PALSA-600. Next base: position 1,901 of record JAICYG010000178.1, on the reverse strand, counting down.
GAGCACGGAGTCGAGCGCTTCCCGCAGCCGGCCCAGGTCGCGGTCGACGCGACGCAGCTCGACGTCGGCGAGAAGGCACTGATGCTCTTCCGGCACACGAAGGCGCTCGCCGCGCCGGAGGAGCAAATCGAGCTCGTCCGCCGCCACGGCTGGGAGATCGTCTCGCACACGCACTTCACACCGGAACGGATTCGCCGCTTCTGCGAGAACCGGCTCGCCGTACTCGCCGCGGCCGACAGCGTCGACGTCGCCGCGGCCGTGACGGCGGAGATCCGCGAGCCGACGAAGGCGATGGCCGCCTCCTACCACGCCCTCGCGCCGGAGCACCGGGCCGTCCTGCACGCGCTCGTCGACACGCCGCCGGGCCCCGTGCACGAGCGCGACCTCGCGCCGGCGGTTCGCCGGCACACACGGGAGGGGCTCGGCAGCTCGCTTGCGCAGGTCGTCGACCGGCTCGCCGACCACTTTCTCCGCACCACGGGAAGCGACAGCGTCGGCTGGGCCCATCCGAGCTGGCGCGACCTCGTGATTGACGAGCTCGCGACCGATCGGCGCACGCGCGTCGCGTTCCTGCGCGACTGCAGCGTCCACGGAATCGCGCTCGCGCTGTCGACGGCGGGCGGCAGCGGCGGCGAGCGGGCGCTTCCGCTCCTGCGCGACGACGAGGACTGGGACGTGCTCGCCGGGCGGGTCGCCGCGGTCCTCCCCACGCTCGAGGCGCCGGAGCTTGCGCTCCTGCTGGAGACGCTCGCAGACGCGCTCCGGCACGCGCCGGACACGAGCAGCGCCGAGCTGGTCCCGCTCGCGGCAGCGACGTGCACGGAGCTCGGCCGGCTGTGGGAGGCCGCCGACGCGGCACCTGCTTCGGTCGGGCTGCTCGCGGCGTGGCTCTCGCTCGCAGGAGAGCTTCCGGAGCCGCCGCCACCCGCCGAGCGCGCGCTCGCAAGGACGTGGATCGAGCTCCTCCCGGGCGAGCAGCTCGACCTCCTCGCAGCCCGCGAGCTCGCCGCCCTCGACGACTGGCTCGTCGTCACCGACCTGCTCGCGACCGCCGCGCCCGAGCTGCTCGACCGGCTCGGCTTCCCCGACGGCCAGACGGAAGCCCTGCGCGCGATCGTCGCGTCGGCACACGGCCTCGAGCCCGACCTCCACGCGCCGGTGCGGACGCTGATCGTCCGCGCGCTCACGCGGATGGCCCGCGTCGTCCCACCGCTCGCAGACGAGGCGCGGGCAGCCGCGGCAGGCCTCGCCTATGCAGACGCCCTGCGCTCCGAGCCCGAGCCGGAGCTGCGCGAGCTCTCGCCCGAGCTCGAGCTGCTCCTCGAGCAACCGCTTCCCTCCAGCCGCGACGAGCAGGCGATCGTCACCCGCGTGCTGCGGGATCTCTAGGACCGCTAACAGCGGACAAAGTAGTTGTCGCGAGCCCGTCCGTCCGCGGGGCACCCATCCAGGAGGAAGTGAAACGGTTCCGCCACGACTCCGCGACTTCCCCTGCTCACGCGGGGTTTTCGGGCGGCCATGTCCGGTGGCAGCCACCGGCACGAAACCGTCACGGACCGTCCACAGCGGGATAGGATCGCGGTGCGGTTTCGAGGACGCATCCGGTCCGCGGGCAGGGCTGAGCCCACCTCGTTTCACGAAGGGCCTTGCAGTGACGACCCCTTCTGCCCGGAGCAGCGGACGCTGGGCTTCACGGAGGAGGTCGCGATGCAGGTCAATCTCGGGCAGGCGCGCAAGCGGGCGAAAGAGCTCGTCCGCTCCGGGCAGGCTGCGACGCTGGCTGAGGCGCAGCGTCAGATCGCGCGCGAGCTCGGCTACGCGAGCTGGCCGAAGCTCGTCCACGCGCTGGGCCGCAGCAGCCTCGTGGACCGGTTCGTGCGCCTGGCGGGCGAGCGTGGCGG
>JAICYG010000200.1 GCA_025934335.1 Thermoleophilia bacterium | reverse complement strand
GATCGCGTGCCCGATCTCGACGTGCTCGGTCATTGCCGAGTGCTCGGCGGGCGCGAGCACGTCGGGCTTCTGCAGGATCGCGTCCGCAACGCCGATCTTGCCGACGTCGTGGAGCAGGCCGGCGAGTCGGAGGCGCTCGAGGCCCTCGGCCTCGATGCAGAGACGCTCGCCGATCGCGACGCAGAGTTGCGCGACCGTCTCGGAGTGGCTGCGCGTGCCGGCGTCCTTCGCGTCCACCGCGCGGGCGAGCGCAGCCGCGAGCGCGCGCTGCTCGTGCGACGGGAGGTCGTCGGTGGGCATGTCGGTCGCGGGCCGCAGGCCGGAGTGGTAGGCGACGGCGCTGAGGCGCGTCCGCTTCGCTTCGTAGAGCGCGATGTCGGCCTGATTCATCAGCAGGTGCCTGCCCTCCATCTCGACGGACTCGGTGAGTCCGATCGAGACGGCACGACCGCCGGTACGTGCGCGCGTGACCTGGTCGATCCGGGTTGCGAGGTTGAGCCCGTGCCAGTTCCGCCGGCCGGGCAGGATCACCATGAACTCGTCCCCGCCGGTGCGATAGAGCGTTCCCTCGCCCGCGACGACCGAGCGGATCGCCTCGGCCACGTTCCGGATATGCGCGTCGCCCGCTGGATGTCCCCTGCTGTCGTTGATGCGCTTCAGACCGTCGAGGTCGATCGCCATCAGCGTGAACACCTGCCCCGACTCTCCGCGGGCGCCGATCGCGGTGCCCAGGTCGTCCTCGAAGGCGCGGCGGTTCCCGAGCCGCGTCAGCGCATCCGTCCGCGCCTGCGCCGAGAGGTGCGCGACGCGCTCCTGGTGCCGGCGCTCGGTCCGGCGGCGATGTCGCCGGAACACCCAGAAGAGGAGGAGCGGCCCCTCGATCGCAGCGACGACCGCGGCGATCACCTGCAGCGTCAGCAGGATCTTGCGCTGCGGCGGGCGCATGAGCGCAACCGAACGCTCGCGCTCGAGTGCCGACGACGCGGCATGCGAGACGGCGGCGAGCGAAGCCCGGGTCTTGCCGTAGCGGGAAGGCGAATCGGCCAGCAGTATGTCGACGCCATACTTGGCGCTCAGGCCGCCGAGACCGCCATGATCCCAGCTCGTGTCGGCCGAGCGAAGGATGCGCATCAGCTGCGAGCTTGCCTGGTCGATCTGGTAGGAGCGCGCGGTCGACGGCTGACGCCGGTTCGCGCTGATGAGATCCTGCTCGTACCGCGCGAGGTCGATGACGCGCTGGAAGCGAGCGGCGCGGGCCGCCCGGGAGGCGGCCGAGTGCTGCTCCTTCGCCGCACCCACGATCCAGACTCCGGCGAGGACCGTGACCGCGAGCGCAGCCGCAGCGAGGGTCATCGGAGCGACCCGACGCGCGGTGGGAACAGAGGTTTGCCGCATGACCCGATCGCGTTATGGTCGGCCGGAATAGCCCGGGTCATCCCCCTTCTAGGTGGATGATTCGCGATCCGTTGTTCTTACGGTTGCTTCGCTGGGAGCGACGCCGCAAAGGCGACGCCGCGCCGGACCCACGGCGCGAGCTGCTCGTCCTCGTCGAGGCCGGCCGACGCGACGCGAAGCCAGCCCCGCAGCTCGCGCCCACGCATCACGGCAACCGTCGCAGTCGTCGTCCGCACGAGGTCGTCGGACTCCATCGGGTCGACGCGCACGAGCACCCCGCCCTGCCCACTCGCTGCGATCGCGAGGTTCCCGCCGACGAGGAAGCCGAGCCCGCCGAACATCCGCTTCTCGGCAAGCGGCGCGCCCTCGGCCGCGGCGATGAGCCGGATCCGGTCGGCGAGGTCCTCGTCGTAGGCCATCCGGTGGAAGCCTACTGGCGGAAACCGGCCCCGCTCCGCCCCCGTATCCCCCGTATGTGGAATGCGCGCACGACCCTGCTGCTCTCGCTGCTCGCCCTGGCGCCGTTCGTGCTGGCGGCCTGCGGCAAGGGCGGCGGCTACTGAGCGTTAACGTACGGCGATGAGCGACGAGCCGCGGCCGCCCGTCCCACCGTTCACGGAGGAGACGGCGCGGCAGAAGGTGCAGGCCGCCGAGGACGCCTGGAACACGTGCGACCCGGAGCGCGTCGCACTGGCGTACACGCGCGACTCGGAGTGGCGGAATCGCGCCGAGTTCTTCCAGGGGCGCGAGGCGATCGTCGAGTTCCTTCGGCGCAAGTGGAGCCGCGAGCTCGAGTACCGGCTGAAGAAGGAGCTCTGGAGCTTCACCGGCAACCGGATCTCGGTGCGATTCGAGTACGAGAGCCGCGACCCCGAAGGCAGGTGGTGGCGCAGCCACGGCAACGAGCACTGGGAGTTCGACGAGAACGGCCTCATGCGGCGCCGGGACGCGAGCATCAACGACTATCCGATCGACGAGAGCGAGCGCCGGATCCACGTGGACCGTGACTGAGTTCGTCGCACTCGGCCACGCCGGCAGCGACGCCTACGCCGGCCTCGAAAGCTTCCCGAACCCCGGCGTCGACCGCGTCGAGATGACGAGCGACGAGCTGACGGCGTTCTGCCCGATCACGTACCAGCCCGACTTCTACACCGTCACGATCCTGTTCGAGCCGGACGCGCTGTGCCTCGAGTCGAAGTCGCTGAAGATCTACCTGGCGCGCTTCCACGATCAGGGGATCTTCTGCGAGGAGCTCGCCGTCCGGATCCGCGACGAGGTTGCCGAGGCGCTTCGACTCGACCGCGACCGCGTGCACGTGACGCTGCGCCAGAAGGCGCGCGGCGGCATCACGATCACCGCTTCTGTCTAGGGCTAACGGCGGCGGAGCAGGCGCGCGAGGTTGATGTCGTACCCCCAGCCGAACGACTTCGGCGTGAACAGGCGCTTCTCGCTCGGGTTCCACCAGCGGCTCTTCACCCGGGCGACCGTGGGCCGCCGCCAGTCGTAGGGGACACCCAGGAACGTCCCGGTCTTCTTCATGCGACGACCGTACCACCGGTCGGATTGTCGAAGACGACGACGAAGGCGCCTAGCGGAGTCGAACCGCTGTAAACGGCTTTGCAGGCCGCTGCCTAACCACTCGGCCAAGGCGCCACGCGAGCGCATCGTATCGGCGGCCACGGGTACTCCCTACTCGTGCCGAGGACGAGCCCGTACCCGACCGCGGCCGCGTTCATGCCGGACCGGCTGACGATGACCGCGCTCCGCGACGCGGTGCAGCATTGCGAGGGCTGCCCGCTCTACGCGAACGCGACGCAGGCGGTCTTCGGCGAGGGGTTGCGCTCCGCCGAGGTGATGCTCGTGGGCGAGCAGCCGGGCGACCAGGAGGACCGGACGGGCGCGCCGTTCGTCGGGCCGGCGGGGAAGCTGCTCGACCGGGCGCTCGACGAGGCGGGTATCGACCGCAGGAAGGCGTACGTCACCAACGCGGTGAAGCACTTCAAGTGGCGGGCGCGCGGGACACGGCGCATCCACGACAAGCCCTCGTGGACGGAGCAGCGGGCGTGCCGGCCCTGGCTCGAGGCCGAGCTCGCGCTCGTCAAGCCGCGCGCGCTCGTGCTGATGGGCGCGACCGCCGCCCAGAGCCTGCTCGGCAAGAGCTTCCGCGTGACGCAGAACCGCGGCGCGGCGCTCGAGTCGAGCCTTGCCGAGCTCGTGACGGCAACGATCCACCCGAGCGCCGTCCTCCGCGCAGACGACCGGGAGGAGATGTTCGCGGGCCTCGTCGCCGACCTCGGCCTCGTCGCGGACGAGCTCCGCCGGGCCGCGCCCCGCTGAGGTTTCCCGCGGGATTCCGGCGCTTTCTCGACGAAGTGCGCAGCGGCGGCCCCTGACCACTATGCATTCGGCGATCGGCTCTATACAGTCTCGCCACCGTGTCGTTGCAGGAGCGCAGCGCGACCGACCGTGCCCAGGAGGCCAGGGAGCGTTACGTCGCTCGCGGCGTCGCCACCCCGCCGCTCGTCGTCGAGCGCGCGGAGGGGGCGCGCGTCTGGGACGTCGAGGGCCGCGAGTACATCGACTTCGCGGGCGGCCTCGGCTGCGCCAACCTC
>JAICYG010000193.1 GCA_025934335.1 Thermoleophilia bacterium | reverse complement strand
GCCCGGAGCTCGAGCGGCCGGTGCTGATCGCTGCGTTCCGCGGCTGGAACGACGGCGGGCAGGGGGCCTCGCTCGCGGGTGCCTACCTCGCGCGCGCGTGGGCGGCGGTCGAGTTCGCGTCGATCGACCCGGAGAGCTTCTACGACTTCCAGGCGACACGGCCGACGGTCTCGCTCGAGGACGGCTTCCAGCGCCGCATCGACTGGCCGGAGAACACGTTCATGCATGCGCCGCTGCCGGGGGCAGGCCGCGACGCGATCATCATGCTCGGCGTTGAGCCGAACCTGCGCTGGCGCACGTTCAGCGGCCTCGTCACCGGTCTCGCGACCGACTTCGGCGTCGACTTCGTGGTCACACTCGGCTCGCTGCTCGCGGACGTGCCGCACACGCGCCCGTCGCCCGTCACCGGCAGTGCCACCGACCCGCAGCTGATCGAGGAGCTCGGCCTGCAGGCGTCGCGCTACGAGGGGCCGACGGGCATGGTCGGGGTGCTGCACGACGCGTGCACGCAGGCCGGCCTCCGCTCGGCAAGCCTCTGGGCGGCGGTGCCGCACTACGTCTCGCTGACGCCGTCGCCGCGCGCCGCGAAGGCTCTCGTCGACCGGCTTGCCGAGGTGCTCGGCGCCGACGTGGACACCGCGGAGCTCGACGAGGCCGCCGACTCGTACGCGCAGCAGGTGAGCGAGGCCGTTGCGAGCGACGAGGAGACGGCGGCGTACGTGAGCGAGCTCGAGCGGCGCGTCGACGAGCTCGCCGAGCAGGGCGAGCTGCCGTCCGGCGACGCGATCGCCGCCGAGCTGACGCGCTTCCTCCGTGAGCAGGATCGCCGCCGGGACGACGGCGACGACGTCGCCCGCGGGCAGTAGCCCGCGTCGTTACCCGAACGTGAACGAGTACGCCTGCACGCCGGGCGAGAAGCGCAGCTCGAGCAGCGCGTCGGTCGGCCTGCCGGTTCGCACCGTGTAGAGGCGCTGTGCATCGACGTGGATCGTCCCGGCGGGCTTGTCGTCGACGAGTGCGCGCACGGTGCCGCGGCCGCCCATGACGATATAGACGTTCGACGCCTCGAAGCGGAGCCGGAGCCGCGCGCCCTTCCCGGCGGTGATCGCCTCGCTGCCGACGCGCCACTCGCCGTCGTAGGCGAGCGTGTTCGACGTCAGGTCGCCGGGGAACGTGTACTGCGTGAACCGGTCCGGCACCGGGTTCCGGCCGACGTAGTTCGTGAGCCGTGCGTAGCCGAGGTAGCTCTCCGGGGTCATCAGGCCGCTCGGCGTCGCGTCGGCGACGGCCCGTGCGCGCGCGCCGGTGTCGCCGAGCAGGCGGCGGATCAACGCCTCGGTCTGGGCGTACTCGCCCTCCCCGAAGTGCGTATGCCGGACGCGCCCTTGGCGGTCGATCAGGTACTCGGCCGGCCAGTACTGGTTCGCATAGTTGTCCCACGTGCGATACCGGTTGTCCTGCATCACCGGCCAGCTGACGCCGAGCCGCTTCACCGCCGCGCGCACGTTCGATGTGACGTGCTCGAACGCGAACTCCGGCGTGTGTACGCCGACGATCACGAGCCCCTTGTCGTGGTAGGCCGCCCACCATGCCTTCAGGTGCGGCAGCGTGCGGAGGCAGTTGATGCACGAGTACGTCCAGAAGTCGACGAGCACGACCTTGCCGTGGAGCGCGGCGATCGAGAGCGGCGGCGAGTTGATCCACGCGCCGTCGGCGTGGAGCTGCGGCGCGCTGCCGTAGTCGGGGAGGCCGCCACGCGAGGCATGGGTCGCGGCGAGGGCCGTCCCGCCGCCGCGCACCTTCGCCAACTCTCGCTTGGCGGTCGCGTTGTCCTCGATCCTCGTCTGCAGGAAGGACGTGTATCCGGGCGTCAGGGTCGCCAGGTGGTCGTCGAGATGGAGGACGAGCCCGAGCGCGACCACGGCGACGACCGCGCCCGAGACGAGCCGGACCGACCGAGCGTGCTGCCGCAGCCGCGTGGCCGTCCCGCGGCCGCCGTACGCGATCGCGAGCATCGGCAGCGCGGCGCCCGCCGCGTAGAACACCGTCAGCAGGATCGCGCGCAGTCCGACGTCCTCGTTGGCGGCCACGACCGTCACGGTCGCGAGCACGGGTCCCGCGCACGGCACGAACACGAGCCCGAGAGTGGTGCCGAAGAGGAAGCCGCCGCCCTGGGTGCCGCGCGGGTGGATGCGCGAGAACCCTGCGAGCGGGCGCTCGACGAGCACCGCGATTCGCGGCGCGAGCAGCATGCCCGCGAGGACGAACAGGAGCGCGATCGCGAGGTTCCGCAGCGTGTCCTGCGGCAGGCCGAGCCGGTCGAGGATCCACGTCGCGAACAGCGTGAAGACGCTGAAGCTCGCGACGAGCCCGGCGATGACACGCAGCGGGCTCCGGCCGGATGCGCCGCCCGCGAGCAGGATCGGCAGCACGGGCAGCACGCACGGAGAGATCGCGGTGACGATGCCTGCGAGCAGGCCGATGCCGAGCAGGAGGACCATCTGGTCGTTCTACCGACCGGCGGATGTCGCGGATGTTACGCCGCGTCTTCCGCCGGAAGCCCCGGCGTACCCGCCTCGGCGGCCTCGCCGCCGTCGTCCACCGGCTTCTTGCGCCGTCGGCGGCGCTTCTTCGGGGCGGGCGCGTCGCCGGCCCCGGCGGGAGCCTCCGCTGCGCCGTCTTCGGGCGCCGCCTCCGCGGCGGTCGTCTCCGGCGTCGCCGCCGCCGTCTCGGCCGTCTTCTTCTTGCGGCGCCGGCGCCGGCGGGTGCGCGAGGGGCCTGTCTTCGGCTGCGGCAGGTTGTCGGCGATCCAGCCTGCGACCTCGTTGATCGAGCCGAGCCGCTCGCGTGCGGCGTCGAGCAGCTGCGAGGCGCGCGGCGTGTAGCCCTCGGCAGACGCGAGCAGCGCCGCGCCGACCTCGCGCGGCATCTCGAGCGCCGCATTCACGAGCTTCGCCGCGTTCTCCTCGTGGCGGTGCCCGCGCGAGTTGGCGAGAGCCCCGAGCAGCCGCTTCGCATCCGGGTACTCCTGCGATGCCTTGCGATCGAGCTGCTTGCGCACGGCACGCGAGAGGCGCCACGTCCACCGCGCGAGGATCTGGTCGGGAGCGTCGGGCTTCGCCTCGGCGATCGCGCGCAGCAGGATGCGCACGCCGGCGGCCCGGTCCTTCTCCCACGGCGGCGCCTGTGACACGAGCGTGACGAGGTCGTCGAAATCCGCTCGCTCGACCCGCATCGAGACGCGGTCGGCGAGCGCGATCAGGCGCAGCCGCCGGTTCGGGTTCTGCGCGGCGCACGTCGAGAGGAACGTCTCCATCGCGCGTTTCGACGCGCCGCGTGCCGTGAGCTTCTCGACGAACGCCGTGCGCTCGTCGAAGCGCAGCTGGCGTCCGGCGATCTCGCCCCAGAACTCCTGCTCGTCCTCGTCCAGGAACTTCGGGTCGACGCGCTGCCACTCGCGCGCGATCACGCGCTTGCGGCGCAGCACGTCGGGCGTGACCGGCACGAGCCACGGCGCCGGCGTCAGCTTGCGGCGGGCACGACGCTGCATCCTCCGCCGGGGCGCCGGCGTCACACGTGCGCCCTCGCGGTAGAAGTCCGCGTCGAGCAACGAGTGCAGCGAGACGACGCGCTCGTTGTGCGTCGCCGCCTTCGGGGTGAAGTCGACGACGATGCCCGCTTCCTTGCGCGGGTGGATGCGCATGATGCGGCCGATGCGCTGCTGGTACACGCGTTTCGACGCGGTCGGCGCGAGGTGCATGATCACCGTCGCGCGCGGTGAGTTCCAGCCCTCGGCGAGCAGCATGGCGTTGATCAGCACGTCGATCTCGCCGCGCTCGTAGCCGGCCAGGATCTCGGCGAGCTTGACGGGAGGTGTCCGGCCCGAGACGGCCTCGGCCTTGATGCCGGCGGCGCGGAACGCGGTCGCGAGGTTGTACGCGTGGTCGACGCCGGCCGCGTACACGACGCCCGGCGTTTCGCCGAACCGCTCGCGATAGAGCGTCGCCGCCGCCATGTTGAGCGCCTCGTGGTCGAGCGCCTGGGCGAGGGCGCGCTCCTCGAAGTCGCCGCCCACGATCGGCACCTGGTTGATGGCCGCGACCGGCGGGACGCGGAGGCAGCGCAGGGGCGCGATCAGGCCTCTCCGGGCCGCATCCGCGAGCGGGAGGTCGTCGACCGAGGCGGGGAAGACGTCGGAGACCTGCTTCGCGATCAGCTCCTCCGTCGCCGTCATGCCGACGTAGATCGGCTCGGAGAGCGAGCGGATCGCGGCGGAGGTCTTCTCGCCGAGTGCGGTGTGCGCCTCGTCGCAGATCACG
>JAICYG010000042.1 GCA_025934335.1 Thermoleophilia bacterium | reverse complement strand
GGTCGAGCCGATGCGCGAGCTCGGCATGGTCTACTTCGCGATCGTCGGCGGCGCCGCCGCGCTCGAGACGACCCAGATCGAGGAGATCGAGGAGGTCGCGTGGGAGGAGCTGATGCCCGAGTGCCTCTGGAAGTTCCGCGTGCGCGACTTCGGCCCGCTCACGGTCGGTATCGACGCGCACGGCAACTCGCTCTACCGAGACGTCCAGACCCGCGCCACCGAGAAGCTGGAGGAGCTCTATGCCCGACTCTGACCTCGACCTCGGCCTCGCCCGCGACGGCGGCCTCACCCACGTGCTCGACAAGGGCCTCGGCCCGCGCGCGTGGGAGGACGTCCTCGACACGGCCGGCGAGCACATCGACATCGTCAAGCTCGGCTGGGGCACGGCCTACGTGACAGGGAACCTGCGCCGGAAGCTCGACGTGCTGAAGGAGAAGCGCGTCGTGATCGGCGGCACGTTCTTCGAGGTCGTCTACGTGCGCGGCAAGTTCGACGAGTACAAGCAGTGGCTGGCGGGGCTCGGATTGACGCACGTCGAGATCTCCGACGGCACCATCGAGATCCCGCGCGACCGCAAGCTCGAGCTGATCGCCGACTTCGCGCGTGACTTCACCGTCCTCTCCGAGGTCGGCTCGAAGGACTCCGAGGTGGTCTTCGCGCCCTACGAGTGGGTCGAGTGGATCAAGGAAGAGAAGGACGCGGGCGCGTGGAAGGTGATCACCGAGGCGCGCGAGGGCGGGACGGCCGGGATCTTCCGGCCCGACGGCGACATGCGCACCGGCCTGATCGCCGAGATCGAGCACGAGGTCGATTTCCGCGATCTCGTCTGGGAGGCGCCGACGAAGGCGTCTCAGGCGTGGTTCGTGAAGCACTTCGGGCCCGACGTGAACCTCGGGAACATCCCGCCCGAGGAAGTCATCCCGCTCGAGACGCTCAGGCTCGGCCTGCGCGGCGACACGTTGAAGGAGGTGCTTCTTGGCGATGCCGACGCTGCAACTCCCGCCTGACGTCGAGACCAGGAGCGCGGAGGAGATTGTCCGCTTCTGCGTCGAGACGTTCCCCGGCAAGGTCGCGCTCGCCTGCTCCTTCCAGAAGGAGGAAAGCGTGCTCCTCGACCTGCTCTTCGGCCTCGAGCCGAAGGCGCGCGTGTTCGCGATCGACACGCACTTCCTCTTCCCGGAGACCTACGAGCTCTGGCGCGAGGTCGAGCGGCGCTACGACACGACGATCGAGGTGTTCGAAGGCGCGCCCGTCGAAGACAGGCTCTGGGAGGCGAAGCCCGATCTCTACCTCGCGATCGCGAAGGTCGAGCCGTTGAACCGTGCGCTCCTCGACCTCGACTGCTGGATCACCGGCGTCCGCCGCGACCAGTCGCCGACGCGGGCCGACGCGCCGAAGCTCGGCTGGGACGCCGGCCACGAGCTGTGGAAGGCGAACCCGCTCGCCGACTGGAGCGACGACGACTGCTGGGCGTTCATCAAGGAGCGCGGCCTCCCGTACAACGCGTTGCACGACCGGGGCTACGCCGCGATCGGCGACACGCACTCGACGCTCCCGGGCGCCGGCCGCGAGGGCCGCTGGGCGGGCAGCGACCGCACCGAATGCGGGCTCCATACATGAGGACGCTCTCGCACCTCGATGCCCTCGAGTCGGAGGCGATCCACATCATGCGCGAGGTCGCCGCCGAGCGCGAGCGGCCCGTGCTCCTCTTCTCGGGCGGCAAGGACTCGATCGTCATGCTGCGGCTCGCCGAGAAGGCGTTCCGGCCGGCGAGGTTCCCGTTCCCGGTCATGCACATCGACACGGGGCACAACTTCCGGGAGGTGGTCGAGTTCCGCGACCGGCGTGTCGCCGAGCTCGGTGAGCGGCTGGTCGTCGCGAGCGTGCAGGAGTCGATCGACAGCGGGCGCGTGGTCGAGCAGACGGGGCCCCGCGCGTCGCGGAACCAGCTGCAGACGACGACGCTGCTCGACGCGATCGAGGAGCACGGCTTCGACGCCGCGATGGGCGGCGCCCGTCGCGACGAGGAACGCGCGCGCGCGAAGGAGCGCATCTTCAGCTTCCGCGACGACTTCGGCCAGTGGAACCCGCGCTCGCAGCGGCCCGAGCTGTGGAACCTCTACAACGCGCGCATCCGGAAAGGCGAGCACATCCGCGTCTTCCCGATCTCGAACTGGACGGAGCTCGATGTCTGGCAGTACGTCGCACGCGAGCGGCTCGAGCTGCCGAGCATCTACTACGCGCACGAGCGCGAGGTGTTCCGGCGCGACGGGATGCTCTACGCCTGCTCCGACGTGATCGAGCGCGACCCCGACGAGGAGCCGTTCACGGCGACCGTCCGCTTCCGCACGGTCGGCGACATGTCGTGTACCGGCGGCGTGCTCAGCGAGGCGCGCACGCTCGAGGAGGTCGTCGACGAGATCGCCGCGACGCGCGTCACCGAACGCGGCGAGACCCGCGCCGACGACCGTGTCAGCGAGGCCGCGATGGAGGACCGGAAGCGAGTGGGGTACTTCTGATGGCGACCTCTCGCGAGATGCAGGCGACCGAGCTTCTCCGCCTCGTCACGGCCGGCTCCGTCGACGACGGCAAGTCGACGTTGATCGGCCGGCTGCTCTACGACACGAAGCAGATCCTCGTCGACCAGCTCGAGCACATCGAGGATGCGTCGCGCCGCCGCGGCCACGACTACGTCGACCTCGCGCTCCTCACCGACGGGTTGCGCGCCGAGCGCGAGCAGGGCATCACGATCGACGTCGCCTACCGCTCGTTCGTCACGCCGCGGCGACGCTTCCAGCTCGCCGACGCGCCCGGCCATGTGCAGTACACGCGCAATATGGTCACCGGCGCGTCGAACGCCGATGTCGCCGTGGTCCTCGTCGATGCACGCCAGGGCGTGATCGAGCAGACGCGCCGGCACTCGTACATCGTCTCGATGCTCGAGCTGCCGCACGTCGTCTACACGGTCAACAAGATGGACCTGGTCGATTACTCCGAGGAGCGGTTCGACGAGATCGTGCGCGACCTCTCCGAGCTCGCGTCGCGTCTGGACGTGCATGACGCGCAGATGATCCCGATCTCGGCCCTGAAGGGCGACAACGTCGTCGACCGGACCGAGTCGATGCCCTGGTACGACGGCCCGACGCTCCTCGAGCATCTCGAGACCGTCGAGCTCGCGTCGAACGCGGGCGACTCCGCCCGCCGTTTCCCGGTGCAGTGGGTGATCCGGCCGATGGCCGAGGAGCACCACGACTACCGCGGCTACGCCGGTCAGGCGGCCGGCGGCACCTGGGGGGCGGGCGACGAGGTCGTCGTGCTGCCTTCCGGCTTGCGCTCGAGGGTCGCGCGGATCGACGGCGACGGCGGCGAGGCGATTCCCGGCCAGTCCGTCACCGTTCTGCTCGAGGACGATGTCGACGTCTCTCGCGGCGACCTGCTCGCCGATCCCGATGACGCTCCCGTCGTCGCGCGCGAGGTGACCGCACGCGTGTGCTGGATGTCCGAGCGCGCCGTCGAGGACCGGGCGCGCCTGCTCGTGAAGCACACGACCCGCACCGTCACTGCGCGGATCGAGCAGATCCTTTCCGTCGTCGACATCCACACGCTCGAGGACCGCGAGCGCCCCGGGAAGATGGAGCTGAACGACCTCGGCCTCGTGCGTTTCCGGCTCGCCGAGCCGCTCGTCGTCGATCCCTACGCGTACAACCGGTTGACCGGGGCGTTCATCCTGATCGACGAGGCGACGAACGAGACGGTGGGCGCCGGCATGGTGGTCGATGCGGCGTAGGGCCGATCCCTACCGCGACACGAGCGTGATCGACGCGCGTGCGCCCCGCGTCAACCAGGCGGTGATCGGAGCGCTGTCGCTGGTCGCCGTCGCCGGCGGCTGGTGGTGGCTGCTCGGCCTCCTCGCGCTGCAGCTCGCCGTCGGCCTGACCCTCGGCCGTCGCTTCTGCCTGGCCTGCGCCTTCTACTTCGAGGTACTCCAGCCGCGCTTCGGCGAGGGCCCGCTCGAGGACGCGCGGCCGCCGCGTGCCGCCAACCTGGTCGGCCTCGTCGTGCTCGCTGCGGCGACCGCGGCGTACCTCTCGGGCGTGACGTGGCTCGGCGCAGCGCTCGGCCTGCTCGTCGCGGGACTCGCCCTGCTCGCCGCGGGCACGGGGTTCTGCACCGGCTGCGAGGCGTACAAGCTGCTCTGTCGGGTGACCGGCCGTCCCTTCGTCTCGTGTCCGATCCCCGGGGCGCCGCGTTGAGCTGGCAGCTCGTGATCGCCGGTCTTGCCGTGGGGATCCTCGTCGGCATGACCGGCATGGGCGGCGGTTCCCTGATGACGCCGATGCTGATCCTGATCTTCGGCTTCGATCCGAAGACCGCCGTCGGCACCGACATCCTCCACGGCGCCGTCTTCAAGTCGTTCGGTGCCTGGCGGCACCGTCGGCTCGGGAACGTGCACACGAAGCTCGCGCTGTGGATGCTCGCGGGCTCCGGGCCGATGTCACTGCTCGGCGTGCAGCTTGCGAGCTCGTTCTCCGACTCCGCGCAGTCGACGATGTCGAGGGTGGTGGGCGCGTCGCTGATCCTCGGCGGCCTCGGCTTCCTCGCGAAGACGTTCCTGCCGATCGGCGGTCGCCGGGACAACGACGACTTCGCGATCACCACTCGCGTGCGCATCGTCGCGATCCTGATCGGTGCCGTGTTCGGCTTCGTCGTCGGCCTCACATCCGTCGGGTCGGGCACGTTCTTCGGTCTCGCGCTGCTCGTGCTCTTCCCGCTCTCGGCGACGCGCATGGTCGGAACCGACCTGCTCCACGCCGCGCTCTTGCTCTGGATCGCGGGTGCCGGGCACGTGCTGCACGGGAACGTCGACATGCACGCGATCGGCTGGCTCCTCATCGGCTCGATCCCGGGAGTCCTGGTCGGCTCGCACCTCTCGATCCGCGTTCCCGACCGTGCGCTCCGGACGGCGTTCGCGGTCGTCCTCGTGCTCTCCGGCATCAAGCTCGTGAAGGTGCCCGCCGCCGACACGATCGTCGAGGTCGGTCTTGCGCTCGGCACGGTCGCCTTCATCGCGTGGGGAGTCCGCTCCCTGCGCGCGCGGCGGCTGCCCGCCCACGACGCTGCGTAGAATCGCGCGGGCGTGTCCCGCGTCCTGCCGACCGCTTTCGTCCTGGTCCTGCTCGCGGTGACCGCGGCGGCGTTCTCGCTCACGGAGCGGGCGAAGCTCGAGCTGTCGCCGATCTACGGCACGCAACCGGGCCAGGTCTTCTCGCCCGACAGCAAGGTGGCGCGCACCCGGCTCGCGCGCATCCACTTCCGGGTGCGCAAGGCCGAGCGGATCGACGTCTGGATCGAGCGGTCGGGCGGCGAAAAGGTGGCCGACCTGCTCGTCGACCGCTCCGTCCGCCCGCGCGAGAAGGTGAACGTTGTCTGGGACGCGTTCACGGAGGCCGGGACGCTCGTCGCGGACGGTACCTACCACGCGGTGGTGAAGCTCACGAACTCACACCGGACGATCGTGCTCCCGAGCGACATCGTCCTCGACACGAAGCCGCCGGAGATCACGGTGCTCGCGAGGACGAAGTACCCGATCCTCTCGCCCGACGGCGACGGGCACGGGGACACGTTCCGCGTCCGCTACCGCGTCAGCGAGCCCGCGCACGCGATCCTGCTGTTGCGCGGCAAGCAGGTCGTCTACACGCTCGGACAGAAGCTCACCGGCGAGTTGACCTGGAACGGCAAGAAGCCCGGAACGACCAGGTCGCTGCCGCCCGGCCGCTACGTTCTCGGCGCGGCCGCGCAGGACCGCGCGGGCAATCGCTCCACCGGGAAGCCGTTCGCGATCGGGCAGATCCGCTACGTGGCGCTGGCGCGGAGGCGGGTCGTCGTGCGGCCCGGCGGCCGGTTCGCGATCCGGGTGTCGACCGACGCGCCGCGGGTTGCGTGGCGGCTGCACGGGCGCTCCGGGACGCTCCCGCGCGGGACGCTGCACCTCCGCGCGCCGAAGCGGCCGGGGGTCTACCGCCTCTACGTGACGGTTGCGAACCACAGCGCCGTCTGCGCCGTGGTGGTGGCGTGACCGCCGGCGCGGCGCAGGTGCTCGGCGCCGTCGGCGGCGTCGGCGTGGGCATCCTGATCGCGGCCCATCGCCGTGACCTGCGGGTCGCCGGCCTGGCGGCGTGGGCGGTCGGTTGCGGCGGCCTCGTCGTCTACCTGGCGCCGCACGGCCACCACCGCCTGCTTGCCGCCGCCGCCGTGCTCGCGGCGATCGGAGCGGCAGTCGGAGGGTTCGTGCTCCTCCGCGTCCCGTGGCTGCTCGCGATTGCCACGCTCGCATGCGTCCCGGCGCGCTTCCCCGTGCACGTCGGCTCGACCGAGGCGAACCTGCTGCTGCCGCTGTACGGCGTCGTCGCCGCGGCGGCGGTCGCGCTCGCGTGGGAGCTCTTCGGCGACGAGCCGCGGGAGCGTGAGCTCGGCCCGCTCGCGAACCCGCTCGCGCTCTTCGTCGGCTGGGAGGGGCTGTCGCTTCTGTGGACGGAGGACGTGCGGCAGGGCGCGATCGAGCTGCTCTTCTTCGTGCTGCCGTTCGGGCTGCTCGCCGTGGCGCTCGCGCGCCTGCGTTGGTCGCGGCCGTGGGTGCTGACGCTCTACGTGCAACTCGCGCTGATGGCGCTCGCGTTCGCGCTGATCGGGATCGTCCAGTACCAGACCCGCAACATCTTCTGGAACCCGAAGGTGAAGGTCGACAACGCGTATGCGCCGAGCGGCTGGTTCTACCGCGTCAACTCGGTCTTCTACGACCCGTCGATCTACGGTCGCTTCCTCGTCGTCGGGATCCTGGCGAGTCTCGCGATCGTGCTGCTCCGCCGTGGCGACGCGCTCTGGCGGATCGCCGCGGTCCTGACGGTCGCGATCACCTGGGCGGGTCTCTTACCCTCGTTCTCGCAGTCGAGTTTCGTGTCGTTGATCGCCGCGGCCGTCGTCGGCTCTGTCGTCGCGTCGCGCCGCCACGGGCTGATCGTGGTCGTGGTCGCAGCTGCTGTGCTCGTGGTCGCGGTCCTCGTCTCGCCCGCCGTTCGGAAGAAAGCGTCCCTCTCGCACGTGACGAGCGGCCGCTCGACGCTCGTCAGCAAGGGCCTGAAGGTGGGCGTGCACCACCCGGTCGTCGGCGTCGGCGTGGGCGGGTTCCGGCGTGCCTATGCCGATCTGGCCGGTCTGAAAGGGAAGGAGCCGAAGGCGGCCGCCTCGCACACGACGCCGGTGACGGTGCTCGCAGAAACGGGCTTTCCGGGCCTCGCGCTCCTCGTCTGGCTCGTGGTCGCGGCGCTCCTCGCGGCGTTCGCGCGCATCCGGGGAACCTTCGACGGCGCTGCACGCCTCGCGTTCGGATTAGCCTTGGTCGCGATCCTCGTGCACTGCCTCTTCTACAACGCGCTCTTCGAGGACCCGACGTTCTGGGGCCTGCTCGCGCTCGTCGCTCTCGGGGCGCGGCGGCCGATCGAGGTGCCGGCGTGATCGAGGGCGTCAAGCGGGCGCTCGTGCTCGCTCCGCACACCGACGACGGCGAGTTCGGTTGCGGTGGGACGATGGCGCGGCTCGTCGAGCAGGGCGCGGACGTCCGCTACGTCGCCTTCTCGATTGCGACACGGTCGCTGCCGGAGGGCTTCGCGCCGGACACGCTCGCCCGCGAGGTGCGCGAGGCGACTGCCGAGATCGGCATCCCCGCGGGCAACCTGACGGTGCACGACTTCGACGTGCGCACGTTCCCAAGGCACCGCCAGGAGATCCTCGAGCTGCTGATCGAGATCTGGAACGACTGGCAGCCCGACTGCGTCTTCCAGCCGTCGCTCCACGATGTCCACCAGGATCACCAGACGATTGCGAGCGAAGGGCTGCGCGCGTTCAAGCGCACCACGATCCTCGGCTACGAGATCCCCTGGAACAACTTCGACTTCAGCTACCAGGCGTACATCGCCCTCGAGCGCGCTCACGTCGAGCGCAAGGTGGCCGCGCTCGAGAAGTACGCGTCGCAGCAGCACCGCCGCTACGCGAACGCCGAGTACGTCTGGAACGTCGCCCGCACCCACGGCATCAACGTCAACCGTGAGTACGCCGAGGTGTTCCAGGTGTATCGCGTCGTCGCCTGACGACGACGACGACTCCCCGGCGATCCCCGCGCGTGTTCTCGAGTAGAGGCGCGCGAGTCGCAAGGAAACTGTAAATCAGCCGAACCACGGTTACGCCTCGGACGAACCAGCGTCGTAATCCGACGCAAGGGAGGACATGTATGTCTGAGGTGGAGCGCATCGAGCGCGCGCACGACGACCTCCAGTATCTCGACAACGTCCTGGAGGACGTGGGCACATCGCGCTCGACTCGCGGTGGGCTCCTCAAGAAGGCCGCCATCGCCACGGTAGGCGTCGGCGTGCTCGGCCCGGCCGGATCGGCCCTCGCGGGGATCTCGCGTTCGAGCGCAGACTCGGTCGCGACCGTGACGACGACTGCGGTCACGGCAGAGGCGCTCGCCGTCACCGTCCTTAGCGCGGCAGTGAAGGCCGCCCCCGGCACGAAGGTCGCGCCCTTCATCCCGGTCTTGAAGGCCGCGAACCAGACCGAGTTCGACCACTACTCGGCGCTCTCGTCTCTCGGCGCGAAGCCGCTGACGACCCAGTTCTGGGTGCCGAACGCTGCGCTCGGCCCGGGCAACATCAACCTGTTCAAGACGATCGAGGTGGCGGAGACGCTCTTCATCAACGCGTACCTCACAGGCATCACCGTCTTCGCGCACGCGAAGCAGGACAAGCTTGCCCGCTATGCAGGCGAGATCCTCGGCACCGAGGCCGAGCACCGCGTCCTCGCCCGCTACGCACAGTCGGTGGTCGAGGGCAAGAAGCTCTCGAAGGCGACGGTGCCGAACAACAAAGGCTTCGAGACCTACACGGTCAAGTCGATGGCCGCGGTTGTCGCCGAACTGGAGAAGGCCGGCTTCGGCTTCGGCAAGCAGACGTCGGCTCCCGGCCAGATGCTCACGTTCCCCGGCAACCCGTCGAAGAACGGCACCGGCTTCTACGTGATCGCACCGAGCCCGGCCTAGCTCGTCCCCTGCGGGGCGGCCGCGCTCGTGGCCGCCCCGCACCGCACACACTCACAGCCTCTCGCGAAAGGAAGATCGATATGCCAGGTTTTGTTGGCTTCCCTGAACTGCTTCTGCTCGGCGTCCTTGCGCTCGTGATCTTCGGGCCGAAGCGCCTGCCCGAGATGGGCCGTGGCCTCGGCAAGGGGATGCGTGAGTTCAAGGAGTCGGTCACGGGTAACCCGTCCGAGCCCCTTGAGGTTCACGAGGCGCCGGTGGTCGTCGTCGAGGAGACGAAGGAAGCGGCGTGATCCGCCTTCCGCGTCGCTGCAGCTACGGCGAGGAACTGAGTCTCGTCGATCATCTCGATGAGCTTCGCTCGCGGTTGATCGTCGCCGGCGGCGCGGTTGTGGCCGGGACGATCGTCGGGTATCTCGTTCATCGGCGCGTCCTCGAGGTGCTCGTACGTGCGCTCCCCGTGCGGCATCGCCAGCTCGTCACCTTCGGCGTCGCGGAGCCGTTCACGACCTCCTTGAAGCTGAGCATCGTGATCGGGATCGCGCTGGCCCTGCCGATCGTTCTCTGGCAGCTGTGGGCGTACTTCGCCCCCGCAATCGACTCCCGCGCAGCGAGCGGCATCAACACGTTCGTGGCGCTCGCCGTCGGGCTGATGGCGATCGGTGTCGGCTTCGGCGATCGGGTCGCGCTTCCGGCTGCCTTGCGTTTCCTCACCAACTACGACTCCGGCGTCTATGACATCCAGGTGAGGGCGAGCGACTACCTGTCGTTCGCGGTCCTCGTTCTCGCGGCCTGCGGTGCCGTCTTCGAGCTGCCGATCGCGGTCCTCGGCCTGGTCCGCGTTCGCGCTCTCAGCTCTGCCCGGCTTCGTCGCAATCGGCGGATCGGCTACTTCATCGTCGCGGTCATCGGCGTGGCGCTGCCCGGCGTCGATCCGGTTACCACGGTCGTCGAGACGATTCCGCTCGCGGTTCTCTTCGAAGCCTCGATCTGGCTGGCGGTCTTCTTCGAGCGCCGCTGGCATCGTGAGCCGCAGCTGTCGGCGCCGTCGTCAGGGTACTAGACCCGCGCAGTCGCGATCGGCGTCGACGTCGGCGCCTTCGAGCCGGCCGCGGGCTCGACGGTGACGGCGACGGTGTCGCCGCGCCGAACCGGAACCGTCAGGAGCACGGGGCGGTTGCCCGTGCGGAACGTGCCTGCCGGGATGGGCGTGCTGCCACGGACGACCCATGCTTCGTAGGTGCGGCCGGAGGGGGCGTCGGCGAGCGACGGGAGGAGTGCGCCGCGGCTACCCGAGACGACGACGACGCCCTTTCCGCTCGAGAGGGCGACGCGATTCGTCGCGCTGTGTATCCAGCTCGTCTTCGAGCCCTGACCGGGCACGACCGCGATCACGATGGCCGCCGTTGCTCCTGCGACGATCACGGGAGCGACGACGATCCAGCGCGGGCGGCCCAGCCGGCCCCGGCGCGGCGCCCGCGGCTCGAGCTCGGCCACTGCGTCGTGCAAGATCCGTTCGCGCAGCGCCGCCGGGGGGTCGGCGAGCGGCGTCGCATAGGCGAGCGAGGCCGCGGACTCCTGGTAGGCCCGCAGCTCCGACCGGCACCTGTCGCAGGTGTGCAGGTGGCCCTCCAGCTCGCGCCGCTCGTGCTCGGCGAGCGCGTCGAGCGCGTAGGCCGGGATCAGCGCTTCGAAGCGATCCACTGGTCCTCCCGTTCGAGAATCGATCGAAGCTTCTCCATCCCGGCGAAGGTGCGGCTCTTGACCGTGCCGAGCGGAAGACCGAGGCGCGAGGCGAGCTCGGCCTGCGTGAACCCCTCGAAGTAGGCGAGAACGACGAGCTCCCGCTGCTCGTCGGTCAGCTGCGCAAGCGCCTCGCGCACACGACCGGCCTCGAGACCGGCCCAGACCTGGTCGCTCGTCGTGTCCGCGCCCTCGGTCCTGGTATCCGCGTCGAGCACCTCCGTCCTTCGCCGCTCCTCGCGGCGGACGATGTCGACCGCGCGGCGATGGACGATCATCAACAGGTACGCCTTGACCGACGCCCGTTCCGGCCGGTAGTCGCGCGACCCGCGCCAGAGGGTCATGAAGGCCTCTTGGACGACGTCCTCGGCGAGCGCGCCGTCGCGGACGATGCGGCGCGCGAGCGAGTAGGCGACGCGCCCGTAGCGGTCGTAGAGCAGGGCCAGTGCCTGCTCGTCGCCCCGTGCGAGGAGCGCCGCCAGCCCTTCGTCGCTGAGGTAGTCACGCGTCATCCTTCTCCACGAGAGGTTCAAACGTCTCTCCCTGCTTCTTCGCTACCGCCGGGCATCCGGTTCGCCGATCACGTACAGATGTCCCACCTCGTGGGACCTGAATCGACGCATCCGCGGGACGCGCCCGGGTTCGCGAACAGGGCCGACGCCGGGCGGCGTCTCGCCACGGTGCTGCCGCCGCTCGACGACCCGCTGGTGCTCGGCCTGCCGCGAGGCGGCGTCGCCGTCGCGGCGGCGGTCGGCCGCGAGCTTTCGGCGCCGCTCGACGTGATCGTCGTCCGCAAGCTGGGGCTGCCCGCGCAGCCGGAGCTCGCGATGGGTGCGCTCGCGAGCGGGGGCGTCCGGGTGCTCAACCGTGAGGTGCTCGCCCGCGCGCACGTGCCGGCAGAGGTGCTCGAGGAGGTGACGCGGCGCGAGTCGGCCGAGCTCGCAGCGCGGGAACGGCTCTACCGCGGCGAGCGGCCGCTCCCGTCGCTTGTGGACCGCGACGTGGTCGTCGTCGACGACGGTCTCGCGACCGGTGCGACCATGCGTGCGGCGGTCGCGGCGTGCCGAGAGCTCCAGCCGCGGCGAGTGCTGGCGGCGGTGCCGGTTGCGGCCCGCGAGACCGCCGACGCGTTCCGCCGCGAGGGGATCGACCTCGTCGCGCCGCTCGTCCCGGAGCCGTTCGTCGCGGTCGGCGCCTGGTACGCCGACTTCTCGGCGGTGACGGACGACGAGGTCGTCCACCTGCTCATGTGACAAAGAACACGACACGTGGAAGACTCCGTCCATGACCGCATTCGTCGACAGGGTCGTCGCGGAGGAGCACCACCTGGAGGAGATCGCCCGGGACGGCTATGCGCCGGCCACGCTGCCGATCGTCCTCCTCGGCATCGTCATCGCGCTGTTCGCGATCGTCGGAATCGCGCTCGGCGTGACGATGGCCGTGTACTACCTCTCGTAGGCGAGCGCTTCCGGCAGCGGCCGGGCGTGGAGCACCGTCAGGCTCTTCGTCGGCCGGGTCAGCGCGACGTACAGCTCGCGTGGCTCGATCGCGGCCGGCTCGACGACGACGACGTGGTCGAATTCGAGCCCCTTCGCCTCGCGCGGCGTCAGCACCGGGACGAGCTCGTCGGAGGGAGCGGCGCCCGCGAGCTCGTCGGGCACGATCACGGCGAGCAGGCCGTCGGGTGCCGCGGCCGCCGCGCGAAAAGCCTCCGGAAGGAGGCGCTCCGCCTCGACGCGCCGCACGACCGGTCGCTCCGCGCCGGTGCGATACGCGATCGGGGGCGCCACGTCCGGCGCGATCGTCTCGAGCAGCGGCAGCGCCACATCCATGATCTCCCGCGGCACGCGGTAGGCGTGCCGGAGCTCCTCGACCGCTGCTTCCTCGGGGCGCGGCAGGTGCGGGAGCATCTGCGCCCAGTCGTCATAGCGAACGGCGCCGGTCCCCTGCGCGACGTCGCCGAGGATCGTCAGCGCGCCGTCGCGCGCGCGGCGGGCGACCATGCGCAGCTGCATCGGCGTCAGGTCCTGCGCCTCGTCGACGATCACGTGGCCGAACGCGCGCGGCGGCTCCGAGAGGAGCGCCCGGGCCTCGTCGAGCAGCGCGATGTCGCCGTCCGACCAGCCGTCTCCGCGGCGGAGCAGGAGCTTCTGCTCGCTCGCGTCGAGCACGCCTTCGGCCGCGGCGGCAAGCGCCGCGCGCGAGGTGAGCAGCCGGCGGACGAGGCGGTCGGGGGACGCGGCCGGCCACGCTGCCTTCAGCACGCGGTCGAGGTAGCCGCGAGCGCGAAGCGCCCGCTCCACCTCGTCGAAGCTGCGCCATGCTCCGGCGCCGTGGATGCGCCCGTACTCCTCGTAGAAGCGCCGGAGCAGCGCCATCCGGAATCGCTCCCGCGCGGCCGCGGTCAGGCCGAGCGCCTCCCTTGCTCCCGCCGCGAGCTCCGCCACCTCGTGCTCCTTCACCCAGACGAACGACCCCTCGAGGCGAAGGACGAGCTCCTCCGGCCGTGACTCGAGCGCGAGCTCTGCCGCGCGCTCGACCACCTCGACGAGGCGCGTGTCAGCCTTGAGCGCCGCCACGTGCGGCGGGTCGCGCAGCTCCGGGACGACGCCGTCGACGAGCTCCGACACGGCCCGCTGCTCCACCGCGTCCTCGCCGAGCGCCGGCAGGACGTGCGAGACGTACTCCATGAACGTCGGGTTCGGGCCGACCACGAGCACGCCGCGCCGCTGGAGCCGGTCGCGCAGCGTGTAGATGAGCCACGACGCGCGGTGCAGGCCGACCGCCGTCTTGCCGGTGCCGGGCCCGCCCTGGATCACCAGCACGCCGTCCGGGTCGTGCGTGATCAGCCGGTACTGGTCGGCCTGGATCGTCGCGACGATGTCGCGCATGTGCGTATCGCGGTTCCGCTCGAGCTCGTCGAGCAGGAAGTCGCCGACTGCTGCTCCGTCGAGCACGCTGCCGTCGAGCGCCTCGTCGGCGATGTCGAGCAGCCGCCGACCCTCCGTGCGGAAGCGGCGGCGCAGCGTGACACCGTGCGGGTCCTGCGGCGTCGCCGTGTAGAACGGCCGCGCGGCAGGCGCCTGCCAGTTGACGACGAGCTGCCGCTGCGCGTCGTCGTGCACCCAGCGGCGGCCGACGTAGAGCGGGTGGGAGACGGTCTCGAAGTCGAGCCGGCCGAAGCAGAGGCCGCGCTCCGCGTCCTCGAACGTGCGCAGGCGCCGCGCCGCCCAGGCGTCCATCGCCGCCTGCGCCACCTCACCCTCGACGCGGTCGGCCGCACCCGCCACGGCTGCGCGCATCCGCTCGAGGTGCTCGTAGGCGCGGTCGACGTACTCCTGCTCGGCTTGCAGCTCCGGATGGCTCACCGTTCCACGGTAACGGGACCTCGAGGGGCCGCTCGGCCGTAGTCATGACGTGGACCGGCGGGAGTTCCTGTTCGCCGCGGCGGCGGCGCCGGCAACCGTCCGCGCGCAGCTCACGCGCGGCCCGGTCGCCGTCGTCACCTGCGACGAGGAGGCGCGGCTCGCGTTCGTCGACCTGCGCACGTTCCGCGTGCTCGGTCACGTGGCGACGCCGCCCGATCCACGCGCGATCGAGACGGTCGGCGACGTCGCGGTCGTCTGCCACACCGCCGCCGGCGCGGTCAGCGTCGTCGACCGTACGCGCGTGCGTCACGTCGTGCGCAGCTTCGTCGAGCCGCGCTACGTCGCGCCGCACCCGGACGGGGTGCACGCGTTCGTCACCGATTCCGGCCGGAGCGGCGTCGCGCTGCTCGACACCCGCCGCGGCGTCGTCGTCGGCCGCGTCCCGCTCACGGGCTGGGCCCGCCATCTGACGATCTCGGGCGACGGCTCCCGGCTGTGCGTCGGCCTCGGCTCGGCCTCCGAGCGCGTCTCGTTCGTGCGCACCCGCCCGTTCCGGCACGAGCGCGACCTCGCCCCGGGCTTCCTCGCTCACGACGTCGGCTTCGCTCCCGACGGCCGCCTCTGGATCACGTCGGGCGCGTCGAGGGTCCTCACAGTCGGTTCGGCGCATCGTCCCGCCGACCTGGCGCCGCAGCACGTCACGTTCGGCAACGGCCGGGTCTTCGTCACGAGCGGCGACTCGGGCACGCTGCACGTGCAGGCGCATGACGGGCGTGTGCTGTCGCGCACGGCGATCCCGAACGGCTCCTACAACGTGCAGTTCTCCCACGGTCGCGTCGTCACGCCGTCGCTGTCGCGCGGCACGCTGACGATTCTGGACGCCGTCGGCAGGAAGCTTGCGATCGTGCAGGTCTCGAGCTCCTGCCACGACGCCTGCGTCCTCGCCTGAGGTTTTACGAAAGCCTTACTGATTGAACGGTGGATCCTCGCGCTCGGTGGGGAACATGGCCCCGGATGAAGCGCCTCGTCATCGTCGTCCTCGCGCTGGCTGCGTTCGTGCCGGCGACCGCGAACGCCGCGGTCCCGTGCCGCGATCGGATCTACAACGACTGGTACGCCGACGGGAAGATCGCGACGACGTATTCGGCCGCGTGCTACCGCGACGCGCTGAAGAACATCCCGCCGGACGCGCGCACCTACTCGAGCCTCGCCGACGACATTCGCGCCGCGATGCGCGGCGCGCAGGCGCGTCATGCCGGTCACACCGGGGTGCCCGCGCAGATCGGCAAGGGCGTCGAGCCGACGGCCGCAACCGTGTCGACGCCGAAGGCTGCGCCGAAGAAGCGCGGTGGCGCGAAGACGACGCTGTCCGAGAAGTCGCCGCTCCGCAGCACGCAGCAGTCGCGGAGCCGCGCGGTGCCGACGTCGACCGTCGCCGCCGACCCCACGAGCGGGAGCTCGAGCGGCGTGCCGGTCCCGCTGCTCGTGCTCGGCGCGCTCGCGCTGCTTCTGATCGCGGTCGGCGCCGCCGGCGCGATCGCCAAGCGTCGCCGGATCTAGAGGATCGGCACGAGGCGTCGCAGCCGCGCGCGCTCGACGGGCAGGTAGAAGCCGAGCACGAAGAGTGCGAAGGGATACGCGGCGACGAGGAGCAGCGACGGCAGGAGCGAGAGCCCCGCCGCGCGCGCTGCGACGGTGAGTGCGGCGGCCGCGCCGAC
The DNA here is from genome assembly GCA_025934335.1 of Thermoleophilia bacterium. GTDB lineage: Bacteria > Actinomycetota > Thermoleophilia > Gaiellales > Gaiellaceae > PALSA-600. Next base: position 2,752 of record JAICYG010000042.1, on the reverse strand, counting down.
GGCGGTCACGACGCGCCGCCACTGGTAGGCGACCGGGTAGACGCTCTGCGCGTACAGCGTCATTCCCGCGAAGAGGACGACGTACGCGGCGAGCGTCGAGATCGAGGCGCCCACCATCCCCCAGCGCGGCACGAGCCAGAAGTTGAGGCCGATGTTCACCGCCGCGCCGACGCCGGTGACGACCCAGTTGAGCTGCGTCTTTCGCGCGCGGCCGCTCCCGATCGCGAGGACGGTGTAGCCGGCGTAGACCGCTCCCGCGAACGCGAGCACCGCAACGCCCTTCTCGGCGCGGTGGTACTGCGACGCGGTGAGCAGGTCCGTCCACCAGGGGGCGAGCCCGCCGAGCGCGAGCGCCACCCACGAGGCGAACGCGAGCAGGTACGTGAGCACGAACGCGTACGTGCGCTTCGCCTCGCGGTCGTCCTCGATCGAGTAGGCGAACGCGGGCCAGGCGGTGCGGAAGGCGATCATCACGAACGTGATCACCGACGCGATCTTCACCGCGGCGGAGTAGACGCCGACCTCGGCGTTGTCCTTGTACCAGACGACGAACTCGCGATCGACGAAGTTGATCGCCCAGAGCGCGAGCGCCGACGGGACGAGCGGCAGGCCGAAGTTCTGCATGCGGCGGAACAGGGCACGGTCGAACTCGAGCCCGAGCTGCTCCGTCCGGTAGGCGACGAGGGCGAGGTAGACGACGAGCGTCCCGGTGAAGTTGCCGACGACGAGGCCGATCGCGCCCCAGTGGAAGACGGCCACGAAGACGACCATCGCCGCGACCGTCAAGAGGACGTTCGTCACGCTCGCGAGCGCGAACGCCGTCGACCGCTCCTCGGCGCGGAACAGGTTCGTCAGCTGCTGGTAGTTCGTCTGCGCCCAGAGACCCACGGCTCCGGCGCGCACGAGCCACGTGTCGTCGCCGAGGCCGATCCAATGCGCGATCGGGCCGGCGAAGACGACGCCGATCACGAGCCCGGCCGTCGCCATCACCATCGTGAACCAGAACGACGTGCGGACGACGGTCAGCTTGTCCGCCGGCTCGCGCGCGTCGAAGTAGAAGCGGAAGAACGCCGAGGCGATGCCCATCTGCAGGACGATCGCGAGCACCGCCGTCGCCGCCGTGACGATCTCGACGCGGCCGTACGCGTCCGGCGGCAGGTAGTGCGTGTACAGCGGGAGCAGCAGGGTCGCGAGCACGCGCGAGACGAGCCCGCCGATGCCGTACACGGCCGAGTGGCGCGCGAGGCGCCGCATCTGGAAGGCGAGGCTCATCCCGGTCAGAGAGAACGGTAGAGGTCGACCAGGCGGTCTGCGACCCGGTCGATGTCGTGCACCCGCTCCACGTAGGCGCGGCTCGCAGCGCCGACCTCGCGCCGCAGCGCAGGCTGCTCGACGAGCGGGTGGAGCGCATCGACGAGCGTGTCCTTCGTCGCCGGCACGATCGGGATGCGAATGCCGTAGCCCTCCGCGCTTCGCTCGACGACGTCGTGCTTCAGGTAGGTGACGACCGGCTTCCCGAGCGCCATCGCCTCGAGCGCGAAGACGCCGTGCCAGCCCGCGTTCAGCTGGTCGACGACGATGTCCGCGCGGGCGTAGCGGGCGCGGGCCTCCTCGTGGGGGACGCCCTCGACGATGTCGAGCTCGACGGGCAGCTGCTCGCACGCCTCGATCACGAAGCGCGTGCCCTTCCGCTCGCGGTCCGACGGCGCGTGCACGACGAGCGGGCGCGGGGCGTCCGTCGGCGGCACGGGCGTGAACGGGCGCAGATCGAGGCCGGGCGGCACGACGTGCGCCTCCGGCACCCAGCGGGTCGCGTCGTAGCTGCCGACGATCTCGGCGTCCGCGCGCTTGCCGAACGCGAGCTGCTCGCGCGTCTTCCCGCGGATGTCGGAGCCGAGGTAGTGGAAGACGCTCTTCTTGCGCAGCGCGCGCAGCAGCGGGAACTGCAGCGACTTCGGGATCAGCGTCAGGCCGAAGTAGAAGTGGAAGACGTCCGTCCTCGGGGCGAGGCGCGCGAACGCCGCGAGTTGCTGCGCGAGCTTCACCGCGAGGGGGCCGCGGCGGTCGAGCGACCAGTCGGCCTCGTGGTGCAGCTTTCCGCGCTCGAAGACGACGAGGCGCGCGTCGACGCCCTTCCGCCGCAGCGCCTGCACGTTCTCCCACGGGATCCCCGCGATGTTCACGGGGCAGTGCGTGACCCGAAGCGTCAACGCGCGATCGCGTCGCCGAGGCGGTAGCGCAGGTCGCGCAGCTCCGCGAGCGTCACCGCGTCCGTCTCGCCTGCGCACAGGTCGCGCACGCGGCGCAGCGCCCGGTCGACGAGGTCCTCCGGCGGCACCCCGTGCGTCTCCGCCCACTCGCGGCCGTCCGGCTCCAGACGGTCGCCGGGGAACCCGGCCGCCGCCGCGATCGCCTCCGCCGCCTCGACGGCGGCGTCGGCGTCGTCGCCCGCGATCGCCGCCTCGATTCCCTCGTCGTCCCAATCGGTCATGCGTCGAACTCCAGCTGGTCGAAGTACCGCAATGCCGTTCGTCCGGGTCGTACCCGGGACGCGTACGAGCGAAGCTCCTCGTCGGAGATCTCGCCGAGCGCGCGCTTCACGCCGAGGTACGGGAGGTTCAGATCGTTCTGGTAGACGACGGTGGAGATCCGCGGGTTGATCTCGATCACCTGGTCGCCGACGAGCTGGATGTTGAAGAAGTGCTCGATGCCGAGCTCCGCGACGATCAGGTTCGCGATCCGCATTAGCTCG
>JAICYG010000161.1 GCA_025934335.1 Thermoleophilia bacterium | reverse complement strand
GAGGCGGGGAAGACGTCGGAGACCTGCTTCGCGATCAGCTCCTCCGTCGCCGTCATGCCGACGTAGATCGGCTCGGAGAGCGAGCGGATCGCGGCGGAGGTCTTCTCGCCGAGTGCGGTGTGCGCCTCGTCGCAGATCACGAGCTGGTACGCGTCGCGCGCGAGCTCGCCGACGTGCCGCGCGAACCACGCGTACGTCTGGATCGTGATCGGGTTCGCGGGGCGCTTCGCGGTCTGCCCGTCGAGGATCGCCTCGGTCAGCCGCTCGCGATAGCCGTGCTCGGTGAGCTCGCGGCGAAACTGGTCGACGAGCAGGCGGCGGTGCGTGAGGATGAGGACGCCCTCGGTGCGCGCCGCCTCGACGAACCCGGCGGCCGCGATCGTCTTGCCGGACGCGGTCGGGTGGCGGAAACGGTAGCGGCGAATCGAGCCGGGATCCTCTTCCACGGGGAGCGGGAGCGGCGCCTCGTCGTCCTCGGCGTCGCCGCCGAGCTCGAGCTCGTCCTCGGGCTCGTCGTCCTCGTCGGCCGGCTCGTCGCCGTTCGCGTGGCCGTTCCCGTTCTCGCCTTTCTGGGCGGCCGCGATCAGCTCCGTGAGCATGCCGGCGAGCGCGTCGACCTGGTGGCGGCGCAGCTCGGTGCCGGAGGCCAGGTGCGGCGGCTTCTCCGAGAGGACGCGCTCGAGGCCGAGCAGCAGCGCGTAGCGCACCTTCCACTCGCTCGAGGGAGCCTTCAGACCCGCTTCGAGCTCGGCGAGCGCGTCGTCGAGCGCGTGCCGGCGCGCCGACCCGGGCGCGAGCGTGACCTCTGCGTCCTCGTCGGAGCGGAGGAAGGGCTCGCCGGCCCAGGCTTCTGCGCGGAGCGCGTCGGCCCGTATGGCCGACGCTGCCTCCGACTCGATCGGAGATTGCGTGGTGGTTTCTGACAATGCGTACGGCACGCCTGCCGTGCCGACTCCTCAAAGGGTGCGCCAGCGGCTGAATCCCCTTCGCGTGGCGCAGGACGCACAATACCCGATCCGGCGGACGGTCGGGGTCTTCGACTACAACGTGGGCCGGTGGACTGGGCCGCTTTCGTCCGGGAACGGCAGGCGCGCTACACCGAGCCGCACGGCGAGCTCGACGAACGCGGGCTCGTCAGGCAGGGCAACGTCGCGTACGCGGTGGCGCTCGGGCTTCTGATGACGGGCGACCCGGCGGCCGGGGAATGGTTCCGCCGGGCGGCGGCGCGCTGGCGCGACAGCTGGCGCGGCGGCGAGTCATGGGGCCGCCCGATCGGCGCCCTGAAGGCCTCGCTGCTTGCGGGCGACGACGCCGCGGTCGAGGAGCTGGCGCGCTGGACGCTCGAGCTCGGCACCGCGTCCGTCGACTCGCCGATCGGCCGGTACGCCGCGACGCTCGCGCTGCTCGCGCTCGGGCGCGTCCAGGAGGCGAGGCACGTGGCCGTCACGCTGCGCGAGCGCGACGACTTTCCGCGCGACGTCGCCGACGCGCTCGCGGCGGTCGCCGCGGTGGACGTCGTCGGGTACGTGGAGGCGGTCGAGTCGGTCGTCGCGAGCTTCGAGACGCGGGCGGAGTTCCTCGAGGATGCGCGCGTGGCGGATACGGCGCTCGTGCTCGACCTGCTCGCCCGCCGGCGCGGGATCGGCGTCGAGCTGCCCGCTTCGGACGTCCTGCCGGCCCGCGGGTTACGCCGGCCGTCGCACGGGTAGGCGGAAGGGGAGTCCCTCAACGCCGGGAGGTTCGACATGGGTCTCGACGACATGCTGAAGCAGCAGATCCGGGCGCGTGCGCCCGAGCTGAAGAAGCGGCTCGTGGACGAGTTCGACGAGCTCACGCACGACGACATGAAGGATGCCGGGGACGACCCCGACGAGATCGTCGATCGCGTGCAGAAGAAGACCGGTCAGCCGCGCGACCAGGTCGAGCAGCGCGTCCAGAAGGTGATGCAGCACAGCTGACGCCTTCGAGCCCGGGCGCACGAGCGCCCGGGCTCTTTCAGGGCTCGCCCTGCTCGATCGCCGGATGGAAGGCGATCGTGATCGTCTGTAGCGGCTGCGACTCGTCCTCGAGCTCCGTCAGCTCGTCGACGAGACGGCGTACGAGCGTGCGCACGGCCTCGACGTCGAGATGCGTGTGCACCTGCGCGCTCCGGAACTCGCCGCTCCCCGCGTGGGCCTCGAAGCCGCGCTGCAGCTCCCGCAGCTGGGCCGCCTGCAGCTCGCTGGCGGCCCCGGTCGCCCGGATCTCCGCGCCGACCTTCAGGTGCTTCGCTACGGGGCGATACGGCTTCTCGCGTCCGCTGCCGTCGATGCGCTCGATCAGTCCGGCACGGTGCAGCATCCGCACGTGGAAGTGGAGATGGCCGGGGTCGACCTCGAGGTGCGCGGCGAGCTCGCGGTTCGTGAGCGGCTGCTCCGACTCGCCGAGCGCCTGCAGAACCTTCAGCCGCAGAGGATGGCCGAGCGCCTTCAGCTGCTCGGGCCGGTCGAGCTCGAGAACGTCGGCAGGGCCGTGCGCCGCGGCGCTCGGAGTCGTCATGACGTCTCCATCTTCGACGCTGCGGCCTCGTCCAGGAAGACCTCGACCGGAACCGGCGCGAGGCGGGCCAGGCTCGCCGGCACCTCCGGCGTCACGTCTCCTCCGAACGCGCGTGCAACCGCGTCCGCCTTCGACTCGCCGCTCGTGAGGAACACGATCCTGACCGCCGACTGGATCGTCGGCACGGTCAGCGTGACGCGGTGGACGAACGGTTCGAGCCCCGGCGGCCCGTCGACGGCACGGCGGTCCGTGACGTCGAGCTGCGGCGAGCCGGGGAAGAGCGAGGCCATGTGGCCGTCCGGCCCGAGACCGAGCAGCAGGAAGTCGAGCTCGATCCCCGCGAGCGCGGCGTCGAGCTCGCCCGCGGCCTCAGCCGGCGGCGCCTCGCCGCGGATCCGGTGGACGGCGCGCGGCTGTACCTCGAGCCGGTCGAGCAGCGACTCCTTCGCGAGCCGGTAGTTCGAGAGCTCGTCGTCGGGTGGCACGCACCGCTCGTCGCCCCACCAGAGGGTGACGCGGCCCCAGTCGGGCGTTCGCTCCGCGGCGCGCGTGTACGCGCGTGCGACGCCGGAGCCGCCCGTCAGGACGATCGAGCCGCCGCGCTTCGCCTGCTCGGCGAGGAGCTCGCCGACAGTCGTCTGTGGGTCGTGGACGATGCGGATCTCAGGCTGCAAGAGGCAAGCGTACGAAACCACGGCGGAAGCCCGCCAGGAGGTACACGCTCGCGAGCCCGGCCCACTCTGCGTACGGCACGAGCAGCTCGTCGGTCTCCTCGGGCTCGACGTACCGCCCCCACAGCGCACCGGCGAGCCGTGCAAGACCGAGGTCGCGATAGAGCCCGTAGTCGTAGCGGCCGAGCCCGTGCAGGCAGACGATCCCGACCGACCAGGGGCCGAGCCCGCGCTCGCGCGTCAGACGCGCGACGACCGTGCGGGTCGAGTTGCGCTTCAGCCCCTCGAGGTCGCTGCCGCGACAGAGCCGCACGAGCGCGCCTGCACGGCGTGCCCCTAGCCCGAGCCGGGCGAGGTCGGCCGGTGCGAAGCGCCCCAGCTCGGCGGCGGTCGGTGCGGTATGGAGGCCGCCGAGCGCCGGCGTGGCTGCCTGGACGACCGCGCGCTCGATCTGGCGCGCGCGGCCGGCCTGGATCAGCTGGCCGGCGACCGCGCGGAGGAGCGCCTGCGCGACCGTGCCGGTGCGCATCGGCCGCAGCCCGCGCAGGTGCCGCAGCGTCTCTGCGAGCAGCGGGTCGCGCTCGAACCGGCGCAGGAACTCCGAGTGGTCGTCGTCGAGCCCGAGTGCGAAGCGGACGTGGTCGATGCCTGCGTCGCTCTCGGCCGCGACGACGATGCGGCCGTCCGGCCGCTGCAGCGCGTGGACGCGCTCGAGACGCTCGCCGACGCGCACCGTCGCCCGGTAGGTGCCGCCGGCGACGATGCGTGTCGCGTCGCTCGCGAGCCGGCCGGAGAGGCGGAGCGAGTACGGGCCCTTCGGGCTGAGCTCGGCGCGGACCACGGTCCGAGTGTAGGGATACGCTCAGCCGATGCTGCGCCGGGTCGCGTCGCAGGTCTCTCTGCGGAGCCGCGAGCGGAAGCTCCGGCTGTTCCTCGACCTCCTCCAGCCCGGCCCGGACACGTCGGTCGTCGACGTCGGCGTCACCGACGCGCCGTTCGGCGGCGACTCGAGCGACAACTTCTTCGAGGCGATGTACCCGTGGCCCGACCGCGTCACCGGCGTCGGCCAGACCGGGCTCGACAGCTTCGCCGCCGCATTCCCGCGGGTGCGCGCTGTGCGGGCGGACGGGCGCGACCTGCCGTTCGCCGACCGCGAGTTCGACCTGGGCTTCTCGAACGCGGTCGTCGAGCACGTCGCCGGCGGGCGCGATGGCCAGCGGCGCTTCGTCCACGAGCTCTGCCGCGTCGCCGACCGGGTGTTCGTGACGACTCCGAACCGCTTCTTCCCGCTCGAGGTGCACACACTGCTCCCCTTCGTGCACTGGCTGCCGGCGCCGGCGCGCGAGCGGCTCATCCCGTTCGACGACGTGCTCGACCCGCTCGGGCCGAAGGCGTTCGCGTCGCTCTTTCCTTACGAGGTGCGTGTACTGAACCGCGGGATGACCCTGATCGCGATCGGCCCTGCATGACGCTTCGGCGTCCTGTCCTCGCCCTCTACGTCCTCGTCGTCGGGCTCGCGCTCCACAACCTCCTGATGGCGCTGCTCTGGCGCGCGGGCGTCCGCGGCGCAGCGCTGACGGCGATCTCGGCGTGGAAGGAGGCTCTGCTCCTTGCGGCGCTCGCGCTGGTCGTCGCCGCGCAGCGCAGACGGTCGCTGCGTGCGGCGCCGGCCGACGTGCTCGCGCTCTCGCTCGCGGCGCTCGTCGTGCTCTACGGGCTGCTGCCGCAGTCGTGGCTCGGCGGCGGGGCCACGCACAAGGGCATCCTCTACGCGGCACGGCACGACCTGTTCCCCGTCGCCGCGTACTTCCTCGGCCGTGGGCTCGACCTGACGGAGCGCGAGCGAACCGTGCTGTGCCGCGTCGTGCTCGCCACGGCGGCGGCGGTGGCCGCCTACGGCCTCGTCGACGTGTACGCGGTGCCGCTCTCGTGGTGGCGCGGCGCTGCGGGGTGGTACCGGGACCAGCTCGGGCTCGACTACATCGGCCTATCGCACCTGCCCGAGAACTTCGTCTACAACACGGGCAACGGCGTGGTCTACCGGCGACTCACGTCGACCTTCCTGTCGCCGCTCGCCTCTGCGTACCTGCTCGTCTTCGCGCTCTTCTTCGTGCCTCTGCGGCGGCGCTGGGGCATCCCGCTCGCCCTGCTCCTGTTCGCTGCGGTTCTCTGGTCGCACACGCGGGCCGCGCTGATCGCTCTGGTCGCGGGTCTGCTTGTCCTCGCCGTCGTGCGGCGCGCCTGGCGCCCGCTCGGCTACGCCGTCGTGGTCGTCGCCGTCGGCCTCGCGTTCGTGAAGGGCTACGACCACTTCGCGCCGCGCGCGCACTTCACTGCGGTGGAGCTGCGCCAGCAGGAGGAGAACGCGAAGAAGCATCCCGAGACGTCGCACGACCCGACCGCCGTCGACGAGTCGTCGACACGCGAGCATCTCGCGAGCCTGCGCGACGGCGCGAAGGCGGTCGTCGAGCACCCGTGGGGGTTCGGGCTCGGCAACTCCGGCGTCACCGCCGTGCGAACACATGTGCAGGTGGAGGCCGGCGAGTCGACGTACACCGAGCTC
>JAICYG010000143.1 GCA_025934335.1 Thermoleophilia bacterium | reverse complement strand
CGTGGGGTGGAGGCGGCCACGGTGGGAGTCTTCGTCGCGGCGGTCGGCGTCGCGTTCAGCGGCTATCTGCTGTGGGCGCAGCTCGGGCCGATCGACGCGATCTGCCAGTGGTGCCTCGGGAACGACCTCACAATCACGGTCGTTGCAGCGTTGTACGTGGTGAGGATGCTGACCGAGTCGCCGAAGCCCAAGCGCAGCGAATGACGCGGCGCGGGGCGCTGCTCTTCGCAGCGATGTGCGTCATCTGGGGCGTTCCGTACCTGATGATCCGGGTCGCCGTGCGCGAGCTGGCGCCGGTGACGCTCGTCTTCCTGCGCACCGCGCTCGGCGCCGCCCTGCTCATCCCCTTCGCGGTGTGGCGCGGTGAGCTGCGGCCGCTCCTGCGCCGCGCCGGTCCGTTCGTCGCGTACACGCTCGTCGAGGTCGTGATCCCGTGGGTACTCCTGGCGCGCGCCGAGACGAAGCTGACGAGCTCCCTCACCGGGCTCCTGGTCGCCGCGGTGCCGCTCGTCGGTGCGGTCGTCGTCGGGCTGACCGGTACCCGGGAGCAGCAGGGCCGGCGCCGCTGGCTCGGGCTGCTCGTCGGGATCGGCGGCGTCGGCGCGCTCGTCGGCCTCGACATCGGCCAGGTCGACGCCGTGGCCGTCGCCGAGATCGGCTGCGTGGCGGTCTGCTACGCCGTCGGGCCGATCATCCTCGCGCGGCGGCTGACCGACGTGCCGGCGCTCGGTGTCGTCGCCGGCTCGCTGCTGCTCGCCGCGGCGGTCTACGCGCCGTTCGCGGCGGTGCGCTGGCCGGCGGCGATGCCCTCGGCGCACGTGGTCGAGTCGGTCGTCGGCCTCGCGGTCGTCTGCACCGCACTCGCGTTCCTTATCTTCTTCGCGCTGATCGCGGAGGTCGGGCCGGTGCGGGCGACCGTGATCACGTACGTCAACCCGGCCGTCGCCGCCGCGCTCGGCGTCACGATCCTGAGCGAGCAGCTGAGCGCCGGGATGCTCGTCGGCTTCGCGCTGATCCTCGTCGGCTGCATCCTCGCGACCGGCAGGGGGCCGGAGCCGGTCGCCGAGGCCTGATAATGCAGCGGTGCCCTTCGAAGACGTGCTTCGCGCGAACGAGACGTACGCCGCCCGGTTCGACCACGCCGACCTGACCGGGCGGGCGGCGAAGGGTCTCGCCGTCCTCACCTGCATCGACACGCGGATCGACCCGCTCGCCATGCTCGGGCTGCGGCCGGGCGACGCCAAGATCCTCCGGAACGCCGGCGCGCGCGTCACCGACGACGTCTTGCGGACGCTCGTGCTCGCCGGCTACCTCCTCGACGTGAGCCGCGTGATGGTGGTTGCGCACACCGACTGCCGCATGGTCGGCGGCACCGACGACGACGTGCACGAGGCGATCGCGGCGCAGGGCGGCCCCGACACGCGCAGCCTCGAGTTCCGGGTGACGGCGGACGTGGAGGAGACGCTCCGGCACGACGTGCGGCGGGTGCGCTCGTCGCCGTACCTCGCCGGCCTCGAGTCGGGCGGCTTCGTCTACGACGTCCGCAGCGGCCGCGTCACTCAGGTCTGCTGAGGGACGATCAGCTCGAAGCGCGCGCCGGATCCGCCGGGTACGTAGATCAGGTCGCCGCCGTGCGCCCGCGCGTACGACCGTGCGATCGCGAGGCCGAGCCCGCTGCCGGCGGCCGTCTCACCGCGCGCGAACCGCTCGAACAGGCGCGATCGCAGCTCCTCCGGCACGCCGACGCCCTGATCCTCGACCGAGACCCGGAGGTGCCGGTCGTGGTGCTCGGCCGCGACCACGATCGGCGGCAGGCCGTAGCGCGTCGCGTTGATCAGCAGGTTCGAGACGACGCGGTCGAGAACGAGCGGGTCGACGACCACCGCCAGATCCAGCGGGACGTGCAGCGTGATGTCGTCCGCGTGCCCGACCGCCTGTTCCACGATCTGCGCGAGCGCGCTGTGCAGCACGATCGGGCGCGGATCGAGCGCGATCGCGTGCGCGTCGAGTCGTGAAAGGTCGAGCAGCTCCTCCAGCAACCGCCGCAGGCGCGTCGCCTGCTCGTAGCCGACCTGGAGCAGCTGCTCCCGCACGTCCTCGCTGAGCTCGTCGCCGCGCTCGACGATGGTCGCGAACGCGCCGTACACGGAGGTGGCGGGCGTGCGCAGCTCGTGCGAGGCGATCGCGACGAAGTTCAGCTTGAGTTGGTCGAGACGCACCGTCTCCTCGTGCAGCTGCGCCCGCTCGACCGCGAGTGCGACTCGCTCGGCGACGAGCTGCAGCAGATCGGTGTCGTCGCTGCTGAACCGCCGGTAGGTGAGTGTGCCGACGTGCATGACGCCGATCGCGCGGTCGCGGACGAGGAGCGGCACGCCGAGCATCGACTTGAGGCCCTTCTCGCGGAGGATCGGGTTCCAGACGTCGGCGACGTCGAGATCGTCGAGGATCACCGGGTGGCGGGAGGCCGCGATCCTCCCGGCGAAGCCGCGGCCGAGCGGGACGCGCACACCCTGCTCGACCTCCTCCTCGATTCCGAGCGCCGCGCGTGCCACGAGCTCGTCCGCCTCCTCATCGAGCAGCAGCACGGCACACGTGTCGGCCGAGAGGATGTCGCGGATCCGCGGCAGCAGCATCTGCAGGAGGTCGTCGACGTCGAGGTGCGCGAGCGCCGCGTCGGTGACGGCCTGCACGTTCTCGATCCGCGTGCGCGCGCGCCGCTCCGCCTCGAACAGGCGCGCGTGCTCGATCGCGATCGCGGCCCGGTCGGCTGCGAGCTGGAGGAGGTCGATGTCGTCCTTCCGGAACGGCTTCTCGGCGAGCCGGCCGACGTGCAGCACGCCGATCGCCTCGCCCGCCGCGACGAGCGGCACTCCGGCCATCGAGTGAATCCCCTTCTCGCGGAGGATCGGGTTGAGCACGTCGGACTTCGCGACGTCGTCGAGGATCACGGGGCGGCGGTCCGCGGCGACGACGCCCGCGAAGCCGCGGCCGAGCGGGATGCGGACGCCCCGCTCGACCTCCTCTTCGAGCCCGATCGCGGCGCGCGCGACGAGCTCGTCCGTCTCCTCGTCGCGGAGGAGCACGGTGCAGGTGTCCGCGTCGAGGATGTCGCGGATGCGGGGGAGGAGGACGTCGAGCAGCTCCTCGACGTCGAGGTAGGCGAGTGCCGTGTCGGTGATTGCCTGGACGTTCTCGATGCGCCGCCGCGCGGCCTGCTCGGCCTCGAACAGGCGGGCGTGCTCGATCGCGATCGCCGCGCGGTCGGCGACGAGCTGCAGCAGCTCGACGTCGGATTCGTCGAACGTTCGCGGCGTGAGGGAGCCGACGTGCAGCACGCCGAGCACCTGCGACTCGACGACGAGCGGCACCCCGAGCATCGAGTGGATCCCCTTCTGCGCGAGCAGCGGGTTGACGACGTCCGCACGGGCGACGTCGTCGAGGATGATCGGCTGCGAGGTGGCGGCGATCCGCCCGGCGAAGCCCTTGCCGACGGGGACGCGGACGCCCTGCTCGACCTCCTCCTCGATGCCGACGGCGGCGCGTGCGACGAGCTCGTTCGTCCTCGGGTCGAGGAGGAGCACCGCGCTCGTGTCGACACCGAGCGTGTCGCGCGTCCGCACGAGCAGCGTCGAGAGCAGCGCGTCGAGCTCGAGATGCGCGAGCGCCGCGTCGGTCAGCGCCTGCAGCTGGCCACGGCGGTCCGGTTCACGGCCGATCGGCGTCATTCCCCACGGCATTGTTGCGCCCGTCTGCCCGGCGTGAGCCGGTTCGACGCCTTCAGCCGCCGCGAGAGAGGTCGCTGAGGAGGTTCGCGGAGTGCAGCCGCACGTAGCCGCAATTGCGGCACGCGAACACCTTCAGCTTCACGCCCTTGAGGGCTCCGGTGGCGTCCGCGCCGCTTACGGGCTCGAGCAGGTAGTCGCCGATCGGCCCGTCGAGCGTCCAGTCGCAGGCGGGGCAGCGCATGCTGACGTTCCGCCGCCGCAGCCGCCGCGTCAGCTCGCGCTCGGCCGTCGTCTCGTCCGGCTCCCGTGCCATCCCTCGAACCTAGCGCGTAGGAAACCTCGGCACCAGGGTCGGGGTCGCTACCCTGGCCGCAGGTTCGACACGGGGCCATACCTCTCCCCATGGCCGGTTGTGTCGCGGGTAGGGCGGCCGTGGCCGCCCTACCACGTCGGGCGGCACCCAGTCGCTCTGAGAGACTCGCAGGTCATGACCGTCGGCGACAGCGCCCACGCCCTCGTCCTCCAGACCCTGCTCCTGGAGGCGATCCAGCAGGCCGAGATGGCGATCGTCGTCTACGACGAGGAGGGCAGGTACGTGACCGTCAACGACTGCGCCTGCGAGATCCTCGGCTACACGCGCGAGGAGCTCCTCGCGCACGACGTGGGCGACTTCACCGACGGCATCGACCGGAGCCGGCTCCTGACGAACAAGCGCCGGGAGGGCATGCGCCTCGTCCAGCGCCGCGACGGCAGCACCGTGCCCGTCGCGTTCGTCGTGGTGCCGACGACGGTCGGCAAGCTGCCCTATTCGTCGCCGCCTGGTGGCTGCTCGACGACGACGATCCACGCGCGGCGAACGCCGACCGAGCGGGTCCCTAGATGGGGCGCTCAAGACCCTGCGAGCCGTCGCCTCGCGTCCGCTCGATCTCGCGTGCTGCGAGGTCACGGAGCACGGTCGCCGCGCCTCGAATCGGAGCGACGGACGGGGCCGGTAGATCCTCGCTGACCGCCATCACCTGTTCGGCGGCGGCTACGGCGAGCATCAGGGCGCTGATCCACTCTTCGTCGATCGCTTCCACGGCTGCAACTCCCACCGCGGCCGCTGACGAAACACCCGGCGGTTCGGGCTCGAGCGGCTAATCGCCGTCGGCTGACTCCTGAAGCTCGGCTGCGACGGTGGCAGCGACGCCGACCTTGCGAACGACGATCCACCGAGTTTCGCGGTGTACGACCTCTTCCACCTGCGAAACCTCATGGCCCGGCCTGATGATGAACTCCTCCGGGTGCTTGCGAACTCGCTCGTACTCATGGTGCGAGATCTCGATTCGCTCGACACACATCGGGTCCGCGCACTCGCACACGCAACTGAGGGTCTCTTCGCGTAGCTGGAACTTTTGGGCGAGCTCGTCGATGCGCTCGTTGACCTGGCGGAAGAGGGACTCATTGCGCGCAGCACGTTCACGCCGACGGTCCAACTCGTCGTCACTATTCAATGGTGCTCCTTCGGTGCCATGCTCGTTGAGGGAGGCTCGTGGAGACCTCCTCGGCACGCCCATAGTACCGCCGAAATCGCGGATTCTTGGAGCAGGGGCGACAGGACTCGAACCTGCAACCCCCGGTTTTGGAGACCGGTGCGCTACCAATTGCGCCACGCCCCTGGGTTGCGGGAAGGATTGTATCGGCGCCCCACGGGGCCTTCACGCCGGAGTACCCTTGCCCCGTGCCGCTCGCGGTGCTCTTCTCGGCCATCACCCTTGGATTCGCGGCGATCGCACTCTGGAGCGCGGAGGCCTCTAGGTGGCCGATCGCTGCCGCCGCGGCCGCCCTCGCGGCCTGGATGGCGACCCTCGCGTGGGCTGCACTGAGGAAAACGCGCTCCTAGGGCGTATTCTCAAGAGCCGTGGCAGGGGAGGACACCCACGCCCTCTGGGTCGAGTTCAGACGGACGAACGACAAGGCGCTCCGCGATCGCCTCATCCTCACGTACGCGCCGCTCGTCAAATACGTGGCGGGGCGGCTCGGCTCGGGGCTGCCGGCGCACGTGGACGAGGGCGACCTCGTCTCGTACGGCCTGCTCGGGTTGATCGGCGCGATCGAGCGCTACGACCCGGACCGCGACATCAAGTTCGAGACGTATGCGATCGCTCGCATCAAGGGCGCGATCATCGACGAGCTGCGTGCGCTCGACTGGGTGCCGCGCTCCGTCCGCTCGCGCGCCCGCGAGATCGAGCGCGCGATCGCCGAGCTCGAGGCGAAGCTCGGAACGGCGCCGACCGACGAGCAGATCGCCGAGAAGATCGGGGTCACCGTCGAGGAGCTCGAGGAATCGCTCTCCGACATCTCGCGCTCCTCGATCGCCGCGCTCGACGAGCTCTGGTCGGTCTCCGGCGACGGCGACCAGATCTCGCTGATGGACACGATCGAAGACACGACGGGGCCGCGCCCAGCCGAGGCGCTCGACGAGACCGAGACGCGGGAGGCGCTCGCCGACGCGATCGCGCGGCTGCCCGAGCGCGAGAAGCTCGTCGTCACGCTCTACTACTACGAGGAGCTCACCCTGCGCGAGATCGGCGAGGTGCTGGGCGTGACCGAGTCGCGCGTCTCGCAGCTCCACACGAAGGCGATCCTGCGCCTGAAGGCGCGGCTCGCCGGCGCCACCGCGCGCGTCTGAACAAAACCTCAACGGAGGTCTTAGCGACGGCTTAGCAGCGGCGCGCAGGCTGCCTGCATGACCCGGATCGAGCAGGCCCACCGCGCCCTCTTCGAGGCGCGGGACCGCCGCTTCAGCCGCTTTCATCCTTCCTCCGAGCTCAATCGCGTCAATGCCGCACCCCTCGGACTGACGCTTGTCTCGGAGGAATTCGCGTCGATGCTCATCCTCTCCCTCGACGCGGCTCGCGTCACCGGCGGCCTGGTCACCCCGGCCGTCGGCGACGCGCTCACGGCCGCCGGCTACGACCGCGACTTCGCCCGCCTGCCCGCGGATGTCGGCCCGGTCGAGCCGGCGGCCGTCCCTTCCTTCCTCTCGGTCTCGCTGCGCAGCCGCGGCCTTCTGCGCACCGCCCTTGCGCCGGCCGCGCTTCGCCGTCGAGGAGGTGCACCGCTTCCTCACGATCCTCACGGGCGTCTTCGTCGTCCTCCACGGCGGCTCGCTGCTCCTCGACCGCGTCGTCCCGATCGGGCTCGTGCACGAGGTCGTCCCGTTCACGTCGTCGTACGGGCCGTTCGCGGTCGGGCTCGGGGTCTGCACCGCGGAGCTGCTTGCGGCAGTCGGCATCTCGAACGCATGT
>JAICYG010000003.1 GCA_025934335.1 Thermoleophilia bacterium | reverse complement strand
GGACTCGAGGAGATCTCGAGCGGCACGATCCGGATCGGCGACCGCGTCGTCAACAACCTGCCGCCCGGCGCCCGCGACGTGGCGATGGTCTTCCAGAACTACGCGCTCTACCCGCACATGACGGTCGCCGAGAACATCGGCTTCGCCCTGCGCATGCGGAAGGTGCCGAAGCCCGAGGCGCGGAAGCGAATCGAGGAGACCGCGCGCATCATCGGGCTCGTCGACCACCTCGACCGCAAGCCGCGGCAGCTCTCCGGCGGCCAGCGCCAGCGCGTCGCGATGGGGCGCGCGATCGTCCGCGAGCCGCAGGTCTTCCTGATGGACGAGCCGCTCTCGAACCTCGACGCGAAGCTGCGCGTCCAGATGCGCGCGGAGATCTCGCGCATCCAGCGGCAGCTGCACGTCACGACGGTCTACGTGACGCACGACCAGGTCGAGGCGATGACGATGGGCGATCGCGTCGCGGTGCTGCGGCGCGGCGTGCTGCAGCAGTTCGACGCGCCGCAGCGCCTGTACGAGCGTCCCGCGAACCTCTTCGTCGCGAGCTTCATCGGCAGCCCCGCGATGAACGTGCTCGAGGCGACTCTCGAGCGGAACGGCGACGGCCTTGTCGCCCGCGTCGGCCCGGCGACGCTGCAGCTCGCGGAGGCGCGTGCCGGCCTCGCCGGCTACGCGGGGAAGCGCATCGCACTCGGCATCCGCCCCGAGGCGCTCGGCGAGGCGGACGCCCGCGGCAACGGCCGTCACGGCCGGCTGCTCGGCGTCGTGCGCGCCGTCGAGGCGCTCGGCCCGGAGCAGCTTGCGCACGTCGAGGTCGAGGCGAGCCCGGTCCTCGCCGAGGACGTCCTCGAGGGGCTCGTCGACGCCGAGGAGGCGCAGGATCTCGCCGAGCTCAAGACGGAGGGCGACGACGCGCGCGCACTCGTCGTCGCGCGGCTCGACGCAGCGACGACGATCCGGCCCGACGAGCGGGTCGAGCTCGCGGTCGACCTGCGCAAGCTGCATTTCTTCGACCTCGATTCGGGGTCGGCGATCGGCGCGTGAGTGCTGCGCCCGAGATCGACCTGCCCGTCACCGTGCTCGACGGGTCGACCTTCGTCGTCTGCGACGACCGCGGCGACGTCGACGGGCTCTCGGCTGCATCCGGGCTGTTCGCCGAGGACACGCGGTTCCTGTCGCGGCTCGTCGTGACCGTCGACGGTGAGCGCAGCGAGCTCGTCGAGTTCGAGCAGGCGGCGCCGCACGTCGCCGCATTCGAGCTGCGCGGCCCGGCGGGGATCCGCGTCCGCCGTGAGCTGTTCGTCGGCAGCGGGCTCGAGCAGACGATCACCGTCGAGAACCGGTCCGAGCGCGGGATCGACGCGGTGATCGGCGTCGAGTCGGCCTCCGACTTCGCCGACATCCATGCCGTCAAGCGGGTCGCCGACGGAGGCGCGGCGGCCCACGCGTCGTCACGTCCGGAGCAGTGGGACGACGCGGCGACCGTCGAGTTCGCCGACGACGGCTTCCCCGCGCGGACGCTCGTCCACCTCGTGCCCGCGCCCGACGAGCACGAGGCAGGTGTCGCGCGCTACCGGCTGTGGCTCGAGCCGGGCGAAAGCCGCCGGGTCGTCGTAGCGGTGCAGTGCGTGCTCGACGGGGCGGTGCCGCTCGACGGCGCGGCCTTCGAGGATCGCCTGCGCGAGGATCGCCGCGAGCGCGACGACTCGCTCGCCCGCTGGTGGCGCTCGATGCCGCGCCTCGCGGCGCCGGGCGAGCCGGCGCTCGAGCCGACGTGGACGCGCTCGCTCGCCGACCTCGCGGCGCTGCGGCTGCGCTGGGCGGGGAGCGGGATGGTTCCCGCTGCAGGCCTGCCGTGGTTCATGACCCTCTTCGGCCGCGACACGCTGATCACGGCGTTCCAGACGATCCCGCTCGGCCCCGACCTGGCGGCCGCCGTCCTGCGCGCGCTCGCCGAGACACAGTCGGACGCCGACGACCCGCGGCGCGACGCCGAGCCGGGCAAGATCGTGCACGAGATCAGGCGGGGGAAGACCGCGCTCGTGTGGTCGGATCGCTACTACGGCACCGTCGACGCGACGCCGCTCTTCCTCGTCCTCCTCTCGGAGCTCTGGCGATGGAGCGGCGACGACGCGATCGTGCGCGAGCTCGAGCCGAATGCGCGTCGTGCGCTCGCGTGGATCGACGGGCCGGGCGACCGCGACGGCGACGGGCTCGTCGAGTACCTGCGCCGCGCACCGAACGGTCTCGACAACCAGAGCTGGAAGGACTCGCACAACTCGATGGTCTTCCGCGACGGCTCGCTGGCGCACGCGCCGATCACGCCGGTCGAGGCTCAGGGCTACGTCTACGACGCGAAGCTGCGCACCGCCGAGCTGGCGCGCCGCGTCTGGAGCGACGACGAGACGGCGGCGCGCCTCGAGCGGGAGGCGGCGGAGCTGCGCCGGCGCTTCGACGCCGCGTTCTGGCTCCCCGAGCACGGCTGGTACGCGCTCGGGCTCGACGGCGCGAAGCGTCCGATCGACGCGCTCGCCTCGAACATGGGCCACCTGCTCTGGAGCGGCCTCGTCCCGCCGGAGCGGGTCGCGGCGGTCGCCGGGCGCCTCACCGCGGGCCCGCTCTGGTCGGGCTGGGGCATCCGTACGCTCGCCGCGGACGAGGCGGCGTTCGACCCGGTCGAGTACCACGACGGCACCGTCTGGCCGCACGACAACTCACTGATCGCGTACGGGCTCGCGCGGTCGGGCCACGCCGTCGAGGCGCAGCGAGTCGTGCGGGCGCTGCTCGACTGCGCGTCGTTCTTCGAGCATCGGCTTCCCGAGCACTTCGCGGGCTTCGAGCGAAGCGGGGAGGAGCCGCCCGGTGCGGTCCCGGCATCGGCCCGCCCCCAGGCGTGGGCGGCCGGGACGCCCGTGCTGCTACTGCGCGCGCTGCTCCGGCTCGAGCCCGACCCGGACGCGCGCGTCCTCCACGTCGCCGACGGCGCGCTCCCGGAGTGGGCAGAGGGCCTCACGGTCGACGGAGTGCATGCGTTCGGGCGGCGGTGGGACGTGCGTGTCGAGGGCGGGGCCGCGAGCGTGGCTCAGCGCGAGCCGATGACGACCACGCCGTCCTCGTCCACATAGACGGTCGCGGCCGGCAGGAAGTCCACGTCGCCGAAGCGAACCGGCACGTCGACCTCGCCTGCGCCCGTCTTCCCGCTCGGGCGTGGGTTCGAGCCGAGCGCTTTCACGCCGATGTCGAGGTCGCGCAGCGTCGACACGTCCCGCACGCAGCCGTTGATGACCACGCCGGCCCAGCCGTTGTCGCGGGCGAGGGTCGCGATCAGGTCGCCCATGACGGCGACGCGGGTCGAGCCGCCGGCGTCGACGACGAGCACGCGACCCTCGCCGGGCTCGCCGAGCCGCGCCTTGAGGAGCACGTTGTCCTCGTGGCAGCGGACGGTCGCGATCTCGCCGGAGAACGAGGGGCGGCCGCCGAACGAGCGCAGCGCGAGCGTGCAGACGGCCGCGTCGGGGTGGTCGTCGAGGACGTCGGCGGTCGCGGTCATCGGTCGAGGATCCTCCTCAGCACGTAAGGGAGGATGCCACCGTGGCGGTAGTACTCGGGACGATCTCGATCGTCTCGTCTCCGACCTTCACGCGCGCGCCGCCTCGTCCCCGATGCGCGCGGGCTCCTCGTCGGTCGCGCGGGCGGCGACGGCGGACGTGGCAAGGACGCAGCTCATCAGCCAGAAGACGGACGGCGCGCCCGTGCGCCCTGCGACGAGCCCGGCGGCCGCGGGCGCGGCTGCCTGTCCCAGTCGGTTGCCGGTCAGGCGGAGCGCGAGCGCGCTTGCCCGCGCGTGCTCGGGCACGAGTTGCACGACCATCGTCATGGAGAGCGGCTGGGCGAAGCCGAGCGCTGCTCCGAGGACGACGGCGAGTGCGGCGAGCACCACGACCTGATCGGTGAACGTGAGCGCCGTCAGGGCGGCCGCCGCCACGACGGCGTTCAGCATGATCAGGCGTGCACGGCCGACGCGCCTGACGAGTCGCCTGATGCCGAGGCGCGAGGCGAGCGAGGCGGCTGCGCGGAGTGCGAGCAGTACGCCCACCACGGCCGGCCCCACGCCGACGTGCTCACCCACGACCGGCATGTACGCCGTGAAGACGTCGGTCGCCGAGAGCGCGGCGACGCTCGCGAAGATCGCCGCGAAGACGCCGCGGGAGCCGAGGATCTCGCCGAGGCGCCCGGGCTCCGTCGACTCCTCGCTCGAGTGCTCGTTGCTGCGACGTCGGTCGGCGACCGCGGCCAGCACCGTCGCGACGGCGGCGACGACGGCGGCGACGACCATCGCACGCGTGCTCGCTGCGACGAGCCCGGCCCCACGTCGGTGCTCGAGGAGGAGCCCGCCGACGAGCGGTCCGACGAGTTGCCCCATCGAGACGCCTGCGGTAAGGAGCGCGAACTGCTCGTCGTGGCGCTCGTTGCCCGCTTCGCGTGCGATCACCGACTGCGCGCCGAGCGCGAGCGCGAGGTGCCCGGTACCGACGACGGCGCTCGCCGCACCCAGCGTGACCGGTGTGTCCGCGGCGGCGAGGAGCAGGCATCCCACCGTCTCGGTCGCACAGCCGGCGAGGAGGAGGCGTGTGCCGTGCCGGCGGTCGGCACGGCGGCCGAGCGGGATCGCGAGCAGGAGCGGTAGCAGCGCGTAGGCGGCCGCGACCAGGCCCACGGCGGTCGCACCGTGGCCGAGCCCGAGCAGGCGGTAGGAGGTGGTCGGGCGGACGAGGTAGACCGCCGTCTGCCCCGTCGCCATCGCGAGGACGGCAAAGACGACCCGCCGGCTCACGGCAGGAGCGATTCGACGAGCTCGCGCGCCGGCAGCATCTCGAGGCCCGGCTCGTCGAGCAGCCGTGTACCGAGCGCACGGGCCCGTTCGTCGTCGAACGCTGCGCCGAGGTTCGCATGGAGCTTCTCGCGCAGCGGGCCGAGCGCCTCGGTGCGCCGGCGCGGGTGGCCGAGCGGGTACTCGACCTCGATTCGCTCGGTTGCGGTGCCGTCGCGGAAGACCACCCGGACGGCGTTCGCGATCGACCGCTTCTGCGGGTCCAGGTAGTCCGCGGAGTAGCGCGGCTCCTCGACGACGGCGCAGCGCTCGCGCAACGCGTCGATGCGCGGGTCGGCGGCGGCTCCGTCCTCGTAGTGGGCGTCGGTGAGCGTGCCGTGCAGGAGCGCGACGACGGTGACGTACTGCAGGCAGTGGTCGCGGTCGGCGGGGTTCCGGAGCTCGCCGCGCTTGTCGATGATCCGGATCGCGGCTTCCTGCGTCGCGATCTCGACCCGCTCGATCTCGTCGATCCGGTCGCGCACCTGCGGGTGCAACGCGACGGCTGCTTCGGCCGCGGTCTGCGCGTGGAACTCCGCCGGGTAGGTGACCTTGAAGAGGACGTTGTCCATCACGTAGGAGCCGAGGGCGCGCGGCAGGCGCACCGGCTCGCCGCGGAAGAGCGCGTCCTCGAAGCCCCAGGTCGGCGCCGTCAGCGCCGAGGCGTAGCCGGGCTCGCCGCGCTCGGCGAGGAGGGCGAGCCAGACGCCTCGCGCCGTCGCGTCGCCGGCGGCCCACGACTTGCGCGGCCCCGTGTTCGGCGCGTGCCGGTACGTGCGGAGCGCGTGCCCGTCGAGCCACGCATGCGACAGCGCCGCGACGAGCTGCGACTCGTCGAGGCCGAGCAGACGACCGGACGCCGCCGTGGACGCCACCTTGACGAGCACCACGTGGTCGAGGCCGACCCGGTTGAAGGCGTTCTCCAGCGCGAGCACGCCCTGGATCTCGTGGGCGACGACCGCCGCGTCGAGCACGTCGCGGACGCTTCGCCCGCGGTGCTGCGCGACGGACAGGATCGCGCCGAGGTTGTCCGAGGGATGGCCCCACTCGGCCGCCAGCCACGTGTCGTTGAAGTCGAGCCAGCGGATCAGCGTCCCGGTGTCGAAGGCGGCCTTCACCGGATCGAGGTGCTCCCCGGTGAACGGGACCGCCACGTCGCCGCCCGAGCCGAACGAGCCGAGCACGCGCCGCGGTGCCTCGTGCGTCGCGGCGAGCGCCGCGCAGCCGAGCGAGTCGGCAAGCACGAGCCGTGCGGTCGCGCGCGTCGAGCCTGCGAAGTCGTGCTCCGCGCACGCGTAGCGCGTGAGCTCGACCAACAGGTCGTCCGTCACAGCTCGTCGAGCTCGCGCTCGAATCGGAGGTAGTCGAGGACGTCGTAGAGCTCGTCGCGGGTCTGCATCTCGTCGACGACGCCCGTCTGCGTTCCTTGCTCACGGATCGCCCGGTATACGCGCTCCGTCGCCCGCGCCGCGGCCCGCGACGCCGAGAGCGGGTAGAGCGCCACGCCGACGCCCGCCTCGCGCAGCTCGTCGAGCGACCAGAGCGGCGTCAGCCCGAACTCCGTCAGGTTGACGAGGACCGGCACGCCGAGCGCAGCGGTCACACGCCGTACGTCGTCGAGCGAGCGGAGCGCCTCCGCGAAGACGACGTCCGCGCCGGCCTCCGCGTACGCCTGCCCCCGCGCGATCGTGTCGTCGACCGACGCCGCGTCCGTACGCGCGACCACTGCGAGCTCGACCCGGGCGCGGACCGCCGCGCGCACGCGCGCGACCATCTCCTCGGGCTCGACGAGCTCCTTGCCGGGGCGGTGCCCGCAGCGCTTCGCGTTCACCTGATCCTCGATCTGCACGGCCGCGACGCCGACGCGCTCGAGCTCCCGCACCGCACGCTCGATCGTGAAGGCGTGCCCCCAGCCCGTGTCGATGTCGACGAACAACGGCAGCTCGCTCGCGGCCGTGATGCGCGCCGCGTCGGTGAGGACGTCCGCGAGCTGGATGACGCCGAGGTCGGGGAGGCCGAGCGAGTGATTCGCGACGCCGGCGCCGGAGAGGTACAGCGCGCGGAAGCCGGCGCGCTCCGCGAGCTTCGCGGCGTAGGCGTTGATCGCCCCGACGACCTGCAGCGGCCGCTCGGCCTCGAGGGCCGCGAGCAGGCTCAGCAAGCCCGCTCCCGGCGCCGGCAAAGCCGGCACCTTCGCTCTTTGATGAGCTCCGTCGAGCCTACGCTCAAGCCCCGCTCCCGGCGCCGGCAAAGCCGGCACCTTCGCTCTTCGATGAGCTCCGTCGAGCCTACGCTCATTCGACGATCGCGCACGCGTCGGCGGGGATGTGCACCATCACGTGGTCCGTTGCAACCGGCCGCGCCGTCTGCGCCGTCAGCACGAGGCCCCCGGCGCGGAGCTCGTACTGGTAGTGGTCGCCGAGGAACGCGACCGACTCGACCCGCGCCTCGATCGTGTTGCTGCCGTTGAGCGTCGAGGCGTCCGCCGGCTCGACGCGAAGCGCCTCCGGCCGGACGGCGAGCGTCAGGCGCGCGTTCGGCGTCGCCGTGTGCTCGGCGTCGACCCACAGCTTGCGCCCGTCGGGGAGCTCGAGCGCGACGCGGCCGCGCTCCGCGGCGGCCACGGTGCCGGAGAGCAGGTTGACGCGGCCGACGAACCCGGCGACGAAGCGGTTGGACGGCCGGCGGTAGATCTCCTCGGGCGTCCCGATCTGCTGCACCTCTCCGCTCGACATCACGGCGACACGATCGCTCATCGAGAGCGCCTCGTCCTGGTCGTGCGTGACGAAGATCGTCGTCAGCCCGAGTCGGCTCTGCAGCTCCTTCACCCAGGCGCGGGCGCGCTCGCGCAGCTTCGCGTCGAGGTTCGAGAAGGGCTCGTCGAGCAGGAGCACCGACGGCGAGTAGACGAGCGCGCGTGCGAGCGCGACCCGCTGCTGCTGACCGCCCGAGAGCTGATGCGGGTAGCGATCGCCGTAGTCGCCCATCTCGACCAGGTCGAGCACCTCGTGCACGCGCTCCCTGATCCCCGCGCGCTTCCTCTTCCGCACCTTGAGCGGGAACGCGAGGTTCTGGAATACCGTCATGTGCGGCCACACGGCGTAGGACTGGAAGACGATGCCGAGGTTCCGCCGCTCGGCCGGGATGCTGACGCGCCGCGAGGCGTCGAAGAAGACGTCCCCGCCGACGGCGATCCGCCCTTCTTCCGGGCTCTGGAAGCCCGCGATCGACATGAGCGTCGTCGACTTCCCGCAACCGCTCGGGCCGAGCAGGGTGAAGAGCTCGCCTTCCGCAACGTGGAACGAGACGTCGGAGAGGGCCCGCTGGTCGCCGAACTGCTTGACGAGGGAGTCGACGTGGATCTCAGGCATCGTGACCTCCCGTCACACGGATCTTGAAGACGAAGGTGCCGAGGGCGAGGACAAGCACTGTCACGCCGACCTGAACCATCGCGAGCGACGCGACCGGGCCGACGATGCCTTGCAGGAACGTATCGAGCATCGTCGTGCCGATCACCTCTGTGCCCGGACGGACGAGGAAGAGCGCCGGGTCGTAGTCGTTGAGGATCTCGACGAACATGAGGATGAACGACGCGAAGAGCGCGGGGCGGAGGAGCGGCAGCACGATGCTGCGGCAGGTGCGCCACCAGCCGGCGCCGACGGAGCGCCCGGCGCGGTCGAGCTCCTCGCCGATCCGCGCCATCGTCGGGTACATGACGACGTACGCGAACGGCAGGTTGCGGATGCAGAACGCGAGCAGGATCCCCCAGATCCCCTGGCGCAGCCACGAGCCGGGGGCGCCGGTGAGCAGGTACGCCCAGAAGAAGCCGATGCCGATGATCAGCCCCGGGATCGCACGCGGGTAGAGCATCACGAACGGCAGCGACCGACGCACGGGCAGCCGTGACCGGTGCGCGACGAGCGTCGCGAGCGCGACGACCGCGGTGGTCGCGATCCCACCCGCGAGCGCGAGCAGCGCGCTGTGCTCGATCGAGCGCAGGTAGACGCCGGTGCCGAGCAGCTGCCAGTTCGACCAGGTGAAGAGGTGCCAGGGCGCGATCAGCGGCGTCACGAAGGCGACGAACGACATCAGCGCGAGCCCGAGCACGGGCACGATCGTGCTGAAGAGGAGATAGAGCGCGATCAGCGCCGCGAGCGGCCAGCGCCACGCACGGAGCGAGAGAAGCGCGGTGCGCCCCGCCTTGCCCGCGACGGAGACGTACCGCGCCTCGGCCCCGAGCAAACGGTTCCGGATCAGCAGGAGCACGGTGGCGACGGCGAGCAGCAGCACTGCCCCCGCGCTCACGATCGGCGAGTCGGGCGTCGCCGCGTTCGTCCATTGCAGGTACAGGTAGGTGGAGACGAACTGGATGTTGTGCGGCGTGCCCAGCAGCAGCGGGATGCCGAGCGATGCGATCGAGAGCGTGAAGATGAGCGTTCCCGCGTTGAGGAGCGCGGGACGGAGCATCGGGATCGTGACGTTGCGGAGCACGCGCAGCGGCGTCGCGCCGGCGCTCCGCGCGGCGTCTTCGAGCGACGAGTCGGCGCGCGCGAGGGCTGCCTCGCAGGTCATGTAGGCGACCGGCAGCAGACGCGTCGCCTCGATCACCGACATGCCCGGGATCGTGTTGATGTCGAGCGTCCCCAGGTGCAGGTGGCGCTGGATCAGGCTCGACAGGTAGCCGCCGGGGCCCCACACGACGATCCAGCCGAGCACGAGCCCGAGGGACGGCAGCAGCAGCGGCAGCAGCGTCAGCCGGCCGAAGACCTTCCGTCCCGGCAGGTCGGTGCGGGTGACGAGGATCGCGACGGCCGCACCGGCGACCACCGAGATCGCCGTCGTCAGCGCGGCGTACTCGAGTGTGTGCCTCGCCGCGCGCCAGAAGGCGGGGTCGGCGAGGAGATCGCCGTACGCCGAGAGCGTGAACGCGCCGCCGGCCTCGTAGAGCGGGCGGTCGCGAACGGACGCGTAGAGCAGAGGGACGAAAGGGCCCAGGATCAGCCCGACCACGACGACCCACGTCAGCCACTGGAGGGTCCCCGCCGTCGGCAGGTTGCGCCTTCGGCGGAGCGGCGCGGCGGCTTCGTACGTGGTCGACGTCACCTGGGCCCTTCCGGTCCGCTACGCGGCTACCCGAAGATCGAGTGCCACTGGGAGGTGAACTTCGGACGGGCGTTCACGAACTTCTGCGTGAAGCCGGGCATGTACACCTTCTTGACACCGACCTTCGCGTAGACGTCGGCGAGCGTGTTCGTGCAGCCGTTCGCCGGTTTGAACTTCGGCTTGAACGCCGTGAAGCCGGAGTCGCACATCGCCTGCTGACCCGCGTTCGAGTAGATCCAGTCGAGGAACAGCTTCGCCGACGCCGGGCTCGCCGCCTTCTTCGTCACGGCGATGCCGCGCGGGACGAGGCCGGTGCCGTCCTTGACGTAGGTCCAGTCGAGGATCTGCTTGTACTGCGCGTTGCTGGAGATCGTGAAGCGGGCCGTCGGCGACGTGAGGTACGCCACGCTGGCGCCGCCCTGCGCGAGCAGCTGCAGCTGCGCGCCGACGCCGGTCTGCGGCTTGAGCCGCTTGCCGATCGTCTGCAGGTTCTTCCAGCCGTTCAGCTGTACGTAGCCGTAGAGGCCGGTGTAGCCGAAGGTGTTGTCGGCGGTGTAGCCGGTGACCGAGCTGTACGTCGAGCCGTCCTGGGCGATCTGGGCGACCGACGTCGGGACCTTGTCCTTCAGCAGCAGCTTGTTGTAGACGATGATCGCCGGGTCGGGCGACATCACGAAGATGCCCTTGAACTGCTTCGCCCACCTCGGGTACTTGTCGAGCCCGACCGGCGTGAAGCTCCTGTCCGTGAAGGCCTTGCGCGACGCGTAGACCCACAGGTTCGGGGCGCTCGCGATCAGCAGGTCGGCGGTGCGGACTCCCTGCGCCGCCTCGGACGCGTACTTCGAGAAGATCGTGTTGTCGTCGAGGTCGTACTCCGTGACCTTGATCCACGGGTACTGCTTGTTGAACGCACTCACGAGGGCGGTGAAGTTCGCCGACGGCGGGTTGCCGTAGACGACGATCCCCGACTCCTTCTTCGATTGCTTGACGAGCGCCGGGATCGGGTTCGTCGCCGTCGGCTTCGCCGACGCGGTGGTGGCCGCGACCGCCAGCGCGACGAGCGCCACGAGCGCGAGCCCCGTCCGGCACGCGATGGACTTCGAGAACACTGCTTCCTCCTTCGCGGTGAACGCCGAGCCGGACCGGCCCGGATGGCGGCGAGTGTGCGGCCGGTCGCCCCGGGTGTCCATGCTTGTGTCCGTTCCCGCGCTTTCGTCCGTTACGGGCGTTTTGTCCTTTCTGGCCACGGGCACGCGGCGAGGGCGGCACTACCATGCCTCGGGTGACATTCGGCTGGCGGCGGCTGCGCCCGCTCTCCACGCAGATCCTCCTGCTCCAGGTGGCGATCATCGTGCTGACGGTGAGCGCCGGCTTCGCCGTCTCGCTCTGGCAGACGCGCAAGCAGATCGACCACGAGGAGGGGCGGCAGTCACTCGCGATCGCACGCTCCGTCGCCTCGATGCCGTCGGTGCGAAGCGCGTTCGCGCTCCCGCATCCCGAACGCGTGATCCAGCCGCTCGCCGAGCGGATCCGGCACCGGACGCACGCCGCATTCATCGTCGTCGCCAATGCCCATGGGATCCGCTACTCCCATCCCGATCCGTCGAAGGTCGGTAAGCGCATCTCGACCGACCCGAGCATCGCGCTCGCCGGGGACGAGTACGTCGGCGTGCAGACCGGCACGCTGGGCCGTTCCGTCCGGGCGAAGACCCCCGTCTACGGGCCGAAGGGCGCCGTCATCGGCCTCGTGTCGGTCGGCGTCCTCGAGAGTGCCGTGACGGCGCAGCTGATCTCCAACCTGCCGCTCGTGCTGATCCCGCCGCTGCTCGGGCTCGCGCTCGGCGTTCTCGGCTCGCTGCTCCTCGCGCGCCGGATCAAGCGGCAGACGTTCGGGCTCGAGCCGAACGAGATCGCCACGCTGCTCGAGCAGCGCGAGGCGATGCTGCACGGCATCCGCGAGGGCACGATCGCAACCGACGCTCGCGGCCGCGTCACGCTCGCGAACGACGAGGCCCGCCGGCTGCTCGGGCTCGCGGAGAACGTCGTCGGCAGGGAGCTCGCGGAGGTGGTGCCGCCCGGCCACGTGCGCGAGGTGATGGCGGGGCACGTTGACGAGCCCGACCAGGTGGTGCTCGTCGACGACCAGGTGCTCGTCGTCAACCGGATGCCCGTCTCGGTGCGCGGGAAGGAGATCGGGGCCGTGGTGACCCTGCGTGACCGGACCGAGCTGGAGGCGCTGATGCGGGAGCTCGACGACGTGCAGAGCCTGGCCGAGGCGCTGCGCGCGCAGGAGCACGAGTTCGCACACCGTTTGCACGTCGTCGCCGGCCTGATCGAGGTGGGCCGCCACGACGAGGCCGTCGGCTTCATCAAGCAGTCCTCGCTCGTCCACCAGGCGCTCGTCGCGTCGATCGTCGAGCGCGTCGGCGACTCGATCCTCGTCGGCCTCCTGCTCGGCAAGGCGGCGGTCGCGTCGGAGCGAGGGGTGGAGCTGCGCGTCGGCCGGGGCACGCGGCTGCCCGAGGACGTCCCGAACGCGCGCGAGCTCGTCACGGTCGTCGCCAACCTGGTCGACAACGCGCTCGACTCCGTTGCCGGTGTCGG
This sequence comes from Thermoleophilia bacterium, assembly GCA_025934335.1. Classification (GTDB taxonomy): domain Bacteria; phylum Actinomycetota; class Thermoleophilia; order Gaiellales; family Gaiellaceae; genus PALSA-600. The sequence continues at coordinate 20,399 of JAICYG010000003.1, read as the reverse complement.
CGGTGGCTGGATCGAGGTGACGATCCGGGACGAGGAGGACGGCGTGCTCGTCCGCGTCCAGGATTCGGGCCCGGGCGTCGAGCCGGCCGTCGCCGACGAGATCTTCCGCGACGGCTTCACGACCAAGGTCGCGACCGGCGCCGGCCGGCGCGGTCTCGGGCTGGCTCTCGTCAGCCAGACTGCGCGCCGCCGCGGCGGCACGGTCGAGGTCGCGAACGACGGCGGGGCGGTCTTCACGGTGTTCCTGCCGCACGCGCGCGTCGCGGTGCCGGGATGATCCGCACGCTCGTCGTCGACGACGACGTGATGACGGCGTCGATCCACCGCTCGTACGTCGAGCGCGTCCCCGGCTTCGAGGTCGTCGGCGAGGCGCACTCCGGCGCGGGTGCGCTCGAGCAGGCGCAGGCACTGCGGCCAGGACTCCTTCTGCTCGACATCTATCTGCCGGATATGTCCGGCCTCGACGTGCTGCGCGCGCTGCGCGAGCCGGGTCGGCCCCACGTCGACGTGATCGCCGTCACCGCTGCGAAGGACGTCTCGACGCTGCGGACCGCGATCCACGGCGGAGTCATCCACTACCTCGTCAAGCCGTTCTTCTTCGACACGCTGCGCGAGCGGCTCGAGGGGTACGCCGCGCTTCACGGCCGCCTCGAGCGGCTGCGCGAGCCGGACCAGCAGGACATCGACCATGTCTTCTCGCTGCTTCGCACCCAGGGACGGCACGCGCTCCCGAAGGGCATCTCCGCGCCGACGCTCGAGCGTGTCGTCGAGACGGTGCGCGACGCGGACGAGGAGCTGACCGCCGCCGCCGTCGCCGAGCGGACCGGGACGAGCCGCGGCACCGCCCGGCGCTATCTCGAGTACCTGGCACTGACGGGGGCGATCGAGCTCGCGCTCCGCTACGGCACCACCGGCCGGCCCGAGCACCTCTACCGCTGGGCCGAGCGGGTTCCCGTGGATGGTTAGAGGACGCTGCGCAGGTAGAGGATCTGCGGCACGTCGCCGCCGCTCGGTCGGTTCATGTCGGCCTCGATCATGCGGACGGGCCGGAGCCCGGCGGCCGCGAGGTCGTTGACGTACGCGCCGATCGGGCGGTGGCGCGCGCTCGGCGGCAGCCACTCCACCGGCGCCTTCTTCGCGTACTGGTGGTCGGCGAGATAGTCGTCGATGAGCTCGACATGGCCGCGGTAGCACGGGTGGACGATCGAGAAGACGAACCAGCCGCCGGGCCGGAGCACCCGCGCCACCGAGCGGATCGTCGCCCCGAGGTCGGGGATGTCCATCAGCGCCATGTGGCACGTGACGCCGTCGAAGCTCGCGTCGGCGAACGCCGAGAGGTCGTGCGCGTCGCCGTGGACGTACGTGATCCCGCGCGGGGCGGACGTCTCGTGGCGTCGCGCATGGTCGAGCATGCCCTCCGACACGTCGACGCCGGTGACGGTGGCGCCGAGGCTCGCGAGGAGTCTCGCGTCCTGACCCTGGCCGCAGGCGAGCGACAGGACCTCCTGTCCGGCGACGTCTCCGACAAGCTCCTCGAGTGTCGGGTCGCGCAGGCCCGTGCCGTCGGGATCGAGAGCGCCGCTGTACGCGTCGGCTACGTCGTCGTAGGCGGGCGGCTCAGTCGTTCGCGACGGCATCGAAGCGGCACTCGTAGAGCCGCACCCGCCCGCCGAGCGAGACGAGGCACGGGCACGTCTGCTCGCCGCACAGGCGCCAGGAGCCCTCGCCGAAGCGCTCGTCGAAACGGCAGCGGGCGCGCTCGCGCAACTCGCGCGGGCTCAGTCCACGCAGGACGACGGTCTCGGCTTCGGCCACGCTCATCTGTAAGGGGAACCTTACACCCGGGACCGCACCTGGTCGATCCGCAGGTGCTCTAAATACATATATAATGAAGATAGAAACGCGGTCAAGGGCGCGCGCGCCGCCGCGGATCGGAAGTATTCCGGACGGCGGTTCCAGTGACGAAAGGGAGGCGACGTGAAGGACAACGCGTATCGGTACCTGGTCGTCGGCGGAGGCATGACGGGCGACGCCGTCTGCCAGGGGATCCGGAGCGTCGATGCCGACGGCCCGGTCGGCCTCGTCGGCGAGGAGCCCGACCCGCCGTACAAGCGGCCGCCGCTCACGAAGGGCCTCTGGAGCGGCGGCGCCGAGGAGAAGATCTGGCGCAACACGGTCGACCGCGGCGTCGACCTCCACCTCGGCAGGCGGATCGTGCGCATCGACCCGGCCGCCGGCACGGCGGTCGACGACGCCGGTGACGAGTACCGGTACGAGAAGCTGATCCTCGCCACCGGCGGCCGTGCGCGCAGGCTGCCGCAGGACGGTGACGGCGTCGTCTACTTCCGCACGCTCGGCGACTACCGGCACGTGCGCGCGCTGAGCGACGAGGGCGCGCGCTTCGTCGTCATCGGCGGCGGCTTCATCGGCTCGGAGCTCGCCGCGTCGCTGCGCTCGCAGGGGCGCGAGGTGACGATGGTGTTCCCCGAGGAGGGCGTCGGCTGGCGGACGTTCCCGGCGAGCCTCGCGACCGCGGTCACCGACTACTACCGCGACAAGGGAATCCAGGTGCTGGCGAAGACGTTGGTCGGCTCCGTGGAGCAGGGCGGGGTCAGGCTCGAGGACGGGCGGACGCTCGAGGCGGACGCGGTCGTCGCGGGCCTCGGCATCGAGCCGAACGTGGAGCTCGCCGCCGAGGCGGGGCTGCCGGTGGACGGCGGCATCGTCGTCGACGACCACGCGCGCGTCCAGGGTGTCGACAACGTCTGGGCGGCCGGCGATGTCGCGCAGTTCCCGATCGCGGCGCTCGGTCGCAGCGGCCGCGTCGAGCACGAGGACCACGCGAACAACCACGGCCGCCTCGCGGGGGCGAACGCGGCCGGCGCCGACCAGGTGTACGACCGGCTCCCGTTCTTCTACTCGGATCTGTTCGACCTCGGCTACGAGGCGGTCGGCGAGCTCGACTCGCGCCTGCAGACGGTCGAGGTCTGGCAGGAGCCAGCACGGAAGGGCGTCGTCGCGTACGTCGACGCCGAGTCGCGGCCGCGCGGCGTGCTCCTCTGGAACGTCTGGGACAGGGTCGATGCCGCACGCGAGCTGATCGCGGCCGGCAGGCCGGTGGGGGAGGCGGAGGTCGGTGCGCTCGGCTGATCCCGCTCAGGCGAGCGCCGCCGTGCGTCCCGCGAGCTCGCGGTCGCGGTCGGTGACGCCGCCCGCGGAGTGCGTCGACCATCGGACGACGACGCGCCGGTACCGGATGTCGATGTCGGGATGGTGGTCCTCGCTCTCGGCGAGGTCGGCGAGGCGGCGCACGAACTCGATCGCCGCCGGGAAGCTCTCGAGCTCGAACTCGCGCACGAGCGCGTCGTCCTCCTCGCGCCAGCCGTCTGGTGTGCTCATGCGGCTGACTATGCCGGATCGCAAGCCGCGCCGGGGGATCGAACTCGTCTGCGAGTACGCGTTCAGGCCGGCGGCGCACCTGCTCGCTCGCGGTCTGCGGCCGCTGCGCGTGCCGCCGCCCGCCGTCGTCCTCGCGGCGACGTGCGTGGGCCTCGGCGCCGCGGTCGCGATCGGGGCGGGCCATTTCGTCGCGGGTGCCCTGTTGCTGCAGCTGAAGACGCTGCTCGACAATGCGGACGGCCAGCTCGCACGGCTCTCCGGGCGCATCACCGCGTTCGGGCGGTACCTCGACTCGGAGTCCGATCTGCTCGTCGACGCGGCCGTCCTCGCCGCGCTCGGCCTGCACGTGGGACCCGTACTCGCGCTCGCAGGCTTTCTCGCCCTGACGCTCGTGCTGAGCGGAAACTTCAACATCGAGCGCGTCTACCGGCGCGCACACGCGTCGGCCGCGCCGGCCGCGCCCGAGGAGCACGATCGGAAGACGCGCGTCGTCGCCTTCCTCTACCGCGTCCTCTACGAGCCGGGGGACAGGCTCTTCGATGCGCTCTCCCGGCGCCGCGCGCTCGCCTGGCACGAGCCGCGGGGCGTGCAGGTGCTTGCGAACATGGGCCTCTCGACGCAGCTCGCCGCGCTGGGAGTGTGCCTCGCCCTTTCGCGCCCGGCGGCGTACGTCTACGTGACGTTCGGCTGCCTCGCGGTGTTCGTCCTGGTCCTCGCCCGGCGCGAGCTGCTCGTGCGCCGGGCGGCGCGACCCTCTCTCGTCGTCGAATGAAAGGAGCACAGGTGGAATCAGCAGTCGTCCTTCCGTGGCACGGGCGCCCCGAGTCCGCGCCGCGCGAACTGGGCGCCGCCGACTGGGAGCGGTACGAGCGGCACCTCGCCGAGATCCTCGCGGCGCTCGGCATGGACATCGACACGCCCGGCACCCGAGAGACGCCACGGCGGCTGCTGCGCGCGCTCTACGACGCCACCGCAGGCTACGACGGCGACCCGAAGCTCCTGACTGCGTTCCCCGCCGAGCGCGACCCGTCGCGCTCGGGCCGCGACGGGCTGATCCTCGAGGGGCCGATCGCGTTCGTGGCGCTGTGCGAGCACCACGCGCTCCCGTTCCACGGCGTCGCGCACGTCGCGTATGTCGCCGGGTCGGAGATCATCGGCATCTCCAAGCTGACGCGGCTCGTGCGGCTGTACGCGCGCCGGTTCACGGTGCAGGAGCGGCTCGGTGAGCAGATCGCCGACCGCCTCGTCGAGCTGATCGCGCCGCGCGGCGTCGCGGTGCGGCTCGAGGCCGCGCACCTCTGCACGCAGATGCGCGGGGTGGAGGAGACGGGCTCGCGGACGGTGACGACCTTCTGGCGGGGCACCTTCGACGAGGACGCCGACCTGCGCCGCGAGTTCCTCGACGAGATCCGAGCCGCGCACCGCTAGTGGAGGCTCTGGAGCTCCTCGGCGAGCCCGACGGGCTGCCCGCGTTCCCGCTCCCGGCCGGACTCGCCGGGCGCTACCCGGGCTCGCTCGGCTTTCCGGAGGAGTGGGTGTACGCGAACTTCGTCGAGACGCTCGACGGGGTCGTCGCGCTGCCCGAGGTGCCGCGTGCGAACCGGCTGATCGCGGATGCGAGCGACACGGACCACTTCGTGATGGCGCTGCTCCGCGCCTGTGCGCACGTGGTGCTGGTCGGGTCGGGGACGCTCCGTGCCTCGCCGTCGTCGAAGTGGCTGCCCGAGTCGGTCTATCCCGCCGCCGCGGCCGAGCTCGCCGAGCTGCGCACCGCGCTCGGGCTCGACCCGCAGCCGAGGCTTGCGATCGTCACGGGCGGACGGAGCTCTCTGGCGCTGCCCGAAGGCGCCGCCGCGCGCACGACCGTCTTGACCACGCGCGCAGGCGCAGAGCGGCTCGGCGGCGAGCTGCCCGGCGTCGAGATCGTCCCCGTCTCGGAGGGCGACGAGGTCGACGTGCGCGCGGCGGTCGCCGCGCTGCGTGAGCGCGGCCACGCGCGGATCCTCTCGGAAGGCGGCCCGACGGTCTTCGCATCGTGCCTGCGCGCCGGCCTGATCGACGAGCTCTTCCTGACGCTCTCGCCGGTCGTCGCCGGTCGCGCGCCCGTCGTCCGAGAGGCGCTCGGACTCGTCGAGGGCGAGCCGTTCCTGCCGGAGACCCGCGTCGGTGCGACGCTGCGCGGCGTGCGGCGCAGCGGCTCGCACCTCTTCCTCAGGTACGGCCTCGGCTGACGCTCAGAGATCGTCGGTCGCGATGTCCGCGTGCCAGATCTCCCCGAGCGGTCGAGTCAAGCGGCACGCGGCGATCAACCGGCCGCGCTCGTCGTTGTCCAGATGCCGGCTGTTGTCGACGCGCGCGAGGGGCCGCCAGCTGCGGCAGAGCGCCGACAGCGTCCCGCGGTCGTAGCCGACGAAGAGCACGAACGTCTGCGGCAGCCGCCGCGGACGCCAGTACTGCCAGCTGAGGTGGCCGCTCAGGACCGGCGGCAGTCCCCGCGGCGGCCCGTACCGCTCGAGCGCAGACGCCTCGCCGTAGTTCTCGGCCACGATCGCGCCGTTCGCCCGCTCGGCGGGAGTCAGCGCCGCCCACGCGCGCGCCGTCTGGTCGGCGAGCTCGGGCCAGCCGATCTCGTCGTCGTAGAAGCCGGCCTGCCAGACTCCGCTCGCGATCATCGACGAGGTGCTGCGTACCGGCACCACCACCGGCAGCGCCAGCACGAGCGTGACCGCATGGAGCGCGAGCACCGGCACGAGCGCGAGGAGACGGCGTCTCCCGCCCGCCCGCAGCCAGCCGGCGAGGCCGACGACACCGGCTGCGACCGCGATCGCGTCCGCCGGCAGCGGGTAGTACGCGCGACCCCGCTCGAGCAGGAAGAAGAGCGTCACGAGCGGCGGTACGAGCGAGAGCGGGCGCAGACGCGGCCGCCGCCAGAGCACGACGACGCCGATCGCCGCGAGCACGACGCCGCCGCCGAGGAAGAGCTGCTCCGCGAGGTACGTGCCGGGCGGCGTGTCGGACGCCGTCTTCGCGTTCTGGCTGCCGGCGAACGCGATGCTCGGCCAGCCGTGCCGCGCCTGCCAGACGAGGTTCGGAGCGAACAGGGCCAGCGCGACCGCGAGCCCGAGCCACGGCCAGCGGGTGCGAAAGGCTCGACGGCCGTCGGTCGCCCCGAAAGCGGCGAGGAGGGCGACGAGCAGGAACGCGATCGTGTACTTGGTCTCGAGCCCGATTCCGGCGATCGCGCCGGCCGCGAGCCAGAGGCGCGGCTGCTCGCGGTCGAGCGCGAGCACGACCACGTACAGCAGAGCGACCCAGCAGAGCGAGTCGAACCACGTCGGGTGGAAGAGGCTCGCGGCTCCGAGCAGGTAAGGGCTGAGCGCCCACGCGAATGCGGCCGCCGCCTGCACCCGCAGGCCGGCGCCGAGCTCGCGCGCGACGAGCGCGACGAGGACGACCGTCACCGTCATCGCCGCGAGCGACGTCACCCGCAGCGCGTCGAGCGACTCGCCGAAGAGCGCGCGCACGAGCCAGGCGATCCACGCTGTCACCGGCGGGAAGTCGACGTATCCGAGCGCGGGCCGCCGCGCGGCGGAGACGAAGTACAGCTCGTCGCGGTCCCAGCCGTAGCGCCCGAGGAACGGGAGGACGATCGCCGTGTGTACGGCGGCCGCGAGGCCGCCGCAGAGGAGCGTGGACGCGAGCCGCCGGCTCCGCGGCTCGACGTGGGCCAGCGCGGGTGCGAGAGTCATGCGCGATAGAACGACGTGGAGGGCCGCGGATTCCCGCAGGCTCACGCCGTGCGGCGCCGTGCCACCTGCCGCTCGATCACCCTGACGACGCGCAGGCCGCCGACCGTCACGAGGGAGATCCCGACGACCGAGACGACGGCGCGGAAGCCGGTGGGAAAGGCGAGGAACGCGACACCGAAGACGAACGCGGCGGCGCTCGCCGCTCCCGCGAGCCAACGCTCCCGCGCCGGGGGCGACTTAGTGTTGAGTCAACACAAAGTGCCCGCGAGGCCTGTCGAGAGCGCCGCGGCCTCGAGGAGGCCGATCAGGACCGCAGACGTGCCGATCGCGCGCAGCACCAGCTCGCGCGAGATCGACGACCACGAGAGGAGCACCGCGATCGCCATCTCGAGCGCGAGCACGGAGACCCACCGCGGTCGAGCGGCCGAGCAGCGCGTAGGCGATCGTCCCGCCGAAGAAGACGATGCGCAGCACGTCGAGCGGGTCGCGGACGAACCACGTCCAGTCGCCGTACAGAAGGCGCCGGCTCACTGCACCATCCTCGCGGTTTGGCGGCGTGCCCGGCCTGCAATGATCGCCTCGGATGGCCGAACAGGACGCGAACCGGCAACGCCCGGGGCAACCGGCGCCCACGCCGCCGCGGTTCCGCATCGCGCCGTGGTGGATCGTCCTCGTCGTCGCGCTGTTCGCGTTCAACTACTGGGCGGCCTCGCGCGCGACCGAGCACGAGCAGCGCATCCGCGTTCCGTACAGCCCGTTCTTCCTCAAGCAGGTGCGCCAGGGGAACGTCTCGGAGATCACCTCCAAGGGCACCGCGATCCAGGGCACGTTTAAGCAGAAGCGGAGCTACGAGAAATCGAAGCAGACGGCGAAGTTCCAGACCGAGATCCCGGCGTTCGCGAACGAGAACGCGCTCTCGAAGCTGCTCGTCGACAAGGGCGTCACCGTCAACGCGGAGCCGCTCGACACGGGGACGCCGTGGTGGCAGTCGCTCGTCTTCGGGTTCGGCCCGACGCTGCTCTTCCTGTTCCTGCTCTTCTGGCTGATGCGCCGTGCGAGCGGCGGCGCGCAGAACGTGCTCGGGTCGTTCGGCCGCTCGCGCGCCCGGCGCTACGAGCGCACCGAGAGCGAGGTCAGCTTCGCCGATGTCGCCGGCATCGAGGAGGCGGAGTCCGAGCTCGCCGAGATCGTCGACTTCCTGCGCCACCCCGACCGCTACCGGCGGCTCGGCGCGCGCATCCCGCGCGGCGTGCTGCTCTCGGGCGCGCCGGGCACCGGTAAGACGCTGCTTGCGCGCGCGGTCGCCGGCGAGGCGCACGTCCCCTTCTTCTCGATGGCCGCATCCGAGTTCGTCGAGGCGATCGTCGGCGTCGGCGCGTCGCGTGTGCGCGACCTGTTCAAGGACGCGAAGGAGGCGGCGCCCTCGATCGTCTTCATCGACGAGCTCGATGCGATCGGCCGCTCGCGCACCTCCGGCGTCGCCGGCTTCAGCGGCGGCAACGACGAGCGGGAGCAGACCCTCAACCAGATCCTGACGGAGATGGACGGCTTCGACGCGTCGACCGGGGTGATCGTGCTCGCCGCGACGAACCGCCCCGACGTGCTCGACCAGGCCCTGCTGCGGCCGGGCCGTTTCGATCGGCGCGTGACGATCGTGCCGCCGGACCGCTCGGGCCGCGAGGCGATCCTGCGCGTGCACGTGCGCGGCGTGCCGCTCGACGATGACGTCGACCTCGCGCGGATCGCCGCGACGACGCCGGGAATGGTCGGCGCCGACCTCGCGAATCTCGTCAACGAGGCGGCGCTCCTGGCCGCGCGCAGGAACCACCAGCGTGTCTCCGAAGCCGACTTCACGGATGCGCTCGAGCGGATCGTGCTCGGCGCCGAGCGCAAGGTGCTGCTCGGCCACGAGGACCGTCGTCGCACCGCGTACCACGAGGCGGGCCACGCGGTCGTCGGGATGCTCACGCCGGGCGCCGACCCGGTGCGCAAGATCTCGATCATCCCGCGCGGGCGCGCGCTCGGCGTCACGTTCTCGGCGCCGGAGGACGACCGCGTCAGCTACGACCGCGAGGAGCTGCTCGCCCGCATCAAGGTCGCGCTCGGCGGCCGCGCCGCGGAGGAGCTCGTCTTTGCGCAGCCGACGACGGGCGCCGAGTCGGACTTCGAGCAGGTGACGCAGATCGCGCGGCGCATGGTCGGTCGCTGGGGGATGAGCGCCGCCGTCGGCAAGCTCACCGTGCTGCCGCCGGACGACCGCGGGTTCTCGTTCCCCGAAGTGTCGCCGCGCACCCAGCAGCTCGTCGACGACGAGTCGCGGCGGATTGTCGACGAGGCTGACAGGGAGGTGCTCGCTCTCCTGCGTGAGCATCGCGACAAGCTGGACTCGCTGGCGGAGGCCCTCCTCGAGCACGAGACGCTCGACGAGGAGGAGGCCTACGCCGCCGCCGGAGTCGATCCCGCCGCACACGGCACCGACGTCGCCGTCGCCACCCCGAGGTAGTCGACTGGGGGCTTCGCCCCCCCGAAATGCGCTCCGCCCTCCATCGCGGCCGGCGCCGATCGCGTCGATCCTGCAGGCAGGACAAACGAGGACACGCGAGGAGGGAAAGCCGAGATGGGCGGCACGATCGTCTGTGGGGTGAACGAGGGGGCGGGGAACTGCGAGGTTGCGGAACTGGCCGCCGCGCTCGGTGAGCGGCTCGGCCTGCGGCTCGTGCTCGTGCACGTCGTCGACGGCGTCGCGTCGTTCGCGCCGGACAGCGTCACCGGGCGGCAGCGGCAGAGCGGCGCCGAGCGCATGCTCGACCAGGTGGCACGCGGAGTCGGCGGCGCGGAGACCCGCGTCGTGATCGGGCACCGCGGCGATGCGCTCGCGGCCGTGGCCGCCGAGGAGGGCGCCGACCTGATCGTCCTCGGCTCGAGCGCCTCGGGGCTCCGCAAGAAGATGCTGCGCTCGGAGCTCTCGCGCGAGCTCGAGTCCGCGACGACCGTGCCGGTGCTCGTGGCGCCGCCGTCGACGCGGACACGCAGCGGCCGCCGGCTCGCGACCGAGTTCGAGCTCGCAAGCGGTGCGTGAGCTTCCGGGCTTCTGACTTTTCGACGAACGACGACAGGAGGTGCGAACGATGAACGGACCCGTGGTCTGCGGAATCGACGATTCGAGCACGCCGCTGGAGGCGGTCTGGGCGGCGCGTGAGCTGGCCGACCGGTACGAGCTGCCGCTGCTCTACGTGCACGTGCTGGACGGCGACGGCGGTGACGAGCGGGCGGGCATCGCGTTGCGCGAGGCGGGTCTGGCGGAGGACGCCGAGCTCGTGATCGAGCACGGGCATCCCGCCGACCGGCTCGTGGCACTCGCCGAGGAGCGGAACGCGTCGTTCCTCGTCGTCTCCAACCACGGGCCGCGCTCGTCGCTCCTCGGCAGCATCTCGGCCGACGTCGCGCGGCGTGCGCCGTGCCCGGTCCTGGTGGTGCCGCCGACGATGCGGACGACCGGCGAGGCAATCGACACGACGATGGAGGGAGTGACCGGACGATGACCGAGACACTGCTGACCGCGACCGGCTTCGAGAAGCTGCAGGGTGAGCGGGTGAGCCTGCTCGGAGAGCGCGACGCGCTCGTCCAGCGGCTGCGCGCCGCGCTCGAGACCGGCGGTCCCTTCCCCGAGAACGGCGAGTACCTCGACGTCCGTCACGAGCTGGAGCTGCTCGACCGCCGGCTCGTGCGGATCGAGGACAGGCTGCTCGGGGAGATCGTCGACCCGCGCAAGGACGGGTCGGTCGATATCGGCGAGCGCGTGACGGTGCTCGACCTCGAGACGGGCGACACCCGCGATTTCCGCGTCGTCGGCACCGGCGAGAGCGATCCCGCCGAGGGCGCCGTCTCCTACGCCTCCCCGATCGGCGCGGCGCTCCTTGGCCGCCGCGTCGGCGACGTGATCGAGGCGGAGACGCCGCGCGGGCGCCGCCGCTTCGAGGTGGTCGAGCTCGACGGCTGAGACGGCAGGGTGGCCGGCCCCTCGGCCGGCCACCCCTCCCGTCGCGCCGCGACCCCTGTCGCCATGCACGCGGACGTTGCGATCACGATCATCCTGGGCGGCTTCGTTGCGCTGACGGCGCTCGTGGCGAGCGTCGCGCTGCTCCGCGGCCGGCTGCGGGCGGGGCCGGCGGAGGAGGAGGACGGCGACGCCGTCACGATGCGATAGTTCCGCGTGAGCTACCTCCTGCTCGGGCTGAGCTTCCCGCTGCTCCTCGGCGGCGCCGTCCTCTTCACGAACGCGGTCGAGTGGCTCGGGCACGAGCTTCGGCTCGGCCAGGGAGCGGTCGGCAGCATCCTCGCCGCCGTCGGTACGGCCTTGCCGGAGTCTCTGATCCCGGTCGTCGCGCTGGTCGGCGGCGCGCAGGGAAGCGGCGACGTCGCGGTCGGCGCGATCATCGGCGCGCCGTTCCTGCTCGCGACGATCGCGCTGGCACTCGTCGGGGCCTCGGCCTTTTTCTTCCGGGAGCGGCGGCCGCACGGCGTCCGGATCGAGGCGGACCTGACGACGATCCGGCGCGACCTGCTCGTGTTCCTCGTGCTTTTCGTCGTCGCGGTCGCACTCGGCCTCGGTGCGCCGGAGCCGCTCCAGCTCGCGGGCGCAGTCGCGCTCGTCCTGGCCTACGCGGCGTACGCGTATCGAACGGTTCGCGCGCCGACCGTCGTCGCGGAGGAGCATGCCCTCGATGCGCTCTACGTCGACACGACGCGCCACGACCCGCCGAACCGCCTTCAGGTGGTCGGGCAGCTCGTGCTCGGGCTCGGCCTGATCGTCGGCGGCGCCCATCTCTTCGTCGAGGAGGTGCTGCACGTCGCGGCGCGGGCGGGCATCGCGCCGCTCGTCCTCTCGCTCGTGCTCGCGCCCTTCGCCACGGAGCTACCCGAGAAGGCGAACAGCTTCCTCTGGATGCGCCGCGGCAAGGACACGCTCGCGCTCGGGAACGTCACCGGCGCGATGGTCTTCCAGTCGACGCTGCCGGTCGCCTTCGGCCTCGCGTTCACCGACTGGAAGCTCGGCACGCCGTCGCTGCTCGCGGGCGCGCTCGGCCTCGCGGGCGCCGTCCTCGCGTACGTCGTGATCGCACGCCGCCGCTTCGGGGCACTGTCGATCCTCGCCTGGACGGCGCTCTACGCGGCCTTCGTCGTCTACGTCGCGTTCGCGGGCTAGGGGTCCGGGTCGGGAGGCGCCTTCAGCTCGTCGAGGTCGTCCTCTGCGAGCCGCTCCGTCTCCATGCCGGCGTAGTCGGGCCCGCCGGCCGTGCGGAGCTCGTCGCCGCTCGTTTCGGACTGGCCGTACTCCTCGCGCTCGGCTGCCGCCTCCTCGCCGGTCCCCGGCGAGAACAGCTTTCGCAGTCTGTCCATCAGTGCCATTGCCTCGCATCCTACGCCGCGTTTCCCCGCTCTCGCTCGCGGTGAGAAGAACGGTCCCCGGCGAAGGAGACGCGGACCGTGGCACGCGACCACGACGAGCAGCTGACGAAGTACCTGACGGATCCGCACCGCGTCGTTGTTGCTGTCGGCGTAACCTCCTGACGAGTGGCCATCCGGCTGAAGCGCGCCTACGACCCGCCCGAGCACTCGGACGGTTACCGCATCCTCGTCGACCGGCTCTGGCCGCGCGGCGTCTCGAAGGAGGAGGCGCGGCTCGACGAGTGGGCGCGCGAGCTCGCCCCGTCTTCCGAGTTGCGCAAGTGGTTCGGCCACGACCCGGCGCGGTTCGACGAGTTCCGGCGCCGCTACACCGAGGAGCTCGCAGCGCACGACGAGAAGCTGCGCGAGCTGCGCCGGCGGGCACGCGGCGCGACGGTGACGCTGGTCTACGGGGCGCGCGACACCGAGCACAACGACGCGGTGGTGCTCGCCGAGCTCCTTCGACGCGCTCCGCCCGTCAAGCGGCCGCGGGGGGCTCCCTGAGGAACTGGTGGATGAGGGCGATCGCCATGCTGCCCTCCCCGACCGCCGCGGCAACTCGCTTCACCTGCCCGGAGCGGACGTCGCCGCAGGCGAACACGCCCGGCACGCTCGTCTCGAGCAGGTGCGGATCCCGGCCGAGCGGCCACCGGTCGCGCGGAACCTCGGCGCCGGTGAGGACGAAGCCGCGCCCGTCGAGCGCGATCTCGGGCGGCAGCCAGCCCGTCTCCGCATCGGCGCCGATGAAGACGTAGAGGCCGCCGGACGACTCGCGCGCCACCTCGCCCGTGGCGTTGTTCCTGATCTCCACGGCCTCGAGCGACGCTTCGCCGTGCGCGGCGACGATCTGGCTCAGGAACCGCACGGCGATGTTCCCTCGCTGCGCGACCTGCTGGATCAGGTAGCGCGACATGCTCTTCTCGAGCGAGTCGCCGCGGCAGACCATCGTCACCGACTTCGCGTGGTTCGAGAAGAACATCGCCGCCTGGCCGGCCGAGTTGCCGGCGCCGATGATGTGGATGTCGAGCCCGTGCGTCGACGCGGCCTCGCTGCGCGCGGCGCCGTACATGACGCCGCGACCGGTCAGCGCTTCGAACCCCTCGATGTCGAGGCGCCGCCACGAGACGCCGCACGCGAGCACGATCGTGCGCCCGCGGATCACGTCGCCGCCGTCGAGGTGGACAAGGTGCGTGGGTGCGTCGATGCGGGTGATCTCGCGCGTGACGAGGATCTCCGCCCCGAGCCGCCGTGCCTGCTGCAGCGCCCGGCGGGCGAGCTCGTCGCCAGAGACGCCGGACGGGAAGCCGAGGTAGTTCTCGATGCGGGACGAGGTGCCGGCCTGGCCGCCGGGCGCCTCGCGTTCGACGACGATCGTGGCGAGGCCCTCCGAGGCGCCGTAGACCGCGGCCGCGAGCCCCGCAGGCCCGGCGCCGACGACCACCACGTCGTACGTCGCCTCCGCCGCCTCGGTGCCGAGGTCGAGCAGCTCCGCGACGCGCCGCAGCTGCGGCCGCACGACGGTCTTGCCCCCGATCACGCGGATCGCGGGCCAGTCCTCGCTCCCGGGCAGCGGGCCGCCCCAGCGCGCCTCCAGGTCGGGCAGCTCGGACGTGAGCCAGTCGAACGTCACCTGGTTCCGGTCGAGGAAGCGGCGCAACTCGGTGCACGAGGCGTCCCAGCGCTCGCCGACGACGAGTGCGCGCGGCGGCGGCGGGCTTTCCGCGAGACCCTGTAACCCGGCCGGCCCCGACATACGGTGGGCGGCGAGGCGGCCGACCTCCTGCGCCACGGCGGGCGCGGCCGAAGCGACCGTGTGGTAGTCGCGCGCCTCGACGCGCATCACCCGCGACGGCTTGCTCGCGCGAAAGCCGACCGGGAAGACCGTGCCGAGGATCACCGGCACTTCGCCGAAGATGTCCCCGGGAGCGCGCCGACCGACGACGCGGTCGATGCCGTCGCTCGACTTCACGGCCTCGATCTCGCCGTCGAGGAGGCCGAACAGGGCGTGGCCGTCACCCTCCTCCGCGGCGTACTCCCCGGCGGCGAGCCGGATGTCCGCAGCGACCCGCGAGAGCCGCTCGCGGTCCTCGTCGGAGAGCTCGCTGAAGATCGCGACCCCGGCTATCTCCTCTGCGGTGACCATGCGTTCAAACCTACATTGCCGTCGACGGTCGCCTGGATGGAAGATCGGAAGCCGTTCGAGCGTCTTGAAGCGAGGCTGGACAAGGTGTATCGAGAGCAATAGGCTCGTCTGTGGGGGCAACGAGTGGGGAGGTTCTGCGGTGTCTGCGGTACGTTGGGGATACGGTCGTGGTGCGGCCCTGGCCGCGTTGTTCGCGCTCGTCGCTGTCGCGGCGGGTCTAGGCCTTCAGTCGAGTAGCGCGGGCGCGAACGTCAAGCCCGTGACGTTCACCTTCGATCCATCGTCAATACCCGTCGCGGCGACCACGCACGTGAAGCTGACGATCACCAACGGGTCCGCGAACCAGTCGCTTGGATCGGCGAACGTCACCGCCGCCAAGGGCCCTGGATCGTCAGGGTCGCTGCAGCTTTCGAACGCGCACTACCACCCGTCTCAGGGCACGTTCGCCGGTTCTTCGCCGACGCTTCTGAAGCTGCGCAACCTCAACCTGCTTCCGAACACCTCGATGACGGTCGACATGGACACCACCGCACCGTGCTCGGGCGGTGACTACACATGGTCGATCCAGGCGAAACAGAGCAACGACTTCAACGGCCCGCCCGGGAACGACTTCCTCGTCAACGGCGGGACCCACCCGGTGACGACGGTGACAGGCAGCTGCACGCTTGACTGGGGCACCCAGCCGGCGAGCGCGGTCAAGACGGAGACGATCACCGGCACCGCGTACGTTCAGACCGGTCCCAGTGTCACGGTCAGGGCGGTCGATCATCCCGGCGGCAACACGATCACGACCGTGAACGGCCTCCAGGTGTCGCTCGGCAACGCCGCGACGACCGGTTGCCCGGCGGCGACCAGCTTCTCCGGGACGACCGCGACGATGTCGGGCGGGGTCGCGACCTTCGCGGGCTTGACTAACGCGGATGCCGCCTTCGACTGCCACCTGGTCGGGTCGGCCGACGGCTACGAGCCCACGCCGCCGAGCGGCTCGTTCAACATCTCGATCGCGAAGGCGACGTGCTCCGGCCCGGTCGGCTGCTCGCTCCCCGGCATCTCCCTCGACTCGGACACGCAGGTCGACTCGTCGACCTCGGACGGCTCCTTTCGGTTCCTCGCGATCGGTCCGGCGGAGATTCCCTCGTCCGTGAGGGACCCGGGTGCGGGCTGCGCGAACTTCAGGCCGATCGGCGGCGCGGTCTTCGACGAGACCGACGGCGGCGGCTCGGGGACGAAGACGTTCCGCTACTACGTCGACAAGTCGATCCTCCCGAAGCAGTTCCAGTCGTCGAGCGGCCAGCAGTTCCTGCCGATCTGTGCCGGCGGCGCCCGCGTAGAGAACGGCACGATCGTCAAGTGCACGGGCACCTCGGCGGACGCGCCCGGCTGGATCGACAAGACCCTCGACTCGAACGGGAAGATGACCTCGATCTACTCGACGGCGCAGTGTGACCCCAACACCGGTCTCTGGTGGGGCATCCTCCCGTCGTTCCAGGACATCAACCCGGCGGGCATCGAACCGGGCAGCAACCCGCTCGTGACCGGATGGGGCGGCAACACGAACTCGCGCTACTTCGACATCAGCGTTCCCGCCCCGTGGGACTGGAGGGCCGGAACCTGACCTAGGACGCGGCGGCCGGCGGCTCGGGGAGCCGAACGACGCCGAGGCGTGTCAGCGTCTCGTCGCGTTCGGCCTCGAGCCCGCCGGCGTCGTTCCCGTCCAGCCGCTCGAGGCGCGCCAGCGCGTCGAGTGTCAGCGCGACCTCGTAGTCGTTCGAGATCAGGCCGTAGTTCTCGCCGCCGGCGCGCGCCGTCGCGAGGCTCTCCGCGAACGCCGCCCGCGCGGCCTCGCGGTCGCCCGACTGCGCGAGCGCGGAGCCGCGATGACGGTGCAGCGCGGCCACCAGCACCGAGACGCCCGCCACGTCGTCGGCGTCGGCGAGTGCCCGCGTCGCGATGCGGAGCGCCTCGTCCGGCTTCCCCTCGAGGACGAGGCACTCGACGAGCCGCAGGTCCGTCGTCAGGAGGTCGAAGTCGTCGCCGCCCTCCTCGTACAGTGAGCGTGCCTCGGCGAGCAACGTACGCGCCTCGGCGAAGTTGCCGACACGGGCCTCGTGGCGCCCGAGCAGGCCGACCGCCTCGGCGATCTCGATCGCGATGCCGCCGGCCCGTCGCGCCTCGACGGCTTCCCGGAAGAGCAGGTCGACCTCCTCGCCGCGGCCCTGGTCCGAGCGCACCTCGGCGATGTTCAGCGCGGCGATCAGCGCGTGCGTGTCGTCGCCGATCTTCCGGAACGTGTCCCGCGCGCGCTCGGCGAGCTCGATCGCCTCGTCCCAGCGGCCCTCGAGATAGGTGTAGCCGCCGAGGTTGTTGAGCACCCAGGCGAGCAGGTCGAAGTTGCCGAGCTCCTCGTAGATCGCGATCGCGCGGACGGAGTAGACCGCGTCGGCCGGCCGGCCGAGTGCCACGTAGGCCCAGTCGAGCAGGAAGTAGGCCTGCGCAAGGGCGTCGAGAGCGTTCGCGCCGGTCGCCTCCTGGATCGCCCGCTCGCACCATTCGACCACGTCCGCCGGCCGCTTCTGCCGCTGCAGGACGCCCGCGTACCACCCGAGGAGCCGGGCGCGCTGCTGCGCCGCGTCCTGCCCCTCGACACCCTCCAGCAGCCGTTGCGCCTGCGTCAGGCGGCGCAGCGCCTGCGGGTGCCGGTTGAGCCGGAACGACGCGACCGCCTCCTTCTGCATCAGCCGGGCCTCCTCGACGGGGCCGGCGTCGGACACGCGGCGCGACTCGCGAAACGCCTCGCCTGCCTGCTCGTACTCGCCGAGCCGCATCCGGGCGTCGCCGAGGCCCTCCCAGACCTCCGCGACCTCCGCCTTTGGCACCTCGGCACCCTGGCGGGCCGCCCCAAGCGCCCGCTCGTAGAAGCGCGCCGCCTCGACGTTCGCGAACTTGTCCCAGGCGCGCCTCGCCGCGACCACCGAGTAGCGCCACGTCTCCTCCCAGCGCTCGCCGTAGTGGAAGTGGAGCGAGAGCAGCTCCGCGATCTCGCTTCGCTCCTGCCGCTGCTCGAGCACCTCCGCGACGCGGGTGTGCAGCTCGCGGCGCCGGCGGTACGAGAGTCCCTCGTACGCGGCGTCGCGGATCAGCGCGTGGCGGAAGCGGAAGCCGCCCGGTACCTCGGGGTCGCGCTCCACGAACTCGGCGAGCCTGTCCCATGCCTCCGAGGAGGCGGACGCCGTCTCGTCGCCCTCCAGCACCTGCGCGATCACGCTTCCCGAGAAGCTCACCCCGAGCACGGACGCCCAGCGGAGCAGGGCGCGGTCGGCCGGGGCCAGCCGGTCGATCTTCGTGGCGACGAGCGCCTCGACCGTCTCCGGCAGCGCTTCGTCCTCGCTTCGCTCCTCCGGCGACGCGAGCTCCTGCAGGAAGAGCGGGTTGCCGGCTGCACGTGCTGCGATCGCCTCCAGCTCGTCCTCGCTCAGCCTCCGGTCGCCCGCGGCCGCGAGTGCGAGCGTGCGCGCGTCCGTCTCGGGCAGAGCCTCGAGACGAAGCGTCATCGCCGGGAGCGGCGGCGTTCCCTCCGCCGCCGCGAAGCCCCCCTCGACCGGCCGCCGCGTCGTGCACGCGAGCCACGGCTTGGTCGGCAGTTGTGTTCCGAGGAAGCGCAGCAGCTCCGAGGACGCATCGTCCATCCAGTGCACGTCCTCGAAGAGCAGCAACGTCGGTGCGTCGAGCACGTGGCCGAGCAGCTTCCCGAGCACGCCGTGCAGGCGCGCCCGCCAGAAGGCCGGGTCGAGTGCGTCCACCTCGGGGGTGGAGGCGACCTGGGCGTCGAGGGGCGCGGCGAACAGCGGCACCCACGGGACGAGCTCCTCGTCGATGCGCGCGACGCGCTCGGCGAGCAGCGTCCGGTTCTGCTCCCCGTCGCCGTTCAGCTCGACGTCGAGCAGCGACCGCAGCACGGGCCGGAACGGGTGGTAGGGAGTGCCGGACTCGTACTGCTGGCAGCGGGTCCCGACCTTGCCCATGTCTGCACAGCGCGTCTCGAGCTCCTCGGCGAGGCGCGACTTGCCGATGCCCGGCTCGCCGATCAGCTCGACGAGCGTGCCGAACCCCATGCGGACGGGTGCCACGGCCGCGTCGAGCACCGCGCGCTCGCGCTCGCGGTCGACGAACGGGAGGCCCCGTCCCCCGCCCGGAGCCGCTCCGTCGGGCGTCGCCTCGACGATCTCCCCGAGCAGGTGCGCGTGTACCGGCTCGCTCCTCCCCTTGACGGTGAACGGCTCGAGCGCGTCGGCGGCGAAGCAGCCGCCGCCTCGCGCGAGCGCCTCGGCCGAGACGTAGATCTCGTCCTCGCCGGCGCGCGCCATCAGCCGCGCGGCGAGCGCCGCCGTGTCGCCGAGCACCGTGTACGTCCGACGGAACGGCGCGCCCACCTGGCCGGTGAAGAACCGGCCGCGGTTCGCGCCGACGTGCACCGGCAGCGGCAGCCCGGTGTCGACGGCGACGCGCAGCACGCGCAGCAGGCGCTCCTCGTCGTCGCCGAACGTGCGCGGCGCACCCGAGACGAGGATGATCCGGCCGCCGTCACGGTCGACGTCGCTCTCGAGGAACGTGACGCCGTGCTCGTCGGCCGCGGCCTGGATCGCTCGCACGAGCGCGTCGAGCGCGTCCGCGGCGGCATCGGGGCCCTCGGTCCCGACGATCTCGTCGAGCCCCGAGAAGCGGACGAAGGCGATCGCGCCGTTCCGGTGCTCGCCCTCGAGCGGCCCGACGTCGAGGAGCTGCGAGCGGAGGGGCGCAGGGATCGCGGTTTCGAGCGGGACTCCCTCGACGTCCGGCGTCGGGACCATCTCCCCCGACGCCTGCGGCTCGCCCACGAGCAGCCGGCCGTCGCCCTTCTGGTCCCCGAGCACAGCCTCGTCGAGGAGGGCCGCGGTCTCCGGGCTGACGACGATCTCGCCCGCCTCGGAGGTCGCCTCCATCTCGACCGTTCGCGTCGCCGCAGGCCCGGTGACGAGGAGCTCGCGGTGCGAGTCGCCGACGAGGAAGAACTGAAACGTCCCGCTGTGGACGCCGGCGTGCATCCGCAGCTGGATCGCGCCGGCAGAGGTGCGTGGGCGCCCGACGGTGCGGAGGACGCGGCGCATGCCGAAGCAGGCGCGCGCGGCGCGCGCGGCGTGCTCCGGGCCTGTATAGAGGAGGAGCAGTGCGTCGCCGCCGAACTTCAGGAGGCCGCCGCCCTCGGCGTAGGCCACCTCGAGGAGCGCCGAGAACGTGGTGTTCATCACGTCGGTGACCTCCTCGGCGCCCGCCTTGCCGAGGTTCGAGAGCTTCTCGGACATCGCCGTGAAGCCCGAGATGTCGACGAACGCGATCGTCGCGTCCTGCTCGACCCAGAGGCGCTCGGGATGGTCGCGCAGCCAGTCGAGCGTCAGCCGCGGGACGAACGGAACGAGCTCCGCGAGCCGGTCGGTGGGAGCCGCTTCCACCCGCCCTATTCTGCTTCAGAAACGGGAAAGTGCCTAGTGATGCAACCGGCAACGTTCGCCGGCTCCCCGGCCCGCGATCACGCTGCGCGCTGCCGCGTCCTCGGTCGCGCCGATAGTTCTACTATCGGCGCTCGCTGCGTCCTTGCATCGCTTGGTGCTCGCGACCCGTGAAGC
>JAICYG010000137.1 GCA_025934335.1 Thermoleophilia bacterium | reverse complement strand
GCGGCGTCTTCGCCCCGCCCGGCCCCCCCTGACCCGCCGGTCTTAGTGGGGGGGGGGGGGTTAACCCCCCCCCCGACACTCACAGACGGCGTGGTCGTCCTCCGCGAGCTCCGCGAGGGCGACCGCGCCGCCTGTCTCGACACGATGCGCGACGAGCTCGTCGCGCGCTGGCTGAACATGCCGCGGGCGCCGGTCGAACGCGACTTCGACTCGCTGCTCCGGCTCGCGCACAACGGACGCTTAACGGGCGACCGCTTCGACTTCGCCGTCACGGAGGCGGGTGTCGACGTCTCACTGGGTGCGGTGATCGCGTCGCGCCGGCATCGGGACAACTACGAGCTGGCGTACCTCGCGTGCGCCGACGGCCGCGGGCGCGGGCTGATGACTCGCTCGGTCCGGCTGGTCTGCGACTGGCTCTTCCGCGAGGGCGTCGGCCGGCTCGAGCTGCGCACGCACCCCGCCAACGAGCCGTCGCAGCGGCTCGCCGAGCGTTGCGGCTTCCAGCGCGAGGGGCGCGAGCGGCAGTCGATCTGGCTGCACGGGCAGCGCGCCGACGCGATCCTCTGGTCGCTCCTGCCGGGCGATGCCCGATGAGGCTGCACTCGCTGCGCGACCGGGCGCTCTACGTCACGCCGATCCGGCTCGGCCTCGGCCTCGCGGGGGTGGCCGTTGCCCGGCTCGCGGGCGCCCCGGCGGCGGGGTCCCTGCTCGCCTTTGCAGGCGGCGCCTTCGTCACCGTCTTCACGCTCTACAACGACCCGCGTGCCCGGTTCCTGCCCCGGCGCGAGCCCGAGCCGGCGCCGGCAGGCGCGCCCGTCGCCGGCCGCCTTCGGCAGGCATTCGCCGCGACGCTGCCGAGCACCGCCGGCGTCTCGGTGCTCGCGGCAATCTCGCTGGGCTTCCAGCCGACGCTGGCGGCACTGCTCGGCGGCGTGTCGGCCGGCCTCGGCCTGGCAGGCGGGCTGTACGCGCTGCGCGCCGACCCGTCGCTGTACGTCGATCCGAGGTCGGGCGTCGTCTACCGCCGCTAACGTCCCGGCGTGACGACCGACGTGCTCGCCGCCGCGGCCGCGACCTGGGGTGTTGCGATGGCCGTCTCGCCGATCCTGCAGATCCGGGCGATCCGTGCGCACCGCTCGTCGAAGGGCGTCTCCGTCGGCTACCAGCAGGTGCTGCTCGTCGGGTTCCTGCTCTGGCTCGCCTACGGAATCGCACTCGGGAACCCGGCGATCATCGTCCCGAACACGGTCGCGACGGTCGTCTGCGTGTTCACGATCCTCGTGGCTCTCCGCTACCGAAACCCGTAGCCTACGGCCCCGTGCAGAACTGGACGCTGACCGAGCTCGACTCGGGCGAGCGGATCGTCTCGGAGCCGCTCGACCACGTCCGTTCCGCGGCGGTCGGCTACTGGATCGGCGCCGGCTCGCGCGACGAGGCGGCAGCCGAAGCAGGCGTCACGCACTTCATCGAGCACCTGCTCTTCAAGGGGACGTCTCGCTACAGCGCCGTCGAGATCGCCGAGATCTTCGACGGCCTCGGGGGCGAGCTGAACGCGGCCACGTCGCGGGAGCACACGCTCGTCTACGCGCGCGTCCCCGACCATCACCTCGAAACCGCGATGGACGTGATGGGCGACATGGTGTTCGCGCCGGCCTTCAGTGACCTCGATGCGGAGCGCGAGGTCGTGCTCGAGGAGATCGCGATGTACGAGGACGCGCCCCAGGATCTCGTGCACGACCTGATCTCGGAGGCGATCTTCGGCGACCACCCGCTCGGCCGGCCGGTGATCGGCACCGCCGAGGTGATCTCCTCGATACCGCGCGACGAGATCGCGAAGTACCACGGCGAGCTGTACGTGCCCGCGAACATCGTCGTCGCCGCCGCCGGCAACATCGAGCACGAGCGGGTCGTCGAGCTGGTGGGACGTGCGCTCGAGCGCCGCAACGAGGTGGGGGACTCCCGGCTGAACGCGCGGCCGCCGTTGATGGAGCCGCCGCCGCCGCGCCTGCGCTTCCAGCGCAAGGACACCGAGCAGTACCACGTCTGCCTCGGGGCTCCCGGCATCTCCCGCTCCGACCGCCGCCGCTTCGCGGCCTCGTTGCTCGACGCGATCCTCGGCGGCTCCGCATCGTCGCGCCTCTTCCAGGAGATCCGCGAGAAGCGCGGGATGGCGTACGCCGTGTACTCGTTCGTGTCGCAGTACACGGACACCGGGCAGATCGGCGTCTACCTGGGAACGCGGGAGGACAATCTCGGCGAAGCGCTCGCGATCACCGCGGAGCAGATCGCCGACATCGCTGCCGGCAACCTGCCGGAGCGAGAGCTCGAGCGCGCGAAGGAGAACCTGAAGGGGCGCATCCTGCTCTCGATGGAGTCGACGTCGACGCGCATGAACCGGCTCGGAAAGTCGCTGATCACCGACTCGGAGCTCCTGTCGCTCGACCGGATCGTGGCGGAGATCGACGCGGTCGAGGCCTCGTCCGTGAGTGCACTCGCCGGCGCGCTCCTGGCACCCGAACGGCTCTCGGCGGCGTGCATCGGGCCGAGCGAGGAGCGCTTCCTCGCGGCACTCGAACGGGTCACGCCCGACCTCGCGCGAGCGGCGTGAGGGTTCTGCTCAACGGCCGGAACGGGAAAGTCGGGTCCGTGCTCGGCCCGGGGCTCGAGGCGGCGAGGCACCAGCTGGTCGACTCGCTCGGCGACGCCGAGGCGATGGTCGACTTCACGACGCCGTCTGCAGTGACGGGCAACGTCCGCGCCGCGATCGAGGCGGGTGTCCCGTGCGTCGTCGGCACGACCGGCTGGGACGCCGAGGAGTTCCACGACGCGTCGGTACCCGTGTTCTACGCGCCGAACTTCGCTATCGGCGCGGTCCTGATGATGCGGTTCGCTGCCGAGGCGGCCCGCCACCTGGAGCGCGCGGAGATCGTCGAGCTCCACCATCCGGCGAAGCTCGACGCACCGTCGGGCACCGCGAAGCTGACGGCCGAGCGGATGGGCGGGGAGATCCCGATCCACTCGGTGCGCCTGCCGGGGCTGAACGCGCACCAGCAGGTGATTCTCGGCGGCGCGGGACAGACGCTCACGATCCGCCACGACGCGAGCTCGCGGGAGGCGTACACCCCGGGCGTCCTGCTCGCGCTCGAGCGGCTCTCGACGCTGCCGCCCGGGCTCACGATCGGCCTTGACGCTCTTCTCTGACGCGGTCGTCGTCCACGGCGTCGAGCTGCGCCTGGAACGGCCGGCGTCGCCGGAGGCGCTGATCGACGAGGCCGAGTTCGAGCGGGACGAGTTCCTGCCCTACTGGGCAGAGCTGTGGCCGGCCGCGACGGCGCTCGCCGAGGCGCTGCCCGAGGTCGCGGGCGTGCACGTCGTCGAGCTCGGCTGCGGGCTGGGGGTGCCGTCGCTCGTCGCCGCCGCGAAGGGTGCGAGCGTGACGGCGATCGACTGGTCGGAGGACGCGATCGCGCTGTTGCGCGAGAACGCCGCACGCAACGGGCTGACGCTGCGCGCGGAGACGCGCGACTGGCGGGAGCCGTGGGCCGAGCGGTTCGACCTGGCGCTCGCCGCGGACGTGCTCTACGAGCGGCGGAACATCGAGCCGGTGCTCGAGCGCCTCCGCGAGCTCGCGCCCGCCGCACTCGTCGGGCTTGCCGCCCGGCCGTACGAAGCTGAGTTCCTGCGGCTCGCCGGCGACGTCGAAGAGGTTGCGCCGCGCGTCGTGCGCCTACTGAACGTGCCGGCCTGACGCGGCGATCCGCCCGATCCCGACGTCGGCAAACCTCGTCGGCGGGATCGGCGTCGCAACAGTCAGGCGCACGAGTCGCCCCTTCGTCCCCTGCACGCAACGCCACGCCTGCTGCTCGTTTGCGGTGTGCGACCAGTACACCTTGTTGCCGTCGAGCTGGAACGTCTTCTCACGGCTCGCGGCGCACGCGCCCTTCTGGAAGGTCGCGACGAAGGTGATCTCGCGCTTCGCCACGTCGCGGAACCAGATGCGGAGCGCGGGCCGTGTCGTCGTCGCCCACTTGTAGTAGCGGAAGCCGAAGCCGACACGGGTCGGGACGTACGCCAGCGAGGGCAGCTTGTGGCGGAGTGCGAGCTGCGAGTGCCGCGGCACGGCGGGCGCCGTGGCGGCGCCCGCCGACGCCACGGCGACGACGGCGAGAAGGAGCGTGAGCGGCAGCACCCTGCGCACGAGCCCACTCTAGGCGGGGGCTGTAAGGAGTTCGTTCGACGGGGGCGTAGACTTTGGGCGTGCTCGGTCACGTCCTGACGGCGATCGTCACGCCGTTCAAAGACGACGGCAGCGTCGACTTCGACGCCTTCCAGGCGCTCTGCACGCACCTCGTCGAGAACGGCTCCGACGGCATCGTCGTCGCCGGGACGACGGGCGAGAGCCCGACCCTCGCCGACGACGAGCGGCTCGACCTCGTGCGCGCAGCGCTCGAGGCGGTCGGCGACAGGGCCACCGTCGTCGCGGGGACGGGCACGTACTCGACGTCGCACTCGGTGCACCTGACCGGGGCGGCGCACGAGCTCGGCGCCTCGGCGTTCCTCGTCGTGACGCCGTACTACAACAAGCCGCCGCAGCGCGGCATCGTCGCCCACTTCGCGGAGGTCGCGCGCGCGACCGACCGGCCGATCGTCGTCTACAACATCCCCGCGCGGGTCGTCGTCAACATCGAGCCCGAGACGATCTCGCAGCTCGCCGAGGTCGACAACGTCCGCGCGGTCAAGCAGGCGAACGGCGACCTCGACCAGGCGCGGCACATCGTTGCGTCCGGGCTCGACCTGTACGCCGGCGACGACAACCTGATTCAGCCGTTCCTCGAGCTGGGCGGGATCGGCGGCGTGTGCGTGCACACGCACGTGGTCGGGCCGCAGGTCGCGGAGCAGGTGCGTGCGGCGCTCACGGGCGACCTCGAGCGCGCGCGTGAGGTCGACCGGCAGCTCGAGCCGTCGTACGACCTGCTCGGCGTCGCGCCGAACCCGATCGCGATCAAAGCCGCCCTGCGGCTGCTCGGCCACCCGGTCGGCGGCCACCGCCTGCCCCTCGTCGAGGCGAGCGAGGACGAGGTCGCGCGGGTGCGCGGCTGCCTCGAGCGGCTCGGCCTCCTCGTCCCGGCGTAGGAACGACGCCCTACACTGCGGGGCCAGATGGACGACGTACTGCGCGTGATCCCGCTCGGGGGCCTCGGAGAGGTTGGTAAGAACATGACCGTGTACGAGGCGGGCGGCGAGACGATCGTCGTCGACGCGGGGATGTCGTTCCCACGCGACGAGCACCTCGGCGTCGACGTCATCCTCCCGGACTTCGGGTACCTGCACGACCGCCGTGTCCGTGCCGTCGTGCTCACGCATGCGCACGAGGACCACGTCGGGGCGCTGCCGTTCCTGATGCGCGAGGTGCGCGTCGACGAGATCTGGGCGACGCGGCTGACGCTCGGGCTCGTCAAGTCGAAGCTCGACGAGCACGGCCTCCTGCGCGCCGCAGAGCTGCGCGAGGTAGATCCCGAGGGCGGGCCCGTCGAGATCGGCCCGTTCCGGCTCGAGTTCATCCGCATGGCGCACTCGATCCCGGATGCGGTCGGGATCGCGATCGAGACGGCCGCCGGGCGGGTGTTCCACACGGGCGACTGGAAGCTCGACCACACCCCCGTCGACGGCCTCCGGACCGACGTCGGCCGCCTCGCCGACCTCGGCAACCGCGGCGTCGACCTGCTGCTCGGCGACTCGACGAACGCGGAGCGGCCGGGCTTCACGCGCTCCGAGCGCGTGGTGGGCGAGGCGTTCCGGCAGATCATCCCGGCGCGCCGCGGCCGCGTGCTGATCACGAGCTTCGCGTCGAACATCCACCGGATGCAGCAGGCGATCGACGTCGGCGTCGACTGCGGCCGGAAGATCGTCGTCGTCGGCCGCTCGATGCGCCGCAACATGAACGTGGCGCGCAATCTCGGCTACGTCGAGATGCCGGACGACATCCTCGTGAAGCCGGCCGACCTCGACGACGTGGCGGCGGGCGAGCAGCTCGTGCTCTGCACCGGCTCGCAGGGCGAGCCGCTGTCGGCGCTGACGCGCATCGCGTACGACGACCACCCCGCGATCAAGGTCGAGCGCGGCGACACGGTCATCCTCTCTGCGCGACCCGTGCCGGGGAACGAGCTGCGCGTGCACGACACGATCAACCAGCTGACGAAGCGCGGCGCCGAGGTGCTGCACGAGGAGAACGCGGACGTGCACGTCTCGGGTCACGGCCGCGCCGAGGAGCTACGGACGCTGATCTCGCTCGTGCGGCCGAAGGCGGTGATGCCGATCCACGGCGAGTACCGGATGCAGGCGGCGCATGCGCGGCTCGCGCAGGAGGCGGGCGTGCCGGCGTCGTCGATCGTGCTCGCGGAGAACGGCGACGTGGTCGAGCTCTCGCGTGCGGGTGCGCACATCGTCGACCGCATCGACGCGGGCGTGACGTTCGTCGACGGGCTCGGCGTCGGAGACATCTCCGACGTGGCGCTGCGCGACCGGCGCCACATGTCGGAGGACGGCGTGCTGATCGTCGTGACGACGCTCGCCGACGGCGCCGCGTCGCGGCCGGAGCTCATCTCGCGCGGGTTCGCGGAGAGCGAGGAGCTGCTCGCCGAGATGCGGCAGGAGGCGCACGAGATCGTGCGCGAGCTGCTCGACGACGACATCCGCGAGATCAAGCTGCTGCAGGAGCACATTCACGACGGCATCGGCCAGCTCGTGTACGACCGGACCCGGCGGCGGCCGATGATCCTGCCGGTGGTGGTGGAGGTTTGAGCGTCCCGCTCGGCACTCGCCCGGAGTGGGCGGACGTGATCGCGGAGCACGCGGCCGAGGAGCCGACGGGACGGCGCCTGATCGCGCAGCTGGTCGCGGTCGAGGTGGCCTCGCTCGCCTTCTGCCGGCTGCTCGAACGCTGGGCGCGCGGCGAGGCCGAGCCGGGGACGGCGGGACGGCGGCAGGCGGCGCTCCGGCGTGCGGCCGACCGGGTCGAGACGGCGCTCGCGGGGCTCGAGCGGCCGCTCGGGCGGTATCTGCTGGAGCTCGAGGCCGACCAGGCGGAGGGACGGTCGTGGTTCGGCGAGCCGGGCCCGGGCGAGCTCGTCGACTGGGAGCCGGTGCTCGAACGGGCAGGCGTGAAGGTGGCGCCGCACCGCGTCGCCCAGGCGTACCTCGAGCTGGCGGTGCTCGTCCGTGCGCTCGAGGGTCTCTCCTCGACGGTCCGCTGGCAGTCGAGCCTCGAGGCGAGCTCGCTCTGGGCGGGCCTCTTCGACCTGCGCGAGAACCTGCTCGGCCGCGCCCTGGAAGACCTCCGCGCGATCGCGGCGTAGCACCGCACAATCCGCTCGCCCAGGCCGT
>JAICYG010000066.1 GCA_025934335.1 Thermoleophilia bacterium | reverse complement strand
GTGTCCTCGCCCCATGCGTCTGATCGTCGCCCGCTGCGAGGTGTCCTACACCGGCCGTTTGACCACACGGCTTGCCGAGTCTGTGCGCCTCCTGATGATCAAGGAGGACGGCACGTTCATGGTCTGGTCGGATTCCGGGGGGCAATCCGTAAAGCCGCTCAACTGGATGACGCCCCCCACGGTAGTCGAGCTGACCGACGGGCTCGTCGTCGTCCGCAAGCGTGCCGGGCGGAGCGAGGACCGGCTCGAGATCCGGCTGCTCGAGGTGCTCTCGGACGTGACGCACGACATGGGCGAGGCGGCCGGCCTCGAGAAGGACGGCGTCGAGCGTGACCTGCAGCTCCTGCTGGCCGACGACCCGACGCACGTCGAGGCCGGCCTGAGGCTCGTCAAGCGGGAATGGCCGACCGACGTCGGCCCGGTCGATCTGATGTGCCGCGCCGAGGACGACGGCTGGGTCGCCGTCGAGATCAAGCGGGTCGGCACGATCGACGCCGTCGAGCAGCTGTCGCGGTACCTCGACTGCATCCGCGCAGACCCGTCGCGCGCCGGCTGCCGCGGCATCCTCGCCGCGCAGCAGCTGAAGCCGCAGGCCGTCGCGCTCGCCGAGCAGCGCGGCATCGGCACGGCCTGCGTCGACCTCGCAGTCCTGCGCGGCGAGCGGGAGCCCGAGCTGACGCTCTTCGCCGTTTAGGCGAGCCACCACGCGACCAGACGGGCCGCCTCATCGTTCACCTCGCGGCGCCACCTCGACGGGAGCGTCGCGAAGGGTTCGACGACGATCCGCTTCCCGTCCAGCCGCCACGTGCCCGCGACGAAGCCGTCGACGGTGAACGTGCTCTTGCACGTCGCATTCTTGCGGTTGTAGACGGCTGCGACGTACTCCGGCGGGATCACGCGGCCGTTCTCGAGGTGCGCGAGCAGCATGGAGTCGTAGGCCGGCAGGAACCGCACCGGCGCGCGCACCCGGGCGGAGACCCGTGGCGCGCCGGGAACGTCGTACAACCCGTCACGCTCCTCGAGACCGTCGAGCGCCGGCCGCAGCTGCCGGATCCGGAAGCTCGTGAAACGCTCGACCTCTGCTCGTGTCGCCGGGCCGTACGCAGCCAGGAACGCACGGACGACGCGTCTCGCGCTCTCCTGCGGGTCGGGCAGCCGCTCACGCCACAACCTGACGGCCGGAGGCTTCGTGTGCGGCCACGTGCCGACGACGCCGTCTCGGACGAAAGGCAGGGCGCGGAGGGCGAACGCAATCGTCCAGCGGTCGTCGGTGCCGAAGACGCGCGCCGCGATTTGCTCGGCTTCGGCCTGTCCGAGAGCACGCCGCGGCAGCGCCCGCCGGAGTGCCGCGATGTCGACGCCGAGGTTCGCCGTGCGTCCGCGCCGCGACTCGATCGCCGCAGCCGAAATGGCCGGAAATACGTCTCGCGCCATCACATGCAGCGTCCCGCGGAGCGTCGATGCCTTGACGATCCCGGGCGACGTCGTCAGGTCTTCCTTCCGGAAGCCTTCGAGCCGCGACCAGAGCGCGACATAGGCGGCCGGCGCCCACTGCGCCTGGAGCGCCAGGAGGTGCCGCACGGCGTCCACGGCCGACAGCGCGGAGCGCTCGAGCAGCAGCTGCCGCGCGAGCAGCGTCCGGTTCAGCTCACGGAGTGACGGCGGCCTTGAGGAGGTCACGGGGCGGGTCGGCGAAGAGCGCAGGCAGGTCGTCGAGGAGGACACGGTGCGTGACGAGCGTCTCCCACGGGTAGGCGCCGCTCGCGAGGAAGCCGAGCGCCGCCCGCACGGTCGCAGGCGTGTGATGGAAGGAGCCGCGAATGGTGAGCTCCTCGTAGTGAAGGCGGTACGCATCGATCGGCGGCCGTGCGTCGCGCGGTAGCCCGCCGAACATGACGACCGTGCCACCGGGCCGGACGAGCTCCTCCGCCTCGAACCACGCCTCCTCGGTTCCCGCGGCCTCGATCACGATGTCGGCACCGCGGCCGTCGCCGGCCTCGGCGCCGAACTCCTCGATGAGCGCCCGTCGCTCGGGCCGGCCGCCGACGACGACCGGTCGACCGCCGGCGTCCGCGGCACACGCTGCGAGCATCAGCCCGATCGGGCCGGCTCCGAGAATGGCAACGCGATCTCCGGTCCGGACGCCCGCCCGTTCGACGCCGCGGAGGCAGCAGCCGAGCGGCTCGACCATCGCCGCCACCTCCGGCGCGACGCCCGGGGGCACGTCGTGCATGTTCACCCCGGCGATCCGCTCGGGGATCAGGAGCCAATCGCCGTAGGCGCCGGAGAGGAAGACGAGCTCGCGGCACTGCTCGCCGCGGACGCACCCCTCGCAGGCGCCGCACGGCGCCGAGTTGGCGGCGACGACGCGCCGGCCGTCGACGATGCCGCAGAACTCGTGCCCGAACGGCGCCGGCGGGTCGGCGAGCAGGAGAGGGTGGCCGCGGCGGTACGTCTTCAGGTCCGTCCCGTCGGTGAGAGCCACCTCGACCCGCACCAGGACGTCTCCGGGGCCGGGCGCAGGCTTCGGCACGTCCTCGACACGGAGATCGCCGGGCGCGTAGAGCCGCGCGGCTCTCACGGCACGAAGACGACCTTCGTCGCGCGCCCGCTGCGGTAGAGCTCGACGCCTTCGCCGAAGCGATCGAGCGGGAGCGTGGTCACTTCGGGAAGCACGAGCTCGGGGAGGAGCTCGAGCGCCGCCGAGAAGTGTGCCGGGCTCGCGGACCGCGACCCGGTGACGTGGAGCTCGCGCCGGTACACAACGTCGAGCGCGACCGGCACGTCACCCGGCGGTGCGGCGAAGACGAGCAGCGTCCCGCCCGGCTCGAGCCGAGAGATCGCGTCGTTCAGGCCGGCGTGAGCCGTCAGCACCGCAGCATTGACGGTGCCGGCGTCCGAGACGGCTCCGAGCCGGCACGCGTGGTCGAGGCGATCGGCGCGCACGTCGGCGGCAACGACCTCGTCGCCGCGCCGCTTCAGCGCCTGCACCCAGAGCTGGCCGATCGCGCCGCAGCCGACGACCAGGACGCGCCCGCTCGGCACCTGCTCCGCGGCCCGGAGCACACACGCGAGCGGCTCGACCCAGACGCCTTCGAGTTCGGCGATCGCCGCCGGGAGGGCCAGGGCGTGCGTCGCGCGCAGGCACTCGGCGAACCCACCAGGATCGATGCGGGCCTCCGCGAACGACTCGCACGTCGACTCGTGGCCGCCGCGACAGCGCTCGCACGAGCCGCACGGAACGCGGTGCATGACAGTCACGCGTTCACCCGACTCGAGCACGCCCTCGAGCTCGTGGCCGAGCACGGAGCCGGCGGCAGCGCGGCCGAGTTTTTCGACGTCGGAGCCGCAGAGGCCGCAGGCACGGACGCGGACGAGCACGCCCGGCCCGGACGGCTCCGGGAGCTCGGCGAGCTCCGGGAGCCCGTTCGCGTCGAGGACGACCGCGCGCACCGCCCGCAGTGTAGGGCGGCACGCGCGGCGTCCCCGACGAGACGGTCAGAGGTTGACCGGGAAGGACACGAGCCGGCGCGTCGAGATGCCGCCGAGCAGCGGCTCGCCCGGCTTGCGCGCGCGGACGAACACGGCCAGCAGCTGCTGGCGCGACGAGGCCGGGAAGCGCCCCGCCTGCTGCATCGAGACCGTCGCCCAGCCGGAGGCGTCCGTCGTGACCTCGGCCGGCACGTTGAACTGCTCGAACGGGACGGCGGTCGCGTACACGAGCGCACCCTGGATCGGCCGGCCGTTGCACGCCACCACGTGGAAGCGAAGCGTCAGGTCGGTCGTCGAGCGGGTGATCGTCGACGGCGACGCCGCCTGCGCGTTCACGAGCAGCCGCGCGGGGTTGGCGATGGACGTGACCGCAAGCGTGCCGCTACCCGACGTGGGGCAGCCGTCCTTCGTCGTCGGCGGCGGAGCCGGCGCGGACGTCACGACGCCCGTCGGCACCGA
This sequence comes from Thermoleophilia bacterium, assembly GCA_025934335.1. Lineage (GTDB taxonomy): Bacteria > Actinomycetota > Thermoleophilia > Gaiellales > Gaiellaceae > PALSA-600. The sequence goes on along the minus strand of JAICYG010000066.1, from coordinate 9,467 downwards.
CGTCGCGTCGGTGGAGCCGTCGGCGTTCTTCGCCGTCACGCGGACGCGCAGCGTGTTGTCGACGTCGACCTTCTTCAGGACGTAGGTCTTGTCCGTCGCGCCGCTGATCGTCGCGCAGCTGCCGCCGTTGCCGTCACAGCGGCGCCAGCGATAGGCGTACGAGGTCGGCGAGCCGTTCCACGTTCCGGTCGAGGCGGTCAGCGTCTGCCCTTCCTCGGCCTTGCCCGAGATCGTCGGCGGGCTCTGGTTCTTCGGTGCTGCGGTTCCGGCGGCCTGCGAGAGACCGGCGACGGCGAGCACCGTCACGGCCCCCGCCGCCAGCAACGCGAGCAGGTTCGTCCTACGGGTCATGTGGGGTCTCCTTTCGTGCGTCAGGGACACCGCGTTCCCGCCGCCGAAGGGGACGGAGTGAAGCGAATGTGAGGGTCTGGTAAAGCCGGCCCGCGCTACACTGTTGCCGCCTCGGGGCTATAGCTCAGTTGGGAGAGCGCCTGGATCGCACCCAGGAGGTCGGCGGTTCGAGTCCGCCTAGCTCCACCTCGAAGACCAGGATTTCTCGAAGCGCGGCCGCGAGGCCGCCTTCTCGTTGCCACCCATCTGCAACCCGCGCCGTTCACGCACTGGATCGGAAGATCACGTGCTTGACGTTGAGCCGCTGATTGTTTCTGACTGTGGGGAGCTTTCTGCCCGCGACAGCTTCGACAGGATTGTTTGGACTCCAACCCATCGCCGCCACCGGCCCGGGGTGTCGGCGGAAGGACGGGCCCGGCCCGCACGTGCTCGGCATTCTGGCGCTCGTAGCCGTTCGGTACCGATGTGACGGCCTGGGGCGCGGCGTTTCAGTGTGGCGTCGCCTGCCGGTAAGAAGCGACCAGATCGACGTGGGCGACCTGGTTGCCCGCCGCGTCGAGCCCGAGGAGGAGCCACTTTCCAGGCGGCATCGACACGGTTCCCTTCTGCGGACCGGGGGTGGTCACCGGGAACTGCGCGAAGAAGAAGCCGCCAGCGAAGGAGACCGGTGTCGTTCCACTGTCCGAGTGAAGCTCCAACTTCACGATCCTCGATCCAGGGTCGACGCCGCCGCTGATGTCCCAGGTGTAGACCGCTTTGCCATCGACGTGCGTAAGCCCCGCGCCGATCCCGACGTTAATCGGATGCTGAGGGCTTGTCGACGCATTGTCGGCACCGCAGCCGTTGGAGAAATTGACGCCTCCGACCGCTTCCGGGCCGGTGGCGACGAGGCAACTCGTCCCGTCCGACCTCTGTGCGGCTTCGAAGGTGACAGTCTGGCCCGCCTTCCAGATGCTGTAGTTCTGCGTCAGGGTCACATCGAAGAGCTTTTTCGCAGTGCCGAGATCAACCGTGGGTAGCACCGCAGGCTTCTGCACGTTGCACTTGCTGCCGGTCGACTCCGTCCAGAGCGGCACCGGATACTCGCCGTCCTTGGTTGCGCCGACAGGCGCAGCCGCCCAGTTCACGCAGCCGCGGCGAAGCACACCGCCGGAATGATCGAGGATCGCGCCGCTCGTGGCGCTGCTGCTCAGCCGCGACCACTCACCCTGCGGCACCTCACCGAGAAAGAAGCCTCCGGTGGCGAGGTCGAGGGCGAACGGCCCGAGGTCGATGTGCGTCGCGCGCGGGTCGGTGATGCGTCCGTAGACGATCCATGCCGCGGGATCGCTACCAGCCGCCCGGCGAGTCACGCTGATCGTCCGGTCGTCGTCTCCGCGCTCGGGGTTTCTCACCTGGTACTCGCACTGTGCGCCGAGGGTCGCGTGACCGCCGATCGCCGGAATCAGGCAGTAGCCGGTCGCGTTCAGCGGCACGGCGACAAGCGCTGCATCCCCCGAAGTCACGACCGTTCGCGCATCGGCCAGCTTGACGCTCGCGGGCATGTTGTCGCGGGCGACGGAGGCGACCGCCTGCGGATCGACAGGCGGGCCGCCGCTCTGCCACCACGGCCCTTCCTTCACCGCAGCGACCGATGCGGCCGCGAGCAGAAGCGCGGCAAGCGCGATCACAAGCGTTAGGCGCTGACGACGGCCGAAGCGCTGCAGCGGCGAACGCCGTCGCGCCGGCGCCCCAGCAGTGATCCGAGCGAGCACACGCTCGACGGTCGCATCATCTGCTGCCGGAACCTCGCTCCGGAACTCATCGAGTAGCTGCAAGTGATCACTCATCGGGTTGCCTCTCGCTCCGCGACAGCGTCCGCCTTCACTGGCAGTTGCCCGTCGGGGCTCAGCTGGTTCCCGAGTTGTGCGCGCGTCCGATGAAGGCGCGACTTGACAGTGCCGACGGGCAACGAGAGCGCGGCAGCAATCTCGGCATCGCTCAGCTCGGCCCAGGCGTGCAAGAGGAGGATGTCCCGGTCTTCGTCACGGAGTGCGGCAAGCGCGGCCGCGAGCTGCCTTCTCTGCGCGTCGGCATCAGCGCGCCCGAGGGCGTCGTCGAGATCCGAGGTGACAGGATCGACACCCGTTCGCGCGTAGGCGAGAAGCTTCCGCCGTTCGCTGCGCCACTGATGCTGGGCCAGGTTCGACGCGATCCCGTAGAGCCAGGGACGCGGCGGCCGCGACTGATCGAACGAATCCCAGCGGGCAAAAGCGATCGCGAACGTCTCGGAGGCGAGATCGTCGGCCGCCGCCGTCCCGACCCGCCGCCGCAGATAGCGATGCAGCGACGGAAACTCGGCACGGAAGGCATCTGCGAACGACACCGGCACACCCACAGTTTCCCGATGCAAGCCCCTTGGTTCCCGCCTGCAGGCGCCAACCAGACGCTCATCCAGCTTGCGCGCTCGCGCTCGACAATCTGACTCTCGTACCGAAGGAGCTCTTTCGCACGCGGATCACGCGCGAAGGTCGTGGCCCTTTGCGACCCCGGGCGAGACGCGCGCCCTACCCGCCGGACAGGGCGACGGCAGTCGGTCGACGCTCGTGCGGAGGCTTGGCCGACGTTCGCGACAGGCGTATTGTCGGCTCAAGCAAGGGGTCGAAAGGAGGCCCGAGATGCTGGCACGGGTCGTCGCCTTCGAAGGCGTCACGTCGGAGCGGATCGAGCAGCTGCGCGCCGAGATCACCGGTTCAGGAGGACCGCCGGAGGACATCCCGGCGACCGAGCTGATGATCCTTCACGATCCACAGGCGCAGAAGTCGCTGGCGATCGTCCTCTTCGAGAACGAGGACGACTATGCCCGCGGCGACGCAACGCTCGGCGCGATGCCGACGGACGACACGCCGGGAGGGCGAGTGTCGGTCGAGAAGTACGACGTCGCGATCCGGGTGACGTCCGAGACCGCGGCACGGTAGGAGGAGGCGTTCGGCCGCTCCGGGGACGGCCGAACGCCAACTCATAGGGCGCTCACAAGCCGCTCTTAGGGAGCGGCCCGAGACTCGGCGCCATGGAAACCACACGCAACCTCCGTCTCGCCGCGGCCGGGGCGATCGTCGCGCTCGCCGCGGCCGGCGCCGCGTTCGGCGCCGTCAAGCTCAAGGACGGCGCGCATACCGGCTCGGCCGGCCCGCCCGGCTCGTTCGTCAGCTCCGGTTCCGGGTCGAGCTCGTCCGGCTCGGCCGCCGACCCGCGGCCGTGGCACCGTTTCGGCGGCCGGAGCGGCGCGGGCACCCCCGGCGGCCCGTTCGGCGACCACGGCGGCGACCTCGCCGCGGCCGCAACCTACCTCGGCATCTCGCAGAGCGATTTGATGACGCAGCTCCGCACCGGCAAGACGCTCGCCCAGGTCGCGGAGGCGACGAGCGGAAAAACGGCCGGCGGGCTCGTCAACGCCCTCGTCGCGGTCGCGCAGGCGCAGCTCGCGCAGGCGGTGACGGACGGCAAGCTGACCCGGGCGCAGGCCGACCGGATTCAGCAGGACCTGAAGCAGCGAACCACCGACCGCGTCAACCACACCGGGCCCGGCCCCGGTGACCGGCATCACGGCCCCGACGACGCGCTCGAGGCCGCCGCGACGTACCTCGGCAGCTCGCAGACCGACCTGATGACGCAGCTCCGCTCGGGCAAGACGATCGGCGAGATCGCAGACGGGACCGCCGGCAAGTCGAAGTCCGGCCTGGTCTCGGCGCTCGTCGCGCAGGAGAAGAACGAGCTTGCGCAGGCCGTCAAGGACGGCCGGCTGACGCAGGCGCAGGCCGACCGGGTGACGGCGGGCCTCGAGGACCGCATCACGCACCTCGTGGACGGCGACTTCCCGCGCCGCCCCGACGGCCCGCCGCCCACTCCCTCCCCGGGCGACGACGCCTCGGCGTGAGCTGCCGCGAGGCTCCGCCCGCGCTACCGTCGGCGCGTGCGGATCCTCGCCGCGTTCCTCGTCGCGCTCGCCGTCCCGGTCAAGCCGCCGGTCGTAGCGAAGCCGATCCCCTTCGGGCCTGTGCGCCGCGCCGAGACGGCGCGCTACGCCGCCCGGCACTACGGCCTCCACACCTGGCGGCTCGCCCGCCCGCGCGTGATCGTCGAGCACTACACCGCCGGCACCACCTTCTCATCCGCGTGGAACACGTTCGCGAGCGACGCGCCCGACCCGGAGCTACACGAGCGTCCCGGCACCTGCGCGCACTTCGTGATCGACCGTGACGGCACGATCTACCAGCTCGTCCCGCTGACCACGATCTGCAGGCACACCGTCGGCCTCAACTGGACGGCGATCGGGATCGAGCACGTCGGCACGAGCGACGCGCAGATCCTCGCGAACGCGAAGCAACTGCAGGCCTCGCTCCGGCTGACGCTGTGGCTCGCGCACCGCTACGGCATCGCCCTCCCGAACGTGATCGGCCATGCGGAGAGCCTGACGAGCCCGTACCACCGCGAGCGCTACGCACCCTGGCGCTGCCAGACGCACGGCGACTGGTCGCACGCCGACATGACGACCTACCGGGCGAAGCTGCGCGCGCTCGCGCGACGCGAGCACGTCGCGCTCTCGACCGCCGGCGGACCGGTGCGCTCGACCTGCTGAGTTTTCCGGTCGGGCAATGTTGGGAACGTCGGCCGTGTGAGGGCGCCGGAGCGGGTCGACGGATACGCAGCGATCGAGGACTACGCGCTGATCGGCGACGGCCGGTCGCAGGCGCTCGTCGCGCTCGACGGCTCGATCGACTGGCTCTGCCTGCCCGACCTCGACGCGCCCGCCGTCCTCGCCGGGCTGCTCGATCCGGAGAAGGGCGGCCGGTTCGTGCTGCGCCCGCGCGCGCCGTACCGGGCGTCGCGGAGGTACGTCGACGACAGCAACGTCCTCCAGCAGCTCTACACGACCGACACCGGGACCGTGAAGGTGACGGAGGCCTTCCTGACGGACGGCGGCGCGCTACTGCCGTGGACGGAGCTCGTGCGGAAGGTCGAGGGGATCGAAGGCGAAGTCGAGCTCGAGTGGCGTCTCGAGGCGCGCCCGCGCTGGGGCTCGGAGCGGACGACAGCCTCGGTCAAGGAGGGCGTCGCGCTCGTCGAGTGGGACGACGACGCGCTCGCCGTCCTCTCGTACGACTGCGGCAAGGTGCACGTCCAGGGGGCGGACCTGCACGGACGCTTCACGGTCGGCCACGCGGACAGCGCGATTCTCGCCCTCCTCTACTTCAACGACGACCCGTATGCCCTCCCGCCGCGCAGCGAGCTCGAGTCGCGGCTCGACCGCACGCGCGAGTACTGGCAGACGTACACGCGCCAGATCCCGTACGAGGGCCCATGGCTCGAGCCGGTGCGCCGCAGCGTGCTCGTCCAGCGGCTGCTGACGTTCCCGCCCACGGGAGCGATCGCGGCCGCGCCGACCACCTCGCTGCCCGAGCGCGTCGGCGGCGACCGCAACTGGGACTACCGCTTCTCGTGGGTGCGCGACACGGCGCTCGCGCTCGAGTCGCTGCTCGCCGCCCGGCTCACGGTCGAATGCCAGCGCTCGCTCGCCTGGGTCGTCGACGCATCGCGCGTGCAGGAGGAGCTGCAGCCGATGTACACGTTGCGCGGCAAGGCCGACCTGCCACGCCTCGACCTCGATTTCGCGGGCTACCGCGGCTCGAAGCCGGTGCGCGTCGGCAACGACGCCCAGGGCCAGCTGCAGCTCGGCGGTTACGCCGACGTGATCGGCGCCGCCTATCGCTTCTGCGAGCACGGCAACATGCTCGACGCGCGCACGGCCGAGCAGTGCGCGCGACTCGCCGACGAGGTGTGCCGCCTCTGGAAGCGCGACGACTCCGGCATCTGGGAGATCGAGCCCCGGCCGTACACGCAGTCGAAGCTGGCCTGCTGGGGCGCGCTCGACCACGCGATCCGGCTCGCCGCGACCGGGCGGCTGCCCGATGCGCACGCGGCGCGATGGAAGAAGGTGCGAGACGAGATCCGCGGCTGGGTCGAGGAGCGCTGCTGGTCGGAGGCACGCGGCGCCTACGTGATGTGGCCGGGTAGCGACGAGCTCGACGCGTCGGTGCTGATCGCCGCCCGGTACGACTACTGGGACGTCGGCGACGACCGCCTCTCCTCGACGATCGAGATGCTGAAGCGCGAGCTCGGCAGCGGCCCGTTCCTCTACCGCTCGACCGGCCTGCGGCGCAAGGAGGGCTCGTTTCTCGCCTGCTCGTTCTGGCTCGTCGACGCGCTCGCGCGCCAGCGCCGGCTCGACGAGGCGCGCGCGCTGATGGAGGAGCTGCTCGCAGCAGCGAACGACGTCGGCCTCTACGCCGAAGAGATCGACCCCGACACGCGCGCGCACCTCGGCAACTTCCCGCAGGCGCTCACGCACCTGTCGCTCATCCTGGCGGCGGTGTCGGTGATGCGCGCCGAGCGTGACGGCGCGTGAGCTCGTCCTCGACGGCCGCGGCGTCGAGACCGCGCGCGGCGAGCAGCACGTAGAGGTGGTAGACGAGGTCGGCGGCCTCCTCGACCACCCGCTCGTCGCTCTCGTCGAGCGCCGCGACGGCAAGCTCGACCGCCTCCTCCCCCACCTTGCGCGCGCACGCTCCGGTCCCGGCGTCGAGCAGCTCGGTCGTGTACGACCCGGCGGGCCGCTCGAGCGCGCGCTCGGCGATCGTCCGCCAGAGCCACGGCGCGAAGCACGTCGTCGAGCGGGTGTGGCACGCCGGGCCGGCCGGCGTGACGCGGACGAGAAGCGCGTCCCCGTCGCAGTCGTCGCGGATCTCGTCGACCGCGAGCGTGTTGCCGGACGTCTCGCCCTTCCGCCACAGGCGCTCGCGCGAGCGGCTCCAGAACCACGCCTCGTTCGTCTCGCGGGTGCGGCGCTCGGCCTCCTCGTCCATCCAGGCGAGCATCAGCACGCGCCCGCTCTGCGAGTCCTGGACGATCGCGGGCTTGAGGGCGCCGTTCATCGCAGCTCGACTCCCCGCTCGCGCAACTCGTCGCGCAACGTCCGGAGACGGGCCGGGTCCTCGTGCAGGATCGAAGCGAGCAGCGCCGCCTGCGCCACCTCGAGCGCCTCGGCAACATGCGACGCCTCGCCGGCGCCGCCGGAGGCGATCACCGGCACGTCGACCGCGTTCGCGACCTTCGCCGTCAGCCCCAGGTCGTAGCCGGCGCGCGTGCCGTCCGCGTCGATCGACGTGAGCAGGATCTCGCCGGCGCCGCGCTCCTCGGCCTCGCGTGCCCACTCGACCGCCGAGCGCCCGGTTTCCGCGGTGCCCGCCCGAGAGCGCACGGCGCCGCCCTCGGCGTCGATCGCGACGACGGTCGCCTGCGACCCGACCTCTCGCGCGAGCTCCGTGACGAGCTCGGGCCGCGCGAGTGCAGCCGAGTTCACGGCCACCTTGTCCGCTCCCGCCTCGAGCAGCGCGAGCCCGTCTTCGACGGAGCGCACGCCGCCGCCGACCGTGAACGGGATCGCAAGCCGCTCCGACACGCGCTCGACGAGCTCGACCAGCGTGCGCCTGCCGTCGAGCGTCGCGCGCACGTCGAGGAAGACGAGCTCGTCGGCCCCCTCGTCGGAGTAGCGCGCGCCGAGCTCGACCGGGTCGCCCATCTCACGCAGCCCCTGGAAGCGGACGCCCTTGACGACACGCCCGCCGGCGACGTCGAGGCAGGGGATCAGGCGAGGGAGCGGCACACCGACTCCAGGTACGCAGCGCCGGCGACGCTGCTCTTCTCCGGGTGGAACTGGCACCCGAGGAACGAGCCGTGCCGCACCTCGGCGACGACGTTCTCCGACCACGAGACGGCGCACGGCGTCTCGGCTGCGTAGGAGTGCGCGAAGTAGAAGGACGCGTCGCCTCCCGAGACACGCGCCCAGCCGATCCGCGGCACGCGCCCCTCGCGCAGCCGCACCGCACGGCCGGGCACGAGCCCGAGGCCCGCGACGCCGCCGTCCTCCTCCGTCTCCTCGAGCGCGAGCTGCAGGCCGAGGCAGATGCCGAGGATCGGCCGGCCTTCGTCGAACCGCTCGCGGAGCGCCGCGTCGTGCCCGCGCCGGCGGAGGCCGTCGAGCGCCGCCCGCGCCGAGCCGACGCCCGGCAGGACTGCCAGGTCGGCGCCGAGCACGTCGTCGGTTTCGGCGGCGCCGAGCCGCGCGAACGCGAGCCGGACGCTGCGCACGTTCCCCGCGCCGTACTCGCAGATCGCGACCCTCACATGAGGCCCTTCGTCGTCGGCAGCCCCTCCGACTCGAGCCGAACCGCCGCTCGCAGCGCGCGCCCCACCGCCTTGAACGCCGCCTCCGCCACGTGATGCGCGTCGCGTCCAGACGCCTGCACATGGATCGACGTCCGCGCCGACTGCGCAAGGCTCTCGAGCATGTGGGTCGCAAGGCCGGGGTCGGGCTCGACGGAGATCTCGCTATGGGCGCGGCCGCCCAGGTCGACGGCCGCCCGCGCGAGTGCGTCGTCCATCGGCACCACGGCGTCGCCGTAGCGCGCGATCCCGCGACGGTCGCCGAGCGCCGCATCCAGCGCGCCGCCGAGCGCGAGCGCGGCGTCTTCGGCCGTGTGGTGGTCGCCCGTCTCGTGATCGCCGGCGCCTTCGAGCAGCAGGTCGAACCCGGCGTGGAACGCAAGCTGCTCGAGGAAGTGGTCGTAGAGACCGGCACCCGTCGCCACGCGCACGCGGCTCGCGCCGTCGAGCGCGAGGCGGGTGGCGAGTCTCGTCTCCGCGGTGGCGCGGAGCGTGCGCGCGCTCCGTCCCCCCGCCGGCGCGACGGGCAAGGGCCGGCCGAGGATCCGCGCGAGCGCCTCGAGGAGCACGTCGTCGTCGGCGGCGTCGCGCACCGACGCACGGATCGCTTCCGGGTACGCGCGCACGACGAGCCCCTGCCGGAGCAGCGCGTCGCCGAGTGCGAGCCCGTCGTCGACCGGGACGTAGAGAAAATTCGTGTACGACTCGCGAGGCGCGAGGCCGAGCGCGCGCAGCGCCGCGGCGAGCCGCTCGCGCTCCTCGATCTCTGCCGCGGGATCGGGTCTCGAGGCGAGCGCCGCGATCGCGAGCTCGGCGCCGAGCGAGCTGACAGGCGCCGGCGCCTGTCGTGCGTT
>JAICYG010000060.1 GCA_025934335.1 Thermoleophilia bacterium | reverse complement strand
TCGGCTCGGCGACGCCGCGGCCCGAGTCGTGGGCGGCGCTCGAGCGGCTCGAGCTGGGCGGCCGGATCGGCGCGCAGCTGCCGCCGGTGCGAGTCATCGACCTGCGCCGCGAGGCGGGCTACCCGCTCTCGGCGCCGCTCCTCGGCGCGCTGCGCCGCGTCGCCGAGCACCGCGGTAAGGCGATCCTGCTCCTGAACCGCCGCGGGATCGCTCCGGCGCTCCACTGCCGCGCGTGCGGGACCACGATCCGTTGCCCGAACTGCGACGTCGCACTCGTGCTGCACGGCGACGCCGCGCTCCGCTGCCATCACTGCGGCTTCGCACGCGACGCGCCCGCGACGTGCCCCGCCTGCGGCTCACCCGACCTCGCGCGAATCGGCGCCGGGACGCAGAAGCTCGAGCGCGACCTCGCCCGCGAGCTGCCCGAGCTGGAGCTGATCCGCCTGGACGCCGACGCGGTTGCGAAGCCGGAGCAGCTCGCCGCGCTGCTCGCGCGGTTTGCCGAGGCAGAGGGCGCGGTGCTGCTCGGGACGCAGATGGTGGCGAAGGGGCATCACTTCGCGGGCGTCGAGCTCGCGGCCGTCGTCGACGCGGACACCGGCCTCGGGCTCCCCGACTTCCGCGCCGAGGAGCGCACGTTCCAGCTGATCACGCAGCTCGCCGGCCGCAGCGGCCGCGATGCGCCGGGCCGCGTGCTCGTGCAGACGTTTCAGCCGGACGCGCGCCCGATCGTCCACGCGGCGCGGCACGACGTCGGGCGCTTCCTCGCCGAGGAGCTCGAGCGGCGGCGCGCGCTCGAGTATCCGCCGTTCGCGCACCTCGTGCGCATCGTGGTCACGGGGCCGTCGCTCGAGCCGGTCATGCGGGCCCTCGAAGAGCTGAAGGCGGGCATCGAAGGTGCCGAGCTGCTCGGGCCCGCCGCGCTGTTGCGGCTGCGGGGCCGCCACCGTGCGCAGCTCGTCGCGAAGACGCCCCAGCCGCGGCGGCTCGCCGCACAGGCCGCGCGCCTCCTCGCCGCCGCCGCACCCGCGATGAGGCGCGCGGGCCTCACCGCCGTCGTCGACGTCGACCCGCAGAGCGTCTAGTCCGGGACGAGCTCCTGGAACCGCGGGTCGTCGCGCAGCGCGTCGAGGTCCGAGTCGCCCTTCGCGAACCCGCGCAGCTCCTCGTTCAGCTCGATGCCGCGGCGCAGGTGCCCGATTGCGTCGTCGATGCGCCCGACAAGGCTCTCGGCGCAGGCGACGTTGTAGTAGATGAGCGCGAAGGGCGGATCGTCGGCAAGCAGGTCGCGCCCCCTCTCCGCAACACCGGCATAGTCACCGGCCTCGAACAGAACCTGCAGCGGCGCCCAGAGCTCGTAGCCGTGGACGCGGTAGGCCTCTCCCGCCTTCGCGCCGATCACGAGCAGCGTCGTGCCGTCCTCCTCCGCGAAGGCCGTCCGGGTGAGGCCGGGCCGCACGAAGACGAGCTTGCCGGTGCCCGCGTCGACGGTCTCGCCGTCGATCTCGAAGCGCGCCCGCCCGCTCAGCACGACGTACAGCTCCTCCTGCGCGTCGGGCTCGCCCTCGTCGTGCTCGTTGATCAGCCGCTCACCGGCTGCCCGCGGGCCGAAGGCGTTGGCGCCGAAGGCGGTGATGCCGAGGTGGTGGCGCACCGGCCGGAACGCGCTCCGTCCGTCCTCGATCGGGTCGATCTCCTCCAGTTGTGCGATCTCGTAGGAGCTCATGCCGCGGATCGTACGCCCCCTGGCACCATGACCCGCGATGGCAGCGAAGCGGCGGCCCGAGGAGATCATCGGCGAATGGGGCGTCCGTGACGTGACGCCGCCGTCGCTCGCCGAGCGAAAGAAGCTGCTCGACGAGGTCGAGATCAACCCGCTCACCGGTCGCCCGCTCAGGCGCCGCATCCGGCGCTTCCGGCCCGAGCCCGACCGCTACCTCGCCTCGCTCGGCGGACCGCTCCCGTACATGCAGCGGCTGCGCCAGATCGACGAGGCGATCGACGCGCACGCGGCGCGCGTCGCCCAGGCATTCGCCGAGCACGGCGACGACACCGCCCGCTGGCGGCGGATCGCCGAGCGCTGGGACTTCGGCGAGGTCAACGATCTGATCGAGCGCCACAACCGCTACTACCCGATCGAGGCGCGGCTCCCGATGGACCCCCGCACGCGCGACTACGTGAAGATCGGCGGCCGCTCCTACCGCCGCGAGCCGCTCGACGCCGCCTGGATCCTCGACCGCTATCCAGCCGTCTAGACTGGCCCCGCCTTGGCGCACGATCACGACCACGAGCATGACCACGAGCACGAGCACGACGAGGACGCGGAGGCCGCGGCCGAGCGCGAGGCCCGGCGGCAGATCGCGCTCGCGCAGATCCGCCAGTACGGCGACCCCGCGCTCCGCATGGCGGCGTACGAGGTGTCGGAGTTCGACGACGACCTCCGCCGCCTCGTCGAGCGCATGATCGCGCTGATGCACGACGCACAGGGCGTCGGCCTTGCCGCGACGCAGGTGGGCGTGCTCCGCCGCCTGTTCGTGTTCGAGGCCGACGAGGAGGGGCCGCGCGCGATCGTGAACCCGGTCGTCGTCGAGCGCGCCGAGGAGACCGTCTCCGACGAGGAGGGCTGTCTCTCGCTGCAGGGTGTGCGCGTGCCGGTCGAGCGGTCGACGCGCGTCGTGCTCGAGGGGAAGGACCCGAACGGCGACGACATGCGCGTCGAGCTCGACACGTACGGGTCGCGCGTCGTGCAGCACGAGCTCGATCACCTCGACGGCGTGCTGATCATCGACCGCACCGGCGACGAGCACCGCAAGGACGCGCTCGGCACGCTGCGGCCGCGCGCCGTCCTCCGCTAGTGCGGGTCGGCGTCGCGGCGACGGCGCCGCTCGGGGCCGACGTGCTCGAGCGCCTCGCCGCCACGCACGAGATCGACTTCCTGCTCACGCGCCCCGACGCGCCGCGCGGCCGCGGGCGCCGCGTCGGCCCGCCGCCGGCGAAGGAGGCCGCCGAGCGGCTCGGCATCCGGGTGCACCAGCCGGAGAAGCCTGAGCTGCCGGAGGACGTCGACCGCGTCGTCGTCTGCGCCTACGGGCTCTACATCCCGCCGCGCCTGCTCGAGCGGGCGCTCTTCCTGAACGTGCATCCGTCGCTGCTGCCGCGCTGGCGGGGCGCCGCGCCGGTCGAGCGCGCGATCCTCGCGGGCGACGAGGAGACAGGTGTCACGATTCACGAGACGGTAGCGGAGCTCGATGCCGGTCCCGTCTCTGCCCAGGAGCGCTGGCGGATCGGCGACGCCGATGCGGGCGAGACGTTCGCGCACGCGGCGAAAGTCGCAGTGCGGCTGCTCGACGAGGTGCTCGACGACCCGCAGTTCGAGCCGCAGCACGGCGAGACGACCTACGCCGAGAAGATCACGCCGGCCGACCGGGAGCTCGACCTCTCGGACCCCGTCGACGCGTGGCGGCGCGTGCGCGCGCTCGCACCGCACATCGGCGCGCGCGGCGCGCTGCACGGGCGGCGCGTGACGGTGTGGCGGGCACGGCTCGAGGACGGTCGGTTCGTCCCCGAGGTGGTGCAGCCCGAAGGCCGCACGCGCATGGCGTACGACGAGTTTGTGCGCGGGCTGCGGTGATCGCGCCGGCGCGGCGGGCGGCATTCGACGTCGTCCTGCGGGTGTTCGAGCAGGACGCATACGCGGACCGCGCGCTCGCCTCGGCGGTCGAGGGGCTCGACGACCGCGACCGCGCGCTCGCCCAGCGGCTCGCCTACGGCACGGTGCAGCGCGCGCGGACGCTCGACTTCGGGATCGAGCAGCTCGGCAAGCGTCCGGTGCGGAAGCTCGACCCGCCGGTCCGCGCCTCGCTCCGCCTCGGCGCCTACCAGCTGGCGTTCACCGAGCAGCCGGAGCACGCGATCGTCGACGACGCGGTGGAGCTCGTGCGTGCGGCGCGGCGCGAGCGCGCGGTGCCGTTCACGAATGCGGTCATGCGGCGGCTCGCGCAGGGATTCCGCGGCCTCGTCGCGTCGCTGCCGGAAGGGCCGGTGAAGCAGTCGTACCCGGACTGGATCCACGAGACCTGGACGCGCGACCTGGGGAGCGAGGCGGCGCTGTCGCTGATGCGCGCGCAGAACGAGCCGCCCGCCCTCGAGGTGCGCGCCGCCGAGCCGGTCGGCGAGCCGACGGACGTGCCGGGCGCGTACGTCGTCGAGCGCGTCGATCCGGCGCGGATGCGCCCGATGAGTCGCGCATCGCAGCTCGCGGCGATCGTCGTCGGCTCGCGCGACGGCGAGCGGGTACTGGACGCGTGCGCGGCGCCGGGTGGGAAGACGGCGATGCTTCGCGGCGAGGTCACGGCGGTGGAGGTGCATCCCGGTCGCGCCGCCGCGCTTGCGAAGAGCGTCGGCCCGAACGTGCGCGTCGTCAACGCCGATGCGCGCGAGCTCGACGAGCACGGTTTCGATCGCGCGCTCGTCGACGCGCCGTGCTCGGGGCTCGGCGTCCTCGCTCGCCGGCCCGACCTGCGCTGGCGGGCGCGGCCGCTCCCGGAGCTGCAGCTCGAGTTGCTGCGCGCGGCCGTCGAGCGGACGAAGCCCGGTGGCATCGTCGTCTACGCGGTCTGCACGCTGAACGCCGAGGAGAACGAGGCGGTCGTCGACGCACTTGGGCTTGCCGCCGAGCCGCTCGGCGAGGAGTGGCCGCAGTACGCGCACCCGACGCGGCCGGAGTTCCTGCTCACGCGGCCCGACCGCGACCGGACGAGCGGGTTCTTCATCGCGAGGATGCGCGCGTGACGCACGCCCTATGATCGCGCCACGATGGGGTGGAGCGACTGGATTCGCGCCGCGGAAATCGAACCGTCGCTCTACGGCGCCGACCTGGCGCACCTCGGCGACGAGACGGAGGCGCTCCTCGCCGCGGGCTGCCGCGTGTTCCACTTCGACGTCGGCGACGGTCACTTCATCGAGCCGATCACCATGGGACCGATCGTGCTGCAGGCGGTCGCGCCGATCGCGCACCGCGGCGGCGGCGCGATGGACGTGCACCTGATGGTCGAGAGCCCGGCGAAGTACTTCGAGCCCGTGGCGAGGGCCGGCGGTGACAGCGTCACGTTCCACATCGAAGCGGTCGACGACGTGCCGGGCACCATTCGCGCGGCGCGGGAGCAGCGGCTGCAGGTCGGGGTCGCGTTCAACCCTGAGACCGAGCCCGAAGACGTCGCTGCGGTCTCCGACCGCGCGGACATCGTCCTCTGCATGAGCATTCACCCGGGCTACTCGGGCACGCCGTTCCAGGAGGCGGCGTTCGGCCGCATCGCGCGGCTGCGCGAGCTGCTGCCGGAGCGCGTCCACATCCAGGTCGACGGCGGCGTCGGCCTCGCGAACGCCGCCCGGCTGCGCGAGTGCGGCGCGACGCTGCTCGTCGCCGCATCGTCGATCTTCGCGACCGACGACCCGCCCGCCGCGTATCGAGGGCTCGTCCAGGCGATCGCTTGACGATCGCGCGCGCCGTCGAGCTCGCGCGGTCGGGACGCGATCGCGCGTACCCGAAGCCCACGGTCGGCGCCGTGGTCGTCGCCGACGGCGAGGTGGTGGGGGAGGGCGTCACGGAAGCCGGCGGGAGACACGCGGAGGTGGTGGCGCTCGCTGCCGCCGGCGAACGGACGCGCGGCGCGACGTTGTACGCGTCGCTCGAGCCGTGCAATCACCACGGAACGACGCCGCCGTGCACGGATGCGATTCTCGCGGCGGGCATCGAGCGGGTCGTGTTCGGGGCGACCGATCCGAACCCGGAGGCGGCTGGCGGCGCCGAGCGGCTGCGGGCCGAGGGCATCGACGTCGAGCTCGCCGACTCCTTCGAGGCACGTGCCGTCAACGAGGCCTGGCGGGCGTGGGTGTCGAAGGGTCGGCCGTTCGTGATCTACAAGGCGGGGGCGACGCTGGACGGCCGCGTGACGGTGCCCGGCACGCGCTGGGTGACGGGGGAGGAGAGCCGCAACGCGGTGCACGAGCTGCGGGCGGCTGTCGACGCGGTCGCGGTCGGCGGCGGCACGGCGCGTTCGGACCGGCCGCGGCTCGACGCGCGCGACGTCACGACGCCGCGAGGACAGCCCCGCCGGCTCGTCTTCTCGCGCGGCCCGCTGCCGGACGGGCTCGACCTCGAGCTGCGTACCGGCGCGCTCCCGGACGAGCTGCGAGCGCTCGCGGGCGAGGGCGTCCAGTCCCTCTTGCTCGAGGGCGGGCCGACCCTGGCCGCCTCGTTCCTCGAGGCCGACCTGGTCGACAAGATCCTGCTCTTCGTCGCGCCCACGCTCGCGGGGGCCGGGCCGAGGGCGTTCGAGGCTGCGCTAGGCTCCCCTCGCACGCTCGCCAGGCTGCGCACACGGCAGGTCGGGGCGGACGTGCTGCTCGAGGCATATGTCCACGACCCCTGAGTCCCAGCGCGCCGACGACCAGATCGTCACGAACCTGAGCCACTGGCTGACCCGCCGGCTCGGGAACGACGAGCTGCGGCGCAAGCTCTCCGAGATCGGGACGGACGAGCTCGCACCGGGTGGGCGCCAGGCGGTGCAGGAGCTGATCGCCGAGCTCGAGACGACCGCGCCCGGCGAACGCGCGCAGCTCGAGGTGCTCGTCCGCGAAGCGGTCGAGACCCTCGTCTACGGCGACTAGGTGTTCACGGGGCTCGTGCGCGAGGTCGGCACCGTCCGCTCGATGGCGGACGGGCGACTCGTGGTCGAGGCCGCGCTCCGGGCGGAGCTCGGCGACTCGATCGCCGTCGACGGCGTCTGCCTGACCGTCGTCGCGAACGACGACGGATCGCTCGCGTTCGACACCGTGGCTGAGACGCTCGCCCGCACCAGCCTCGGAAGCCTCGACCGCGGGTCGAGGGTGAACCTCGAGCCGGCGCTCCGGGCGGGCGAGGCCCTCGGGGGTCACATCGTGCAGGGGCACGTCGACGGCGTCGGTTCGTTCCGCGGCGTCTCGGGCGGGCTGCACTGGTTCGACGCCCCCGTCGATCTGCTCCGGTACGTGGTCGAGAAGGGCTCGATCGCCGTCCAGGGCACGAGCCTCACCGTCGCCGCCGCCGACGACCAGGGCTTCGCCGTGGCGCTGATCCCGCACACGCTCGAGGCGACGAGCCTCGGGTCGCTGCAGCCGGGCGCGCAGGTGAACCTCGAGGTCGACGTGCTCGCGAAGTACGTCGAGAAGCTGCTCCCCCGCTAGCGTTCCCGGTGTGAGCGTGACAACGCCCTTCGCCACCATCGAGGAGGCGATCGAGGAGATCCGCGAGGGCCGGCTGGTCGTCGTCGTCGACGACCCGAACCGCGAGAACGAAGGCGACCTGACGATCGCCGCGCAGTTCGCGACGCCGGACGCGATCAACTTCATGGCGACGCACGCGCGAGGGCTGATCTGTCTCTGCCTCACCGAGGAGCGCGCCGACGAGCTCGCGCTGCGCCCGATGACCGATCACAACGAGGCGCCGCTCGGCACCGCGTTCACGGTCAGCGTCGAGGCGCGTGAGGGCGTCACGACCGGCATCTCGGCGGCCGACCGGAGTCACACCATCCAGGTCGCGATTCATCCCGGCTCGACGGCGCACGACCTCGTTCAGCCCGGGCACGTGTTCCCGCTCAGGGCGAAGCCGGGTGGTGTGCTCGAGCGCATCGGGCAGACGGAGGCGGCGGTCGACCTCGCCCGCCTCGCCGGGCTGACGCCGGCGGGCGTCGTCTGCGAGATCATGAACGACGACGGGACGATGGCCCGCGTCCCCGACCTCGTGCCGTACTGCGAGCGGCACGGGTTGAAGATGGTCACCGTCGCCGACCTGGTCGAGTACCGCCGGCGCCACGAGAAGCTCGTCGAGCGCGGCGCCGCGGTGCGGCTCCCGACGGACTACGGCGAGTTCCAGGCGGTCGCGTTCCGCGAGAAGCTGACCGGCAAGACGCACGTTGCGCTGGTGAAGGGCGACGTGACCGGGGCGGAGAACGTGCTCGTCCGCGTGCACTCAGAATGCCTGACCGGCGACGTCTTCCACTCGCTCCGCTGCGACTGCGGCGAGCAGCTCGAGCACGCGCTCGCGCAGATCGAGGCCGAGGGTCGCGGCGTCCTCCTCTACATGGCGCAGGAGGGGCGCGGCATCGGCCTCCTCAACAAGCTGCGCGCCTACGAGCTGCAGGAGCAGGGCCGCGACACGGTCGAGGCGAACCTCGAGCTCGGCTTCCCCGCCGACGCGCGGGACTACGGCATCGGCAACCAGATCCTCGCCGACCTCGGCCTGACGACGATCCGCATCCTCACGAACAACCCGAAGAAGCTGACCGGGATCGACGGCTTCGGGCTGACGGTGGTTGAACAGGTGCCGATCGAGGTGGTGCCGCACGAGGAAAACCGGCGGTATCTGGCCACCAAGCGGACTAAGCTCGGACACCGTCTGCACCATCAGGACCTGAAGAACCTCGACTACGAACCGGAGCCCGAATGAGCGAGCGTGAGAGCGAGATCGACGAGCAGCAGCCCGATGCCCCCGCCGGCGACGACGGCGACACACCCGATCCGTTCGAGGGCTGGCCGGCGGCCGAGTCCTCCGGCGTGATCGAGGATGCGCCGGTCGACGGCGCGAGCGTCGAGCACGTCCGCGGCGAGGTTCAGGTGCCGGACGGCTTCACGGTGCTCGAGGGGACGCCGCTGGGCCGCCGCCGCTCGGTCGGCGTCGTCGTCTCCCGCTTCAACGGCGGCGTCACCGACCGGATGCTCCAGACCGCGCTCGACGCGCTGCTCGAGGCCGGGGTGGCGCAGGACGCGATCACGATCGTCCCGGTGCCGGGTGCGTTCGAGTTGCCGCTCGCCGCGATGGCGCTCGCGAAGACGCGCCGCTACGCCTGCATCGTCGCGCTCGGGGCCGTCGTCCGCGGCGAGACGCCGCACTTCGACTACGTCGCCTCCGAGTGCGCGTCGGGGCTCCAGCTCGCGGGGATCGAGACGGGCGTGCCCGTGACGTTCGGCGTGCTCACCGTCGAGAACGTCGAGCAGGCGGAGGCCCGCATCCCGAAGGCGGCCGACGCCGTCCGCGCGGCGCTCGAGATGGCCGACCTGTTCGCGCGGCTCCGCAAGAGCGCGCGCGCGGCGCAGGAAACGGCATAGCCGCTTAGCCGCTACACTGCGGCCCGCCATGAGCAAGGTCTGCGCAATCTGCGGCAAGAAGCCCGCCTTCGGGCACCACCGCTCGCACTCGATGGTGGCGACGAAGCGGCGCTTCGACCCGAACCTGCAGCGGGTCCGCATCCTGCTCAAGGGCTCGCCGACCCGCGCCTATGTGTGCACGCGCTGCCTCAAGGGCGGCCGCGTCACAAAGGCCGTCTAGCTCTGGAGTAGCTGGAGCGACCAGGCGGTGTCCGGGACGAGCCGGGCGATCGTCCTGCCCGTCGGCACGTCGATCACGTACCAGACGAGCGCGCTCTGGGCGTAGAGCACGTTGCCGTCGAGGAGCGCCGAGTCGATCACCTCGCCGCGCAGGAGCCGGCGGTACAGACGGAGGTCGCGCTTCGTGTAGACGTTGACGCCGTTCGGGCCGACGGTCGCGATCCTGTCGCCGCCGGCGATCGTCTCCGAGGCGTGAGGAGCGAGCGTCCGCCGGTGCCAGCTGCGCACGTCGACGACGGTGCCGGCGAGGCCGAGCAGGTGGTCGCCGAGCCACTGCGCGCGCATGTAGCCCTCGCCCTTCGAGAGCGTCCGCAGCGGCGCGTGCGACGTGACGGAGCCGGAGCGGAGGTCGATCGCGTCGACCGCGCCGAACACGTGGACGACGTAGGCGTGCCCGTCGCCGAATGCGACGCTCACCGGGTAGCGGATGGCGGTGAGCGGCTGCCGTACCCGAATGCGCGTCGGCATCGTGCCGAAGCGAACGACGGTGTAGTTGCGCGAGGTGGGCTCGAGGCAGCCGACGAGCGCGACCGGGGTCGTGCCGTCGAGGCCGACGGCGCACGTGTCCTTCGCCCGGAGCCGGTAGGAGTGGACGAGCCGCAGCGTCGAGCTGTCGAACACCTTCACCGCGTTCGCCGTCCGCGCGACGAGCAGCCCGTCGCCGACGGCGAGCGGGTGAAAGCTGTACGGGCTCACGGCCACGTGGAGGGCCGGCCCAGTCGGCTTCAGCGTCAGCGGCGCCAGGTGCTGGAAGGTCACCGGCCGGCCGGGGCCCGCGGCGAAGACCATGCCGAGCAGCAGCGACGCCGAGAACGCGCGCACCTCCATGTGCGAAACGATACGCCCGCGAGGCGCAACCGGGTCCCGCGTGTTTAGGGTCTAATCGAGAGCCGTGGCGGACGACCTGACGCTGGAGCTCGAGCACGGACGGCTGACGATCGCGCGAGAGGCCGTCGCAGAGATCGTCGCCGAGACGGCGCTCGGCTGTTACGGCGTCGTCGGCCTCAGCGCCGGCAGCCGCGTGGGGCGCATGTTCCGGCGGGAGGGGATCAGCGTCGAAGGCCCCGGCGACGCGGTGCGGATCGAGCTGCACGTCGTGGTCGAGCACGGCCTCAACCTCGCCGAGGTGGCCTCGACCGTGCGTTCGCAGGTCGCCTACGACGTCGAGCGGCTGACGGGGCTGCAGGTGGCCGCGGTCGAGGTCGTGATCCAGCGCGTGAGGCAGTCATGAGGGAAAGCGCTCGCGAACTGGTCGCCGGCGCGCGGGCGTCGATCGAGGCGAACCGTCGCCGCATCGACGACCTCAACGTCTACCCGGTGCCCGACGGCGACACCGGCACCAACCTGACGCTCACCGTGCGGTCGGTCGCGGAGGCACTCGAGCGCGACGGCCCCGGCGACCGTGCCGGGCTCGCTCACGAGATCTCGCGCGCCGCCCTGATGGGCGCCCGCGGCAACTCCGGCGTCATCCTCTCGCAGATCGTCCGCGGCGCCTGCGACGCGCTCGCCGAGACGGACGACCTCGCCCGCGTCTTCCGGTCGGCGAGCGACGCCGCGTACCGCGCGGTCAAGAAGCCCGTCGAGGGGACGATGCTGACCGCGATCCGCGCCATGGCCGACGCAGCCGAGCACGGCGGCGACCTGCCGACGATCGTCGCGCGAGGCGACGACACGGTCGTGCAGACGCGCGAGATGCTCCCCGTGCTCGCAGAGGCGGGCGTCGTCGACGCGGGAGCCGCCGGCCTCGTCGAGATCGTCCGCGGCCTCTGCGCCGCGCTGACGGACGAGGCGCTGGCGGCCCCGCCCGAAGCGACGGAGGGGATCGGCCTCGAGGCGATCCACCAGGAGCTTTCGCGGTACCGCTACTGCACGGTGTTCGTCGTGGAAGGTGACGGTCTCGACGCCGACGAGCTCGAGGGCGAGCTCGCGCAGCTCGGCGACTCGCTGCTCGTCGTCGGCGATCGCGAGGCGCTGAAGGTGCACGTCCACACCGACGATCCCGGGAAAGCGCTGTCGCTCGGCGTCGCGCGGGGCACCGTCGCCGGCATCGAGATCGCGAACATGCACGCGCAGACGCAGGAACGCGAGGAGCGGCTGCTGCACGCGGTATCCGGCGGCGACGAGGCGGCCTGCGCGGTCGTGGCGGTCGCGGCCGGGAACGGCAACCGGGCGCTCTTCGAAAGCTTCGACGCAGCGGTGGTCGACGGCGGTTCGACGATGAACCCGTCGACCGCCGACATCCTGGCCGCGATCGAGCGCGCGGCGGCGCCCGAGGTCGTCGTCCTGCCGAACAACGGCAACGTGATCATGAGCGCGGAGCAAGCCGCGGAGAACGCGGTGAAGGGCGTGCGTGTCGTGCCGACGCGCTCGCTCCAGGCGGGCCTCGCCGCGCTGGTCGCGTTCGATCCGGCTCTGAGCGCGGCCGAGAACGCCGAGGCGATGCACGAGGCGGCCGGTGCCGTCGCCACGGGCGCGGTCACGGTCGCGAGCCGCGACGTGCAGCTGAACGGCGTCTCCGTGCGGTCCGGCAAGTGGCTCGGCCTCGCCGACGGCGAGCCTGTCGTCGGCGGTGACACGTTCGCCGAGGTCGCCGGGGCCGTGCTCGAGCGCCTCCTCGGCGAGCCGCGCGGCCTGCTCACGCTGCTCACCGGCGAGGACGCTCCGGAGCTCGAGCCGCTCCTCGACGAGATCCGCGCCAGGCACCCGGAGCTCGAGCTCGAGGTGCACGAAGGCGGCCAGCCCCACTACCCGCTGCTCCTGGCGGCCGAATGACGCCACCGGTTCGCGTCGCGATCGTCGAGGACAACGACGTCTTCCGTGAGACGCTCGAGCTGCTGTTCGGGATGCGGGAGGAGGTGGAGGTCGTCGGCAGCGCCTCCACCGGCGACGACGCGCCCGAGCTGTGCCGCCGCCTGCAGCCCGACGTGGTGCTGATGGACTACCGCATGCCCGGACTGAACGGCGCCGACGCCACGCGCGCGGTGCTCGCCGCGGCCCCCGACACCAAGGTCGTCTGCCTGACCGCGTCGGTCAGCTCGGAGGAGGTCGACGAGGTCTTCATGGCGGGCGCGGTCATGTGCGTGACGAAGGACGAGGAGTTCGACCGGCTCGTGCGCGTCGTCTGCAAGGCTGCCGAGGCGTGACGCTCACCGCCGCCAACACGGCCGTCGTCCTCGACTCGACCGCGGACTTCCCCGATGCACCGGAGCGGTTCCCGAACTTCCGCGTCGTGCCACTGTACGTGCGCTTCGGCGACGAGAGCTTCAAGGACTACGTCGAGATCGACCCGCCGCGCTTCTACGAGCGCCTACAGGCAGCGGTGGACCTGCCGACGACGTCGCAGCCGACGCCGGCCGACTTCCTCGCCGTCTACGAGGAGCTGGCGCCGAGGTTCGAGCACGTCCTCTCGCTCCAGATCAGCTCCACGCTCTCCGGCACGTTTGCGAGCGCGCAGACGGCCGCCGAGACGCTCGGCGGCGCCAAGGTGCGCGTGATCGACACGCGGACGGTCTCGGCGTCACTCGCGCTCCTCGCGCTCGGCGTGCAACGCCGGCTCGAGCGCGGCACGACCGACGACGAGATCGACGCGTTCGTCGCCCGCTACCAGCGCGAGCACCGGCTGCTCTTCACCGTCAACACGCTCGAGTACCTCGCCAGGGGAGGCCGCATCGGCAAGGCGGCGGCCTTCGCAGGCAACCTGCTGAACGTGAAGCCGATCCTGACCATCCGCGACGGCGAGGTGATTCCGCTGAAGCGGGTGCGCGGGAACCAGAAGGCGTTCGCCGAGTTCGCGTCGCTCTTCGAGTCGACGACGACCGACTCACCGCACCTGAAGGTCGGGATCGCGCACGCCGCGGCGCCCGACCGGATGCAGGCGCTCTGGAAGATGGTTCGCGCCGTCCGGCCGCACGCGCAGGTCGAGATCCAGACGACGCTCGGCGCCGTCGTCGGCACCCACGCCGGTCCTGGCACCGTGGGGTTCTTCTGGTTCGACGACACCGAGTAGTGCCGACTCCGATCTCCGAACGCAAGCCGCCCGCCGACCGGGCGACCCCGAGCGACGCGCCGTTCGACGCGATCGTCGTCGTCTCGTTCGGCGGCCCCGAGGGGCCCGACGACGTGCTGCCGTTCCTCGAGAACGTGACGCGCGGCCGCGGTGTGCCGCGCGAGCGGCTGCTCGAGGTCGCCCACCACTACGACCGCTTCGGCGGCGTCAGCCCGATCAACGCGCAGAACCGCGAGCTGATCGCGGCGCTCGAGCGCGAGCTGCACGCGCACGGCGTCGACCTGCCCGTCTATTTCGGGAACCGGAACTGGCAGCCGCTCCTCCCGGACACCCTGCGCGCGATGCGCGACGACGGCGTCCGCAACGCGCTCGCATTCCTCACCTCCGCGTACAGCTCGTACTCGGGCTGCCGGCAGTACCGCGAGAACCTCTTCGACGCGCAGCAGGAGGTCGGCCCGGGCGCGCCCGCCGTGTCCCGGCTACGCATGCTCTACAACCACCCGGGCTTCGTCGAAGCGAACGCCGACCACCTGCGCGAGGCGCTCGCGACGCTGCCGGAGGCGGCGCACGTCGCCTTCACCGCGCATTCGATCCCGGTCGCGATGGCGAAGAACTGCGCCTACGAGGCGCAGCTGCGAGAGACGGCACGGCTCGTCGCCGAGGCGGCCGGTGCCGGCGAACGGCAGGTCGTCTACCAGTCGCGCAGCGGGGCACCGCACGTGCCGTGGCTCGAGCCCGACGTCTGTGACCACCTGGACCGCCTTGCCGCGCGGGGTGCGTCGGGGGTCGTCGTGGCGCCGATCGGCTTCGTCTCCGACCACCTGGAGGTGCTCTACGACCTCGATTTCGAGGCGCGAGAGAAGGCAGCCGAGCTGGGGCTGCCGTTCGCGCGCGCCCGAACGGCCGGCACGCACCCGGCCTTCGTCGCCGCGATCCGCGAGGCGATCGTCGAGCGCCTGGAACCGGAGACGCCGAAGCGGGCGGTCGGCCGCTTCGGGCCGAGCCACGACACATGCGCCCCCGACTGCTGCCTTCCCGGGAACGGCCGCCCCTCCCCCTGGGAGCGCTGAAGGGGAACGGTGGCCCGCCGAGACGGACCACCGTTCTCACGCTAGTTGCTGATCGCGGCGCACTCGCCGATCGCGCGACCCCCG
>JAICYG010000007.1 GCA_025934335.1 Thermoleophilia bacterium | reverse complement strand
GCGAAGCAGCTGTGGGAGGACGTCGAGAAGGCGGCCGACTACTCGTTCCCGAAGGCGCACGCCGCCTGCTACGCGCTGATCGCCTATCAGACCGCATGGCTCCGCCAGAACCACCCCTGCGAGTACATGGCGGCGCTGATCAGCTCCGTCATGTCGACGAAGGACCGCGTGCCGTTCTACGTGAACGCGTGCGCGGAGCTCGGCATCGACGTCCTGCCGCCCGACGTGAACGAGTCGATGACCGACTTCGCCGTGGTCGACGGCAAGATCCGTTTCGGCCTCAACGCCGTGAAGGGCGTGGGGGAGGGTGCGTGCCGTTCGGTGATCGCCGCGCGCGAGGCGGACGGGCCGTTCGAGTCGATCTGGGACTTCGCCGAGCGCGTCGACCCGTCAGTCTCGAACAAGCGTGTGCTCGAGGCCCTCGTGAAGTGCGGGGCGGTACCGGGCTCTCGCAAGGGAAATCTCGAGGTGCTCGAACAGGCGGTCGCGTGGGGGCAGAAGCAGCAGGCCGACCGGCTCGCGGGCCAGGGCTCGATCTTCGACCTGGCCGGAGCGGGTGGGGGAGCGACAGTGGAGGAGAAGGCGAAGCATCATCCTGCGACGCCTACCGAGGAGTACGAGAAGAACGAGCTGCTGCGTCTCGAGAAGGAAGTGCTCGGCCTCTACGTCTCCGAGCATCCGCTGTCGGGAATCCGCGAGCAGCTACGGCGCAAGTCGGACGCGACGATCGGCGAGCTCGATCGCCGCCGCGACGGCGAGGTCGTCACCGTCGGCGGCATCGTCGCCGGTCTGCGGCACATGACGACGAAGCGCGGCGACGCGATGGTGTTCCTCCGGCTCGAGGACGTCACGGGCGGGGTCGAGACGGTCGTCTTCAACTCGACGTACGACAAGGCGCGCGAGCTGTGCGTCGCCGACCGCATCCTGATCGTCAAGGGCCGCATCGACCGCAAGGAAGGCGAGACGAAGCTCGTCGCCCTCGAGATCGCCGCGTTCGAGGCGGTGCCGGAGATGCGCGAGGTGCGGCTGAAGATCGACGCGACGAAGGCGCGCGCCGGCACCATCCGCGAGCTCGCGCAGCTGATCCGCGACTTCCCGGGCGAGTCGCCGGTCTACGCCGACCTGATCACCTCCCACGGGAAGAAGGTCTACGCCTTCGGCCCGCAGTTCAAGGTGAAGCCGGCGCCGGACTTCTACGCCGAGGTGAAGATGATCCTCGGCGAGTCTGCGGTCGCGTAGCTCAGACGACGGCGCCGTTCAGCGTCCCGCGAGACTCGCCTGCAGCCGAAGGCCGCGACGTGCGACCTCGCGTCTCAGGCTGTCCGCCGGCCGCTCGCCGGCGGCGAACGCGGCGCAGATCGTGCCGTGCGGCGCCGACGTCACGCAGATGTGCCCCCGGCTCGGGGCCGGGAGCAACTCGTCGGGCCGCCAGCGGAGCCGGACGAGGTTCGTCCGCGGTGACGCCTCGGCCTCCTCGACTCCCGTGTGCCGGCTCGTCAGCCCGACGTGGCCGACGAAAAACGCGACCACGCCGATCAGCACGAGGCCGAGCACGACCGCTCCGGCCACCCGCAGCAGCCGAGGCCCAGCCGTTCCCCCAACGGCCCTCCCCATCGGACGAATCATTCGTCCGCGACCGAGCGAAGTCAACGGCTACGCACGCCGGGCGCGCGTCGCCCACGCGCGCGCGGACAGCCGGAACTCTCCGGCAGGCTCCCCGAGTTGCCGGTGGAGCTCCGTACGGGCGGCTTCGCGACGCTCGCCGTCGAGCGACGTGACCCACGCGCCCGCGGGGCCGACGCCGCCGAGCAGCGCCTCCCAGAACTCGTCGAAGCCCGTGTAGCTCGCCTCGACCGCGAGCGGCTCCGTCGTCACGGCCTCGAAGCCGTCGGCGAAGAGCGGCTCGATCTCCTCCGGCGTGCGATACATCGTCCGCCCCTCCGGCATCGGGCCGCCGCTCGCGAGCACGCGCTGCGCCCGCTGGATCGCGGCGAGCATCTCCATCCCGTCGCGATCCCACATGCAGACCGCGACCGTCCCCCCCGTGCGCGCGACCCGCCGCATCTCCGCGGCGCCGGCGCGCGCGTCCTCCATGAACGCGATCACGAGCTGCGCGAGCGCGACGTCGAACGTCTCGTCGGGCCACGGGAGCCGCTCCGCCGCCGCCTCCTCCACCTCGACCTCCGGCAGCCGCTGCCGCAGCGCCGCGGCGAACGGGCCCGACGGCTCGGCGGCCGAGACGTGCGCGCCCCGGCTCGCGAGCTCGGTCGTCAGCGCGCCGGTTCCCGCGCCCACGTCGACCACGCGCAGGCCGTGCTCCACGCCGGCGAAGTCGGCGAACGGCGCGGCGAGCCGCTTCGAGTAGCGCCCCATGAAGGCGTCGTAGGCGGTGTCGCCGAGGAACATCGCGCGATTCTCGGGCTCGGCTGTGCGAACATGCGTTCGTGTCGATCCTGCACGCCGACCTGGATTCGTTCTTCGCCTCGGTCGAGCAGCGAGACGACCCGCGCCTGCGTGGGAAGCCGGTGATCGTCGGCGGCGGCGTCGTGCTCGCGGCGAGCTACGAGGCGAAGGCATACGGCGTTCGCACCGCGATGGGGCAGCGGCGGGCGCAGCGTCTCTGCCCGCAGGCGGTCGTCGTGCCCGCGCGCTTCGAGGCCTACGTCGATGCGAGCCGCGCCGTCTTCCGCGTCTTCGACGACATCTCGCCCGTCGTCGAGGGCCTGTCGATCGACGAGGCGTTCATCGACGTGCGCGGCATGGAGCGAAGCGTCGGCACGCCGCTCGAGATCGCAGGCACGCTGCGCCGCCGCGTCAGGGGAGAAGTGGGGCTCCCGATCACCGTGGGCATCGCGCGCACGAAGTTCCTGGCGAAGGTCGCGAGCGGCGTCGCGAAACCGGACGGGCTCCTGCTCGTGCCGCCCGGCGAGGAGCTCGCGTTCCTGCACCCGCTGGAGGTCGAGCGCCTCTGGGGCGTCGGTCCGGTCACGAGCAGGAAGCTGCGCGCGCTCGGCGTCTCGACCGTCGGCCAGGTCGCGCGCCTCTCGGAGCCCGTGCTCGTGGCGATTCTCGGACGTGCCACCGGCCGCCATCTGCACGCGCTCGCGCACAACCTCGATCCACGCCCGGTCGAGCGCGGCAAGCGTCGCCGCTCGATCGGCGCGCAGCGCGCGCACGGGCGCCGGCCGTTCGACCCGCAGCAGACCGACGCCGACCTACAGGCGCTCGTCGACCGCGTCACCCGGCGGATGCGCAAGGCGAAACGCGTGGGGCGCACCGTCGTGCTGCGGCTTCGTTTCGACGACTACACGCGCGCGACCCGCTCGCGGACGCTTGCGCAGGCGACGGCCGGCACCGAGACGATTCTGCGCGCCGCCCGCGAGCTGCTCCTCGAGGCGACCCCGACGATCGAGCGCAAGGGGCTGACGCTGATCGGCATCTCGATCGCGAACGTGCACGATGCAGTTCCGCTGCAACTCGTGCTCCCGCTCGACGGCCGGGGCGCCGCCGAGCTCGACGAGGCGCTCGACGCCGTCCGCGACCGCTACGGGAGCAAGGCGATCACGCGCGGCGTCCTCGTCGGCCGCGCAGCCGGGATCGAGATGCCGCTCCTTCCCGATTAACGCGCGAAGAAGTCGGGCTCGGGCAGCACCGCCACCTCGTCGGCGGCGATCCCCAGGAACACCGTCTCCGTCTCTGCATCTGCCTCCGCGATCAGCTCGGGCGGGATCGCCCGGTAGTCACCCGGCATCGACTCCGCGACGCGCACGAGCAGGTACTCGGGCAACAGCTTCGTGCCCGAGAAGACCGGCGTCGCGACGGCGCCGACCACCTCACCATCCGCCGAGACCCGGAAGCCGTTGCAGCGCGCGAGTACCCGTGCGGTCGCCCTGTCCACCACCACAGGTCCACGCTAGGCGCAGAACCCAAGCAGCGCCGAAGGATCGCGTGAGCCTTTCCTTACACGTCGACGAGCTTGTACCCGAACTCG
The DNA here is from genome assembly GCA_025934335.1 of Thermoleophilia bacterium. Classification (GTDB taxonomy): domain Bacteria; phylum Actinomycetota; class Thermoleophilia; order Gaiellales; family Gaiellaceae; genus PALSA-600. Next base: position 25,520 of record JAICYG010000007.1, on the reverse strand, counting down.
CGCACCGTGACGATTCGCTCGGAGCCGACCTTGCGGCGCAGGTTCGAGATGTGCACGTCGGCCGCGCGGCCGTCGCCCGTGTGCGGGCTGTCCCAGAGCCGCTCCATGATCTGCCCCCGCGAGAACACCTGTCCGGGCGACTCCGCAAGCAGCGACAGCACCGTGAACTCGGACGGCGTCAACGCGATGTCGCCGCCGTCGACCTCGACGACGTGGCGCGCGTAGTCGACGGTGAGGCCGCCGACCCTCAGCGTCGGCGAGGCTCGGCTCGCACGGTCGAGCTCGCGGCGCCGCAGCAGCGCCCGCACGCGCGAGACGAGCTCGGCCGCCGAGAACGGCTTCGTCACGTAGTCGTCGGCGCCGAGCTCGAGCCCGAGCACGCGGTCGACCTCGGCGTCCTTGGCCGTCAGCAGGATGATCGGCAAGTCGCCCTCCGCCCGCAGGATGCGCGTCACGTCGGTGCCGAGCGTGCCGGGCATCAGCACGTCGCAGATCAGCAGGTCGTAGCCGCCGCTTCGCGCCTCGCGCAGCGCCCCCTCGCCGTCCGGCACCGTCGTCACCTCGAAGCCGTGCCTGCGCAGCGCGTAGGCGACCGGCTCCAGCAGGTCGGGCTCGTCGTCGGCCAGCAGGATCCTCGGGCTCATTTTCCGCTCCGGCGCCGCGCAGGTCGGCGCCTCCGCTCTTTGATGAGCTCCGTCGAGCCTACGCTCATGCTCTCCTCAGTACCACGCGGGCCGTCGTCCCCGAACCTTCCTCCGACTCGAGCTCGAGCCGGCCGCGCATCGCGAGCGTCGAGTCGCGCGCGATCGCGAGCCCGAGGCCGAACCCGTCGCGCGCCGCGCCGCCCCCCGCGTAGAAGCGGTCGAACACGCGCGCGCGAACCTCGGCGGGTATGCCCGGCCCGTCGTCCGCCACCTCGATCACCGCCTCGTCGCCGTCGCCGTCCGCGCGCACGACGATCGCGCCCTCCGGCGCGTGCCGCACCGCGTTCGCGACGAGGTTTGCGACCACCTGCTCGAGCACGTCCGGCTGTGCGAGCGCCGCCGGCGCGCCGTCCGCCTCGACGCGCACGCGTTCCGACGGCTCCGCCGCCGCGACTCGCTCGAGGAACGGTCCCAGCTCGACCGGCACGAGCTGCATGCCCTCCTCGCGCGTCTGCGCGCGTGCCAGCACGAGCAGCGACTTCGTCAGCCGCGTCAGCCGCTGCGCCTGCCGGCCGATCAGGCGGATGAAGCGATCGCGCTCCTCCGGGTCGTCGCGGGCACCCAGCTCGAGCGCCTCGACCGCCGTCGCGATCGCGCTCACCGGCGTGCGCAGCTCGTGCGACGCGTTCGCGACGAACTCGCGCTCGGCCCGGCGGCGGCGCTCGTCGGCCGTGATGTCGGCGAGCACGAGCACCGCAAGCTCGGTGCCCGCAGCGGGGATGCCGACGAGCGAGTAGGTCGCGCCGTCCGCGCTGTGCGACCGCGCCTCCGCGACGGGCGCGCCGCGCACGAAGAGCTGCTTCGCGAGCGCCCGCAGCGGCAGGTCCTCGAACGTGTCGGGTAGCGGCGTGCCCGGCTCGAGCTGCGACAGCCGGCCGCGGATGCTCGCGTTCGCGTACTGCACGCGAAGCTCGGAGTCCGCGGCGATCACTCCCTCGTGCAGCCGGTCGAGCAGGAGCTCGAGCCGGTCGCGCTCGGCCTCGAGTTGCGCGAACGCGTTGCCGAGGCGGCGGCGCATCCCGTCGACCGTCGTCGCGAGGTCGCCGATCTCGTCCCCGAAGCTCGAGTGGAGCTCCGTCTCGAAGTCACCGGCTTCGATCTTGCGTGCCGTCGCTGCGATCCCGCGTAGCCGGCGCGCCGCGAGCCACGCCAGCACGGCGCCGAGCGCCGCTGCGGCGAGCGCCGACCAGACGGCGGCGCGGATCGTCTCGCTGCGGAAGATCGAGAGCGACGTGCCGAACGCGCCGGGCCGCGGCGCGTAGGCGACGAGCGCCGCTGCCGTCGACGTGCGGCGCAACGGGAGCGCGACGAGCGTCGCCGTGCCGAACGTGTCGACGAAACGGCGGCCGGCGCGCGCCGTCCCGAGCGCCCGCTGCCGCTCCGGCACGCCCTGCCAGCGGACGCGGCCGTGCGTCGACGCGATGATCCGGCCGTCCGGCGAGAAGACGAAGAGCGCCAGGCCGTAACGCACGCCCGACGCGCGTGTCTGCACGTCGAGGCGACCGGCACGAATCGCGCGCTCGATCTCGAAGCCCGCCGACACGCTTTGCCCGATCGCGATCTCGCGCGCGTTCGCCTGCACGTCGCGGTCGACCTGCCGAGACGAAACCGTCGCCGTCAGGACGGCGGTCAACGCCGCGATCAGGGCGAACGCGCCTGCGAGCCACCAGCGCATGCCGAGCCGGAGCCGACTCACCTCACAAAGACCGTAACGGGCATCTGTGAGCAGACGCTCACACAAGCCTTGGCCGCCACTCATGCGCGGTTCCTACGGTGGCTGGATGACCCGGAAGGAGAATCGCATGACGCATACGTCCAGGGCACGCTGGCTACTCAGCGTGCTGCTCGGGGCGGTGGCGGCGGCCACGGCGACGCTGCTCGTGACGAGCGGCGGCGCCTTCGGCTCGTCGAGCGCAGCCCAGTACGAATACGGCCATCCGGCGCCCGTGAAGGCTCCGGCGATCAGCGGCACGACCTCGGTCGGGCAGAAGCTGACGACGTCGAACGGCGACTGGCAGAGCAGCTCGACGATCAGCTCGTACACCTACACATGGGGCCGCTGCGACAGCGCCGGCAACAACTGTGCTGCCATCTCCGGCGCGAGCTCGAACGCGTACACGCTCACGACGGCCGACGTCGGTCACACGATCCGCGCATACGTGACGGCGAAGAACTCGAGCGGCACGACGACGCAGCAGTCGAGCCAGACGGCCGTCGTCGTGGCGGCGTATCCGACGGGGAAGCAGGTGGCGGCGAACCTCGTCACGCTGCCGAACCGGCTGATCGTGGACAACGTGCGCTACTCGGCGAACCCGATCGTCTCGCGGACGACCGCAACCGTGATGCAGGTACACGTCGCTGATAGCCACCAGAACTCGGTGCAGAACGCCGCCGTGTTCGTGGAGGGACTGCCGTACAGCCGCGTCGCGCCGATGTCCGAGGTTCACACCGACGCGAACGGTTGGGCGAACGTGAAGCTGCAGCCCTCGAAGTTCTTCCCGCGCAAGGGCTATCTCGTCCTGTTCGTGCGGGCCCGCGTCGAGGGACAGGACCTGCTCGCAGGTACCTCGACGAGGCGGCTCGTCCAGGTGAACATCGCGCCGCCGCGGAGCTCGTAGGGGGAGACGTGACGGCGTTCACCGCACAGCGTACGGGGACGGCCTTCGTGCCGTCCCCGGCCCTGCGCGGCGCCGCGCTCTCGGCGGGCGCGATCATCGCGCTCGCGTCGGCCGAGGGTGGCTTCTTCCCTTCGTCGTGGCGTGTCGGCGCCGTCGCCCTCGGCGCACTCGCGTGCGTTCACGCGCTGTGGGTCCCTGTGCGCCGCACGACCACGGCGATCCCCCTCTTCGCGCCGCTCGTCGCGTTCGGGCTCCTGTCGGTGGCGTCGGCCGCGTGGTCGGCTTCGCCGTCGGCGTCGTTCCTCGACGCGCAGCGGACGCTCCTGTATGTCGCCGCACTCGCGAGCTTCGCGCTCGCGGGCGAGGGCCTGGTCGCCGGCGTCGTGGTAGGGGCCGGCGCAATCGGCGTCTGGGCCCTCGCAACCCGTCTCGTCCACGGGACGACGGTCGACCCGTTCGAGGGGCGCCTGCTCACAGGGCCGCTCGGCTACGCGAACGGCCTCGGTGCGCTCGCTGCCATCGGCATCGCCGTCTGCGTCGCCGCGGCGCTCGCGCGGCGCAACGTCCGGCTCGCGCTGCCGCTCGCGGTGCTCGTCCCGACGCTCGTCCTGACGGAAAGCCGCGGTGCCGAGGCCGCGGCCGTCGTCGGTTGCGTGGTGGGAGCAGCCGTCGCAGCACGGCGCCCGTCCGTCGCGGGCGCCGTGCTCGGGGTCTCGACGGCGCTCCTCACCACGCTGTACCTCTGGACGCCGGCCGCCGCCGGCGACCGCGTCTCCTACTGGAGCGGGGCACGCGAGACGGCGCTCGCCCACCCGCTCGGCGGGAGCGGCGCCGGCACGTTCGGGATCGTGCACAACGGCTGGCCGTACGCCCGCGACGCGCACAGCCTCTACCTGCAGGCCGTCTCCGAGCTCGGCGTCCCCGGGCTCCTGCTGCTGGTGGCGTTCGTCACGTTCCCGCTCGTGCTCGCGATCCGTCGCGGCCTCGCTGCGCCGGCCGCGGGCCTCGCAGTCTTCGCGCTCCACGCGGGAGTAGACTGGGACTGGCAGCTGCCCGCGGTCACCGTCGCGGCGCTCGCGCTGATGGCCGCAGCGGCTCGCCCCACCCGCAGCGGTTAGAAGTCCGTTAAATCGGACCATCCCTTGGTATGGGGTGAACCAGCTTGCTCGTTGTCCCGAATAGGAGTACGACGAGAGCGAGGAGCGAGGAACCGATGCCGACTGCGGACACCATCAGGCCGACCGAGCAGGAGCTCGTCGAGCGTTGGCGCGCGCAGGAGCTCGAGCGGGCGGGCTTCCCCGAGGACGTCGCCGCCGAGCTCGCGATGCGGAACGACGTCGACCTTCACCGGGCGATCGAGCTGCTCGACAGGGGCTGCTCGCCCGAGCTCGCGGCCGAGATCCTGCGCTAGACGCGCTGCCCGACCGCCGCCGCGGGCACACTTAGCCCGTGCTCGGCTACATCCCCTCGCCGCACACCGGGGTCGTCGACGTGGGGCCGCTGCAGCTCCACATGTACGGGCTGACGCTGCTCGTGGCGATCCTCGCCTGCATCTGGCTGACGGGGAAGCGGTGGACGGCGCTCGGCGGCGACTGGGATCTCGTCACGCGCGTCGCCGTGTGGGGCGTCGCGTTCGGTGTCGTCGGAGCGCGCGCGTACCACGACATCACCTCGTGGAACGAGGTGCCCGACCCGAAGTGGCAGGGCATCTTCGAGGTGTGGAAGGGCGGTCTCGGCGTGTGGGGCGGCATCCTGCTCGGCACGCTCGTCGGCGTCGTCGTCGTACGCCGCGCCGGCGCGAATATCCCGCTCTTCATGGACGCGACCGCGCCGGGCCTCCTGCTCGCTCAGGGGATCGGCCGCATCGGCAACTGGTGGAACCAGGAGCTCTACGGCAAGCCGACGTCGCTGCCGTGGGGGCTGAAGATCGACGCGGCCCACCTGCCCGCCGACCCGAAGTACTTCGGCTACACGACCTATCACCCGACCTTCCTCTACGAGCTGATCTGGGACGTGGTCGGCGTCGCCCTGCTCATCTGGGTCGGCCGCCGCTTCCGGCTGAACCCGCCGAACCTGTTCGCTGCCTACGTCGCCTGGTACTGCTTCGGCCGCTTCTTCGAGGAGCTGCTGCGCATCGACCCGGCGCACCACTTCGCGGGCCTGCGCCTGAACGCGTGGGTGAGCATCGTCGTCTTTGTGTGTGCGGTCGCCTACTTCGTGCTGCACCAGCGACAGGGGCGACGCTCCGACGACCAGGGCGCCCGGCGCCGCCGCGAGCCGCCGAAGCCGACGCACGCGATGGCGATCCCCAAGGGCCGCGTCCGGTAGCGGCAGTACCCTCCGGCCATGCCCGTGGCCGTGCGCGAGCTCGAGCTGGACCTGGACGCGTTCGAGGGCCCGTTCGACCTCCTTCTCTCGCTCGTCCTCCGCGAGGAGCTGCCGCTCTCGGAGGTCGACCTGGCCGAGATCGTCGTCGCCTTCGTCGAGCGTCTCGCCGAACGCGGTGAGCTCGACCTGGACGCCTGCGGCGAGTTCCTGATCCTGATCAGCGCCTTGCTCGAGCTGAAGGCGCGCCAGATGTTCCCGGAGGAGGACGCGGAGCTCGCCGAGCTCGAGCCGGAGGAGGCCGCCGAGGAGCTCGCCCGCCGTCTCGCCGAGTACCGCCGCGCGAAGGAGGCGGCCGGGTTCCTGCGCGACCGGCTCGAGGAGCGCCGCGACCTGCACTTCCGGCTCGGCCCGGCGCCGCTCGCGCCCCAGCCGGAGCGGAAGCTTGCGCCGCAGGCGCCCGAGAAGCTCGCTGCGGCGCTGCGTGCGCTCGCGGTCGAGCCGCCCGCGCCGTCGGTCGCGCACATGGCGCTCCGCTTCCCGCCGGTTTCGCAGTTCCTCGACCGCTGGCGCGCGCTGCTCCGGCGCCGCAGCCGCTTCGACTTCGACCAGGAGGTGGACGGGCTGTCGCGCGTCGAGGTCGCCGTCGCCTTCCTGGCCCTGCTCGAGCTGCGCAAGCAGAACGAGATCGCGATCGCGCAGGCCGCGCCGTTCGCGCCGATAAGGATTTCCCGCGCCGACGCCGAAAGGAGTCTCTCTTGGAACACGGTCTCCGCCTGATCACCACCGACGCGACGCCCGCACTCGAGCTGGCGCGGACGCTCGAGGCGCTGCTCGTCGTCGCCTCGCAGCCCCTGCCCGTCGAGGAGCTGGCAGCGGCCGCCGAGGCCGACCCCTCGCAGGTCGAGGAGGCGCTCGAGATCCTCGGACAGCGCTTCTCGGAGGGGAAGAGCGGGATCGTGCTCGAGCACGTCGCCGGCGGCTACGCGTTCCGCGCTTCCGCCGCAGCCTCCGCTGCGTGCGCACGCCTGTTCGAGAAGCCCGCGGAGAAGGGGCTCTCGCAGGCGGCGCTCGAAACGCTCGCGATCATCGCGTACCTCGGCCCCGTGTCGCGGCCCGAGATTGCGCGCATCCGTGGTGTCAACGTCGACGGCGTCGTCGCCGGCCTCGTCGAGCGCGGTCTCATCGCCGAAGGCGGCCGCGACAACGAGTTCGGCGCCGTCCGTTACCGGACGACGCCGCTCTTCGAACGCATCTTCGGGCTCGAGTCGCTCGCCGCGCTGCCGCGGGTCGACGATCTCGGCTCTGACGTCGCCGAGATCCGCGGCCGGCTCGAGGCCGTCGCGGAGAAGCGCCCGGCCTAGGCAAGCGCGGGTACGGGCGCGCCCGCGCGCGGCCGCAGCGTCAGCACGACCCCGGCAACGGCCGCCCAGAGCAGGAACGCGAGGGAGGCGAAGAAGCCGACGGGCGTCAGCTGTAGCAGGCCGAGCACGATCGCGGGCCATGCGAGGGAGCGCGGCACGATCCCGGAGACTCCCACCGCCAGGAGCAGGAGCGCCACCCCGGTGCCGAGCGCGCCTGCCGAGCCGACGATGTGCAGTGCCTGCAGCGCCGAGGGCGTGACGCTGGTCTTCGTCGAGACGTCCCCGAGGACGAGGAACCCGCTCGCCTCCTGCGCCGTCTCGACGACGGCGACGGCGGTCGCGACGAGGACGGCCGCGGCGACCGCCGCGTGTGCGCCGGCGGCACGCGCACGGTTCCAGAGCGCGCAGCCGAAGACGGCGAGCAGGAGCGTCGACCAGGCGAAGGCCATTCCGCCGGCGGCGACGTGCGCGTGGTGCGCGGCGTAGTACGCGTGCAGCTTGGTGGTCGACGCGTCCGTGTCGGGGAACTGGCCGATCACGAGGTCGCCGGCGATCGTTGCGGCGGCGTAGGCGACGCCTGCGAGCGGCGCCAGGCGTCCGAGACTGCGTGCGTTCATGGTGCTCCCTTCGGGTCGTGGTGGCAGCTATCGACGCTAGGGACGGGCCGCGCTCGTGTCGTCGGGAGGTCGGCCGATCTTTGGATCGGCCGATCGGCTGATGACGCCGGCGCGCGGGCGCACTAGCGTGAGGGCCGTGCGGGGCCGGCTCACACCGACGCGCGTCGATGAGATCGTCGCCGTGGTCCTGGTCGTCGGCGGCCAGGCTCAGGTGTGGCTTCCCGGCGACGCGTCCTTCGCGCCCCGCGCGGGCACCGCCGTCCTCGTCGCTGCCGTGACGGGCTCGATCGCCGTCCGCCGCCGCTACCCGGCGGCCGTCGGGATCGGGGTGCAGGCGCTGCTCGTTCTCGCACAGCTGCTGTCGCTCCCTCTCAATACGGCCGGGCCGCCGGCCACCGCCGTCGGCTGGTTCTGCGCGCTCTACGCGCTCGCCGTCTGGACAGCGTGGCGCTGGTTCTGGATCGGGCTCGCGTTCTTCGTCGTCAGCGACCTCCTGCCCGGGCTCGTCCACGGTCACGTCTCGAGCAACGTGGGCACGTTCACGCTGGTCGCGGCGATTGCGATGCTGCTCGCGCGCCGCGCGATCGGCGACCGCGACCGTCGCCTCGCGTTCGCCGACCGCGAGCGAGAGCTGACCGCGCGCGAGGCGGTCGTCGAGGAGCGCGCACGCATAGCCCGCGAGCTGCACGACGCGATCGCGCACAACGTGTCGATGATGGTGGTGCAGGCGGGCGCCGAGCGGCGCCTCGTCGACCCGGGCGCGACGTCGACGCGAGAGACGCTTCAGACGATCGAGCAGATCGGTCGCGGCGCGCTCACCGAGATGCGCCGCCTCGTCGGGATGCTCCGCTCCGACGCACCCGACCCGCTCGCGCCTCAGCCGGGGCTCCGCGACCTGGCGACGCTCGCCGAGCAGGTGCGCGAGGCGGGACTGCCCGTCGAGTTGCGAGTCGAGGGCGACCCCCGCGAGCTGCCGGTCGGGATCGAGTTGTCCGCGTACCGCATCGTCCAGGAGGCGCTCACGAACGCCCTCAAGCATGCGGGCCACGCGAGCGCCGCCGTCGTCGTCCGGTACGGCGCCGAATCGCTCGAGCTCGAGATCGTCGACGACGGGCCGGGGACGGTCGCCGAGGTGCCGGGCGGCGGCCACGGCCTCGCCGGCATGCGCGAGCGTGTGGCCCTCTACGGCGGCCGCTTCGACGCCGGCCGCGACCCGCTCGGCGGCTTTGCCGTGCGCGTGCTGCTGCCGGTCCGATGACGTCGATTCTCGTTGTCGACGACCAGGCGCTCGTTCGCGTCGGGTTGCGCAAGATCCTCGACGTCGAGCCCGAGCTCGAGGTCGTCGGCGAGGCGGGAGACGGTGACGAGGCGGTGGCCGAGGCGCGGCGCCTCCGGCCCGACGTCGCGCTGATGGATATCCGGATGCCGGTGCTCGACGGCATCGAGGCGACCCGGCGGATCGTCGCGGCTCAGCCGGAGACCCGCGTCCTGATCCTCACGACCTTCGGCCTCGACGCGTACGTCTTCGATGCGCTCCGCGTCGGCGCGAGCGGCTTCATGCTGAAGGACGCGCCGCCGGAGGAGATCGCGGCGGCGGTGCGGATCGTCGCTCGTGGCGAGGCACTGCTCGCGCCAGCGGTGACGCGCGCGGTCGTCGAGGAGTTCGCGCGGCGGCCGCCGGTCGCGGCCGCCGTCCTGCCGACGGCCGTGGCGGAGCTGACGCCGCGCGAGCGCGAGGTGCTCGACCTGCTGACGCGCGGCCTCTCGAACCCGGAGATCTGCGCGCGGCTCGTGATCAGCGAGGCGACGGCGAAGACGCACGTCGCGCGCATCCTGCAGAAGCTCGGCGTCCGCGACCGTGTGCAGGCGGTGATCTACGCATACGAGTCCGGTTTGGTCGCGCCGGGCGCGCTGTGAGATAGTCGCCGCACGGCGTGAGCCGAGGCAGGAGACGTCCCCCGCAGAAGGGAGCCCGGCATGGCTGTCGGCATCCGCATCAAGCTCGCAGGCGTCACGCAGGAGCAGTTCGACGCCGCTCACGACCACATCAACCGCGACCGGAGCGCCCCCAAGGGCCTCCTCTACCATGCGTCCGGCCCGATCGACGGCGGCTGGGGCATCATCGACTTCTGGGAGTCGCGCGCGGACTTCGACGCATTCGCGGGCCGCATCGCCGAGGGCGTCGAAGCGGCCGGGATCTCGCTCCAAGGCCCTCCCGACATCAAGGAGTTCCCGGTTCACGAGACGATCGCCGGGTAGAGCCCGCGCGCTACCGTGACGCGCGTGGAGGTTACGGAATCGAACTGGCAGGCGGAGGTGATCGAGCGCTCGCAGCGCGAGCCGGTCGTCGTCGACTTCTGGGCGGAGTGGTGCGGCCCGTGCAAGCTGCTCGGCCCGGTGATCGAGGAGGCAACCGCCGAAAAGGGCGTCGCGCTCGCGAAGGTCGACGTCGACGCGAGCCAGCAGCTCGCGAACGAGTACGGCATCCGCGGCATCCCGGCCGTGAAGGCGTTCCGGAACGGTCACGTCGTCGCGGAGTTCGTCGGCGCGCAGCCGAAGGCGGGCGTGGAAGCGTTCCTCGAGGAGCTGACGAAGCCGCCGGTCGCCGAGACGATCGACGACCCGGAGCTGCGCGCCGCCCTTGTCACCGGCGACTACGAGGCGGCGTTCGAGCTCCTGCTCGGGCGTCTCCCGGAGAACCGCGACGCGACGCGCGAGACGATGGTGTCCCTCTTCGGTGAGCTCGGCCACGAGAATCCGCTCGTCGCGCGGTACCGCCGCCGGCTCGCGGCCGCGCTGTACTGACGATGAAGGCGGTCTGGTTCGAGCGGCAGGGCGGGCCGGAGGTGCTCGAGCTGCGCGACGTGCCCGACCCCGTGCCGGGCGACGGCGAGGTTCTCGTCGACGTCGAGGCGATCGGCGTCAACTACCGGGACGTGTACGAGCGCGAGCGGGACGGCTACGGCACCGACGCGCCGGGGATCCTCGGCGCCGAGGCGGGCGGCACGACGGCGGACGGCGAGCGGGTTGCGTGGACGCGCGTGCCGCGCAGCTACGCCGAGCGGGTGGCCGTTCGCCTCGACGAGACGGTGCCGATCCCGGACGGCGTTGAGACCGACGTCGCCGTCGCCGTGCTCCTGCAGGGGATGACGGCGCACTACCTCGCGCACGACTCGTACCCGATCGAGGCCGGCGACCGCGTGGTGGTGCACGCCGCGGCCGGCGGCGTGGGGAACCTGCTCGTGCAGGTCGCGAAGGGTTGCGGAGCACACGTGATCGCGACCGCCTCGAGCGACGAGAAGCGCTCGCTCGCGCGAGAGGCGGGCGCAGACGAGGTGCTTTCCTACGAGGAGTTCGCCGAGCAGGCGCGGGAGCTCGACGTGGCGGCCGTCTACGACGGCGTCGGCCGCACGACGTTCGCGGCCGGGCTCGACGCGCTGCGCCCGACCGGGCGGATGATCCTCTACGGCGGCGCGAGCGGCGAGCCCGACCCGCTCGATGCCCGCGTGCTCGCGGCCAAGGGATCGCTCTACCTGCAGCGGCCGACGCTCGCGACGTACACGCGCACGCCGGGGCTCCACCGCACCCGCGCCGCCGCGGTCTTCGACCTGGTCGCGCGCGGCGAGCTGCACGTGCGGATCGGCTTTCGGTACCCGCTGGCCGAGGCGCGGCGAGCGCACGAGGACCTCGAGGCGCGCCGCACGGTCGGGAAGCTGCTGCTCGTTCCCTGACGACCTTGTCATACGTGCGGTCCTGCACTAGGTTCGGCTGACCGCGATCAGGGAGGTGGGGGATGACGGCGACGGCGACCTTCGACGCCGAGCGTCTGCAGGAGCTCCGGGCGACCTTCGGCGGCTCGATCCTCGAGCCGGGCGCAGCCGGGTACGACGAGGCGCGGCAGGTGCACAACGGGCTCATCGACCGGCGGCCGGCGCTGATCGCGCGCTGCCGGACGACGAGCGACATCAGGGACGCGATCGCCTTCGCGCGCGCGTCGGGACTCGACGTCTGCGTACGCGGCGGCGGCCACAACGTGGCCGGCCGCGCCGTCATGGACGGCGCCGTGATGGTCGACCTGGCGGAGATGAAGGGCATCCACGTCGACCCGGAGACGCGCACCGTGCGCGCGCAGGGCGGCGTGCTGTGGCGGGAGCTGAACCGGGAGTGCGCAGCTCACGGCCTGGCGACGACCGGCGGTGCGATCTCGACGACGGGCATCGCGGGGCTCACGCTCGGCGGCGGCCTCGGCTGGCTGATGGCGAAGCATGCGCTCGCGGCCGACAACGTGCTCTCGGTGGAGCTCGTCACCGCCGACGGCTCGATCCTGAACGTCACCGAGCAGTCGGACGCGGAGCTCTTCTGGGGGCTGCGCGGCGGCGGCGGCAACTTCGGCGTCGCGGCATCGTTCGAGTACCGCGCGCATCCGCTGCCGCTCGTCACGGGTGGGCTGATCGCGCATCCGTTCGAGGCCGCGCCGGCGATGCTCCGCTTCTATCGCGACGCGATCGCGGATGCATCCGACGACCTGTCGGTCTTCGCCGTCATCGGCCACGCACCGGACGGCTCGGGCCTGAAGATCGCCGCCATGGCGGTCTTCCATACCGGCACCGAGGAGCAGGCGGAGCGCGACCTCGCGCCGTTCAGGGGGTGGGGCGACCCGCTCGTCGTCGAGGTGCACCGCATGCCGTACCCGGTGATGAATACGCTGCTCGACGCGGGGTATCCGCGCCGGTCGCTCAACTACTGGCTGTCGAACTTCACGACAGGGCTCTCGGACGGGCTGATCGACGCGGCGGTCGAGCGCTTCGCGTCGACGCCGTCGCCGATGAACGCGATCCTCTTCGAGCACTTCCACGGTGCCGTCTGCCGGATCCCGGCGGCCGCCGCGGCAGTGCCGCACCGGGAGGAGGGGTGGAATCTCGTGCTGCCGAGCGTGTGGCTCGAACCGGCCGACACCGAGGCGAACGTCACGTGGACGAAGGAGACGCAGGCGGCGCTCGCCGAGCACCTGACGGAGCGGCGCTGGCTCAACTACCTCGGCGACGACCAGGGCGCCGACGCCGTCCGCGGCGCGTACGGGCCGAACTACGACCGCCTCGTGGCGTTGAAGCGGCGCGCCGACCCGGACAACGTCTTCCGCCACAACCACAACATCGAGCCGTAGACGGGACTTGCGCCCTACGCTGCGAGCCATGCGCCTCAACGCATGGCTCGCACGCGCGGGCGTCGCCTCGCGCCGCGGGGCGGATGAGCTGATCAAGGCCGGCCGCGTCACCGTCAACGGTGAGCCGGGTCAGCTGAACACGTTCGTGGGCGCGAGCGACGACGTCCGACTCGACGGTCGCCTGCTCGCGAAGCAGCAGCTCGCACACGTGCTCTTGCACAAGCCCGCCGGCGTGGTCACCACGGCGCGCGACCCGCAGGGGAGGCCGACCGTCGTCGACCTCGTGCAGCACGACGCGCGGGTCGTCCCCGTCGGGCGGCTCGATGCCGACACGACCGGCGTGCTCCTCCTGACGAACGACGGCGATCTCGCGCACCGGCTCGCGCATCCCCGCTACGAGATCGACAAGGTGTACGAGGTCGAATGCCGGACGCGACCCTCGGAGGCCGATCTGCGGAGGCTGCGCGACGGCGTGGAGCTCGACGACGGGCCGACGCGGCCCGCCCGGGTGCGCCGGCTCGCCGGCAACCGCATCGAGGTGGTCATCCACGAGGGACGGAACCGGCAGGTGCGGCGCATGCTCGAGGCGGTCGGCAACCGCGTCGAGCATCTGCACCGGAGCGGCTACGGGCCGCTCGCGCTCGGCGGTCTCGAGCCTGGCGCGTGGCGCGAGCTCGAGACCGCCGAGGTGGAGCGGCTTCGGTCTATGACACGGGATTCGCCTGGGCGAGCGCGTGGGCGCGGTCGAGCAGGCTACGGGCCTGGTTGAGCCACGCCTTCGCGGCGTTCTGGTCGATGCGGCTCGAGCCGTTCGCGGCGTCGTTCAGCGCCTGGCGGATCGCTCCGGCGAGCGCGTCGCGCTCGAGGGTCAGGTTCGCGATCGCAGCCTCGATCCCGTCGTACTTGAGCGCGTCCGCGCTCTTCAGCGCCGCCGTCGAGGCGACGAGCGTGTCGGACGCGAACTGCCCGAACGGCGCGTTGATCTGCTTGTACGCCGCGCCGAGCTGCTCGGACACGTGTCCTTCGCGTAGCTCGTTCGGCACGACCTTGCCGTCGAGCACTTCGGTGACGACGCGGCCGTCGTCGAGGTAGCCGTCGTGCAGGCCGACGAGAGCGTTGATCGTCGGCCGCAGGTCGACGTGGTCCGTCCACGTCTTGTCGTCGAGCCCGTGCTGCTCGACGCCGGGCCCGACGATCCCGAACCAGGTGTTGCCGATCTCCTCCTGCACGTCGCCGTGGTTCCAGGCGAAGCCGGGGTTGACGCACACCGACGCCCCCTGGCAGCCGCTCGCGAGGTTCGTCGTCTGGAAGAAGAAGTCGGGGTCGCCGAACATGGTGAAGCTCGGCGTCCGCTTCGGGTCGTTGTTCACCATGTGGAGCGTCTCTTCCTCGACCGTGTCGGCGAGCCGCTGGGCGATCGGCACGACCGCGTTCTTGTACGGATCGGGCGCGGTCGCCTTGCCGACGTCCTGTTCGAGCTTCCGCAGGGCGGGATTCGTTCGCTCCGGCTGGCCGTTGACGTAGAACGTCGGAGCGTCGTCGAAGTGAATGTCGAACGCGGGCTGACCGGACGGCAGCACGTCGCCGATCTTCACGTTGACCTCGCCGATCTGGCCGGCCGCACACGGCGAGACCGCCGTCAGCGACGTCTGCGGGCAGAACGTGTGCGAGTAGGTCGCGTTGCCCTGCGAGTCGGGCGTCACCTGCGCTCCTGCGAAGTGGTCGCCCTCGTCCACCGTCACGAGGAACAGCGTGTTCGACTTGTCGATCCCGTCCTTCGCGAGTCGCTTGAAGAACGTGTCGAACGCCGTGTTGTAGTCGGCGAGCTGCTGCTTGTAGTCGGCCTCGCCGGGCCCCGACGCGCGGCCGAGCACGTGGTTGTCGTGCGCGTCGGAGATGTACGCGAACGTCACCGGCACGCCGTGCTCCTGCATCTGCGCGATCATGCCGAGCGTGTTCTTCGCGAGCGCCCCGTCGAAGCCGGGGAAGCCGCAGTTGCCCTTGCCGTCGGTGATGTCGGTGCCGTCGGTCGCCTTCACGCACGGCTTGCCGCCGGTGATCGCCGGGTTGACGTACTTCGCGCCGAAGAGCGCCTTGTAGCCGTCGTCGGAGCCGGGTACCGTCGTCGCGTCGTCCGGCTTCGCGTTGCCCGTGTTGCACAGGGCGTTGCCCTTCGCGCAGTGCACCGCGATGCCGACGAAATCGGCGAGCGCCTTCGTCGAGTCGCTCTTCGCCTCGTTCCACTCCGGGGAGCCCTCGCCGAACACGCGGGTCATGTCGCCCGAGGCGGCGGTGCTGTTGTTCTCGAGCTCGATGTTCGCCGCCGAGACTCCGCCCACGTTGCAGCCTGCGTGCGTGTACGTGAGCCACGGCGCCGGGGCCGTCTGGCCTCCGTCGCCGACCATGTTGGGCAGGGTCTCGTTCGTGCCGTCCACCGTGTCCGTCCAGTACTTGAACGTGCTCGTGTTCTTCGGGACGCCGGTCGGCTGGAAGTACTCGTATGAGTTCGAGACGGTCTGCCCGTTCCGGTCCGGATAGAGCCCGGTGAGCGACGCGACGATTCCTCCGCCGGTGTGCGAGATGAGGATCGTGTGGTCGTTCGCGACGAGCGTGCCGTTGCCCGTCAGGAAGTGCAGGAGCGCCGGCATCTGCTCCAGATCGGACGGGACCTTCGGGTTGTCGCGCCGGTAATGCGTGTTGTCGAACTGCAGGTAGATGACGTGCTTGATCTGTCCGTCCTTGTTGCCGAGCTGGCATGGACCGGCGGCGCTCGCAGCGGCGACGTCGTGGCCGACGACGCCGGTGATCAGTGCCGCCGCCGCGCACGCGGCGACGAGCAGGAACCCGAGTGCTGCCGTTGTGGCACGCCTCATCAGGCAATCCCCCCTTATCGGTTGTGCGGCGACCCTCTCCTCCGGCCGCAAGCGAAGGAGAGCCCGCCCGAGTGTCTGTCGCGGCACGGACCCTACTACCTGCGGACGAACCCCATCCGGTCGTACATCTGCTGCAGCGTGGGAGCCGAGGCCTCGCGCGCCTTCTCGGCCCCGATTCCGAGCAGCCGTCGCAGCTCGGGCTCGTCGGCGCGCAGCTCCTCGTAGCGCTCGTGCACCGGTCGGAAGAGCTCGACGACGGCCTCGCCGACGTCCGTCTTCAGGTCGCCGTAACCCTTGCCGTCGTAGCCCGCTTCGAGCTGAGGGATCGGTGAGCCGGTGGCGACGGAGAGGATCTCGAGCAGGTTCGAGACGCCCGGCTTCTCGTCCGGCAGGTACCGGATCTCGCGGTCCGAGTCGGTGACCGCGGTCCTGAACTTCTTGCGGATCGTGTCGGGCGGGTCGAGCACGAGCACGCGCCCCTGCTCGCTCGAGGCCGTCGTCGACATCTTCTTCGTCGGCTCCTGCAGGTCCATGATCCGTGCACCGACCGTCGGGTAGACGGCGCGCGGCACCTTGAAGGTCTCGCCGAAGCGCGAGTTGAAGCGCTCGGCCACGTCCCGCGACAGCTCGAGGTGCTGCCGCTGATCGTCGCCGATCGGGACGATGTCGGTCTGGTAGAGCAGGATGTCGCCCGCCATCAGCACCGGGTACGTGAAGAGGCCGGCCGACACGAACTCACGACCTTCGCCCTTCTCCTTGAACTGCGTCATCCGGCCGAGTTGCCCGAACCCGGTCACGGCCGAGAGCAGCCAGGCCGCCTCGGCGTGCGCGGCCACGTGGCTCTGGCAGAAGAGCGTGCAGCGGTCGGGGTCGAGCCCGACCGCGTAGAGGAGAGCGGCCAGGTCGAGCGTGCGGTCGTGCAGGTCCTGCGGGTCGTACTCGACGGTGATCGAGTGCAGGTCGACGATGCAGAAGAAGGCGTCGCCCTCGTTCTCGTCCTGCGTCGCCACGTACTGGCGCATGGCGCCGATGTAGTTGCCGATCGTCTTGGCGCCCGTCGCCTGGATGCCGGAGAAGACACGCATGTTCGTCACCTCGTTCGGTCGTGGGGTCGTCGCGCAGGGTGGGTGCGAGCGGACGAGGCGGCCTAGCGCAGGGCTCCGCCTCGCCCGCGGCGCCACGACCAACGGAAGGCGGAGACGGAAGTCACACTGGCACGATAGTGGAAGTGGCGGTCACACCCGCAACCTGGAGGCCGGATTCGTGGCGCGAGCGACGGGCGCTGCAGCAGCCCGAGTGGCCGGACGCGGCTGCCGCGGCCGCGGTGGTCGCGCGGCTGAGGGCATCGCCGCCGCTCGTCTTCGCGGGCGAGGCGCGCGCGCTCCGCGAGCAGCTCGCGAAGGCGATCGACCGGCGCGCGTTCCTGCTCCAGGCCGGCGACTGCGTCGAGTCGTTCAACGAGATCTCGACGTTCCGCATCCGCGAGAAGCTGAAGATCATGCTGCAGATGTCGGCCGTGCTCACGTACGGCGCAACGCTGCCGGTCGTCAAGGTGGGGCGGATCGCGGGTCAGTTCACGAAGCCGCGGTCGGACGCGTTCGAGCTCGTCGAGGGCGAGGAGATCCCGTCGTTCCGCGGCCACATGGTGAACGGCGACGAGCGCTCGGCGGCGGCGCGCGTGCCGGATCCGGCGCGGATGCTCGAGGGGTACAACCAGTCGGCGTCGACGCTCAACCTTCTCCGTGCGTTCACGAAGGGCGGCTACGCCGACCTGACGCAGGTGCATCTCTGGAACAAGGACTTCGTCGCCTCGTCGCCCGAGGGGCGGCGGTACGAGCGGCTCGCGATCGACATCGAGCGCGCGCTCGCGTTCATGGCCGCGTGCGGCATCGACCTGACGGCGGAGCGGCGGCTGCACGAGGTCGACGTCTTCACGTCACACGAGGGGCTGCTGCTCGAGTACGAGGAGGGGCTGACGCGGCAGGACTCGCTCACGGGCGACTGGTACGACTGCTCGGCGCACCTGCTCTGGATCGGCGAGCGGACGCGTGGGGTGGAGGACGCGCACGTCGAGTTCTTCGCGGGCGTGCACAACCCGCTCGGCGTGAAGCTGGGTCCGGCGGCGACGCCGGAGGAGGCGATCGAGCTGTGCGAGCGGCTCAACCCGCTGCGCGTGCCGGGGCGGCTCACGTTCTACGTGCGGATGGGCGCGGACGCGGTGCGCGACCTGCTGCCGCCGGTCTTGCGGGCGGTGCGCGACGAGGGTCATCCGGTGCTGTGGGCGTCGGACCCGATGCACGCGAACACGATCCGCACCGCGGGCGGCGTGAAGACGCGGCGGTTCGACGCGATCATGCGCGAGCTCGAGGGCTTCTTCGCCGCGTGCTGGCAGGAGAACGTGTGGCCGGGCGGCGTGCACCTCGAGTTCACCGGCGAGGACGTGACGGAGTGCCTCGGCGGCGCCGACGACGTCGTCGAGGAGCAGCTCTCCCAGCGCTACGAGACGCTCCTCGACCCGCGCCTGAACGCCCGCCAGTCGCTCGACCTGGCATTTCGCCTGGCCGAGCTGATGCGCCGCTGACGACACGCCCCGACGGGACGGCTGTGGACGGTTTGTTGCACTTCCGTCACGTCGTTTGGCGAGGGGCCATGGCCCGCAGGGCCATGGCCCCTCAGGGCGTGTAGCGCCGCACGCCCGTGGGGGTTCTGACGTACACCGCCCACGCGTAGTACTCGGCGAACGCGTAGCGGACGTGAGTGATGCGGCGGGCGTAGCGGAGGACCGCGTCGACGTAGCGCGACGAGTGGTTGTAGTGGTAGAGCGCACCGCGCGCGTCGCGGGCGCCGCCGTTTGCGGCGAGGTAGTTCGCGGCGCCGAGGATCGCGTCGTGCGGGTCGTGCACGTCGCCGCCGAGGCCGTACGCGCGCCACGTCGCCGGCAGGAACTGCATCGGCCCCTGCGCGCCCGCCGTCGACGTGTTCCGCACCTTGCAGAACGCGCTCTCGACGAAGTTCACCGCCGCGAGCAGCTGCCAGCGGACGCCGAAGCGCCGCTCCCCCTCCCGGTACCACCGCAGGAGCCGAGGCGCCGCCGGTGCCCGGCCGACCCGGATGCGCGCGCGGAGCGGCAGGCTCCCTGACGCGAGCTGCTCCAGGTCGCGCCGCGCGAGCACGTCGTCGCGCTCCCCCGGCGCGAGCCGGACGACCGCTGCCGCGAGCGCCGGCCGGCGGCCGACCGCGCGCAGGAGCGCCTGCCGGTGCCGCGCGTACCGCGGGTCGCTCGTCGCGGCGAACCCGCGCTCGTCGGCGTGCAATGCGCGGACGACGGCAGGCGGGGTCTGCACCCCCACAGGGTGTCAGACACCTTCGAGGTGTCTGACACCATGAGCAGCCGTGCGTATCTCCGTGATCGGAACCGGACTGATGGGAACCTCCGTCGCGCTCGCCGCGCGCGCGCACGGCGATGACGTCGCCGGCTGGGACGTCGACCCGGACGTCCTCGAGCGCGCCGCTGCCCGAGACGCGGTCGACCCACGGGAATCCCTCGAGGACGCGGTTCGCGAAGCCGAGTTCGTCGTCGTCGCCGCGCCGATCGCGCAACTCCCGACCGCCGTCGCCGCCGTCCTCGCCGCAACGACGGATGCGACCGTCACCGACCTCGGCTCGACGAAGGCGTCCGTTCTCCGCGCCGCCGACGGCTCGCCGCGCTTCGTCGGCGGCCACCCGATCTGCGGCTCCGAGACGCGCGGCCCCGAGCACGCGAGCGCCTCGCTCTTCGCCGGCGCGACGTGGTTCCTGACGCCCGACGCGCACACGGACCCCGCGCGGCACCGCCTCGTCCACACGTTCGCGGCCGCTCTCGGCGCGACGCCCGTCGCGATCGACGCCGACGCGCATGACCGGCTCGTCGCGATGACGAGCCACGTGCCGCACGTGCTCGCCAACATCGTCGCGAACCAGACGGGGGCGGCGCGCGTGGAGGGCCACGAGCCGCTCGCCCACGCCGGCGGCTCGCTGCGCGACATGACACGCATCGCCGGCGCGAACCCGCGCATCTGGGTCGACATCTATCTCGACAACGCCGACGCCATCCGCACGGCGCTGCAGGAGCATCGCCGCCGCATCGAGCAGGTCGAGGCCGCGCTCGAGCGGGGCGACGCCGGCTTCCTCGCCCGCTGGGTCGGCGAGGCGTCGCAGAACCGCCGTCGGATGCTCGACCGCGAGTACCCCGACCCCGGGGAGCTGCAGCGCCTGCGCGTGCACGTGCCCGACCGCCCGGGCGTGCTCGCCGGCATCACGCAGGCGCTCGGCGCCGAGCGGATCAACATCGAGGACTTCGAGCTCCACCATGTCTCGCCCGAGCGCGGCGGCACGCTGACCCTGCTCGTCGGCGGCGAGGACGAGGCGAACCGCGCCGCGGCGCTGCTCGAGAGCCAGGGCTACAGCGTCGTCGTCTCCGCGGTGATCGAGCCGTGAGGATCGACCCGGCCGCCGCGCTCGAGGGCCACTTCGCCGTTCCCGGGGACAAGTCCGTCAGCCACCGCTCGCTCCTCCTCGGCGCCGTCTCGGACGGCGAGACCGACATCCGCGGCTTCGGACGCTCCGCCGACACCCTCTCGACCCTCGAGGCGGTGCGCACGCTCGGCGCGACCGTCGATGACGGCGAGACGATCACCGTCCGCGGCGTCGGCCTGCGCGGCCTGCAGGGCGGCGGGCTCGACTGCGGCAACGCCGGCACGCTCGCCCGCCTCGTCGCCGGCCTGCTCGCCTTCCAGGACGGCGAGTTCACGCTCACCGGCGACGAGTCGCTCTCGTCGCGGCCGATGGAGCGGATCGCCGAGCCGCTCCGCCGCATGGGCGCGCAGATCGAGACGACCGACGGCCGCCTGCCGCTGACGATTCGCGGGACGACGCTCACTGCGATCGACTACGAGCTGCCGGTTGCGAGCGCGCAGGTCAAGTCCGCCGTTCTCCTCGCCGGGCTCGGCGCGCACGGCAGGACGACCGTGGTCGAGCCGACACCGACCCGCGACCACACCGAGCTGATGCTCCGCGAAGCGGGCGTGCGCGTCACGACACGGCCGACGTCGGTGAGCGTCGACCCGCCCCAACGCCTCGCCCTGCGGACCGTCGAGGTCCCCGGCGACTTCTCGTCGGCTGCGCCGTTCGTCGTCGCGGCGACGATCGTGCCCGAGTCGTGGATCACGATCCACGATGTAGGCCTGAACCACCGCCGCACGGGCCTTCTCGACGTGCTCGACCGGATGGGCGCGCGTGTCGGCATCCTCACACGCCGCCGCCTCGGCCAGGAGCCGGCCGGCGACCTGGAGGTGCGCGCGGCCGAGCTGACCGCGACCACGATCGGGCCGGCGGAGGTGCCGGCGCTGATCGACGAGCTGCCGCTCTTCGCGCTCCTCGCCGCGCACGCGCGCGGCACGAGCCGCGTCCGCGGCGCGGAGGAGCTGCGGCACAAGGAGTCCGACCGGATCGAGGCGCTCGTCGACGCGCTGCGTGCGATCGGTGTGCGCGCGAAGGCGCACCCGGACGGCTTCGAGGTGACCGGGGTGCCCGCGCGACCGCGCGGCGGCAAGGTCGAGGCGCGCGGCGACCACCGGATCGCGATGCTCGGTGCGATCGCGGGTGTCGCGAGCCGCGAGGGCGTCGACGTCCGGGGCTTCGAGAGCGTCTCAGTATCCTTCCCCGGCTTCCACGACCTCCTGGAACAGGTATCTCGCAGATGATCGTCGCCATCGACGGCCCCGCCGGGGCAGGAAAGAGCACCGTCGCACGCAAGCTCGCGGAGCGGCTCGGCTTCCGCTACCTCGACACGGGGGCGATGTACCGCGCGCTGACGTGGCTCGCGCTGCGCGAGGGGCTGCCGCTCGGCGACCCCGAGCCGCTCGGCGAGCTCGCCCGGCGAAGCCCGGTCGTCTTCGACGAGGTCGGCCGCGTCTTCATCGCGGGCTCCGACGTGACCGCCGCGATCCGCCAGTCGCGGATCGACCAGGTGGTGCCGGTTGTCGCGCGCCACCATCCGGTGCGCGAGGTGATGCGCGAGCGCCAGCGCGAGCTCGGCCTGCAGGGGAATGCCGTCATCGAGGGGCGTGACATCGGCACGGTCGTCGCGCCGGATGCGGCGGTGAAGATCTACCTGCAGGCGGACCCGGAGGTGCGCGCCGCGCGCCGGCAGAAGGAGCGGCCCGACATCGGCGCGGACGCGCTCGCGACCGACCTGCGCGCCCGAGACAAGTCGGACCGCGAGCGCATGCAGCCGGCCGGGGACGCCGTGCTGATCGACACCACCGGCCTCGAGGTCGACGACGTCGTCACGCGCATCGAGGGGCTCGTCCGCGAGCGCTCGCTCGCAACGTCGTGACCGCACAGGACGTCGCCTGGGCGGTCGGCCGCATCTACATGGGCTGGCCGACGCGGCTCTTCACGCGCGTGCGCGCACACGGCCGCGAGCACGTTCCGGCCGCCGGCGGCGTCGTGTACGCGATCAACCACCTGCACTGGATCGACATCCCGCTCGTCGGCGTCGTCTCGCCCCGCACCGTGTACTTCGTGGCGAAGGCCGAGGCTGCGAACCACCGCATCGCCGGCTGGTACCTGCGCCTCTTCGGCACGATCGGCATCCGGCGCGGCGAGTCCGACCGCGACGCCGTCCGCCGGATGCGCGAGGAGGCCCGACGGGGTCACGTGATCGGGCTCTTCGTCGAGGGGACGCGCCAGCGGAACGGCCGGCCGGGCACCGCCCAGCCCGGCGCCGCGATGGTGGCGCTGCAGGAGGGCGTGCCCGTCGTGCCGGTCGCGATCTACGGCACGCAGTTCTGGCGGATCGGCAACTTCCGGCGCTGCTCGATCGCGTTCGGGGAGCCGCTCGCTTTCGACGACCTGCCGCGGAACGGCAGGGGGTACAAGGAGGCGACGGCCGTCATCGAGCGCCGCATCCACGAGCTCTTCGCATGGCTGGAACAGCAGGACAGGTGAAGCTCGAGGGCGCGGTCGCGATCGTCGGCTTCCCGAACGTCGGCAAGTCGACCCTCGTGAACCGGCTGACCGCGACGCGGCAGGCGGTGGTGCACGAGACGCAGGGGACGACCCGCGACCGCAAGGAGCTCGTCTGCGAATGGAGCGGCAGGCAGTTCCTGCTGATCGACACCGGCGGCGTCGACATCGCCGATCCGAACCCGATCACGCGCCAGATCGCCGAGCAGGCCCGGTCGGCGATTCGCGACGCCGACCTTGTCCTCTTCGTCGTCGACGCGCGCGCCGGCGTCACGCCGGGCGACGAGGAGCTCGCGCAGATCCTCCGCGAGTCGCGGAAACCGGTCCTCGTCGTCGCGAACAAGATCGACGACCCGGCGCAGGAGGCGCTGGCGCTCGAGTTCCACCGCCTCGGTTTCGGCGAGCCGTTCCCCGTCTCGGCCCTGCACGGCTCGAACACGGGCGACCTCCTCGACGAGATCCTCGAGCTGCTGCCGGGCGAGTCGTCGCGGACGCTGCACGACGACGCGATCCGCGTCGCGATCCTGGGCCGGCCGAACGTCGGCAAGTCGTCGCTCTACAACCGGCTCGTCGGCGAGGAACGGACGATCGTCTCGGAGGTGCCGGGCACGACGCGCGACACGATCGACACGATCATCGAGCGCGGCGGGCGCACGTTCCAGCTCGTCGACACCGCCGGCCTCCGGCGCAAGCGCAAGCAACGGCAGGGAATCGACTACTACTCGGAGCTGCGCGCGCTCGAGGCGGCGCAGCGTGCCGACGTCGCGCTCGTCCTGATCGACTCGAGCGCGGGCATCGTCGAGGGCGACATCACGGCCGTCGAGGTCGCGCGCAAGGCGCACTGCGCGACGCTGATCGTGCTCGCGAAGTGGGACCTGAGCGAGGTGACGATCGAGGAGGTGCGGCCCGAGCTGCAGCGGCGGCTGCGGCAGCGGCCCGACTTCATCACCGTGTCGTCGATCACGGGCCGCGGCGTCTCGCGCCTCCTCGACAAGGTCGCCGAGCTGTTCGACCGCTACGCGGCGCGCGTGTCGACCGCCGACCTCAACCGCCTGATCGGCGAGCTGAAGGCGGAACGCCAGCCGCCGGCGAAGGGAGCGCGCCGCCTCAACCTGCTCTACGGCGCGCAGGTGGCGACACGCCCGCCGCGCTTCCGCTTCACCGTCAACGACCCGGGCCTCGTCACGCGCGACTACGGCTACTGGGTCGAGAACCAGCTGCGCGACCGGCTCGGTCTCGAAGGCGTGCCGGTGGTGATCGACTTCCGGCGGCGCCCGTGAGAGCCGTCGTCGTCGGCGCCGGAGCGTGGGGGACGGCGTTCGCCCACCTGTTGCGAGAGCGCGGGCACGACGTCTTCGTCGCCGGCCGGGGAGCGCTCGACGATGCGCCGTACGAGGACGTCGAGCTCGTCGTCCTCGCGGTGCCGAGCCACGCCTTCCGAGAGGTGCTCGGCCACGTGCGCGGCGAGGCGCCCGTCCTCTCGCTCGCGAAGGGCCTCGACCCGGCGACCGGAGAGCGGCTCTCGTCGCTCGTGCGCGAGCGCCCGGTCGCCGTGCTCTCGGGGCCGAACATGGCCGAGGAGGTGCTCGCGGGCCTGCCGGGCGCGACGGTGATCGCGTGCGCGGACGAGGAGCTCGCGCTGCGGTTGCAGCACGCGATCAACTCGCTCGTCTTCCGCGTGTACGTGAACGACGACGTGGTCGGAGTCGAGCTGTGCGGCGCAGCGAAGAACGTGATCGCACTCGCGGCCGGCGGGGTCGACGGCCTCGGCCTCGGCGACAACGCGAAGGCGGCGCTGATCACCCGCGGGCTCGTCGAGATGGCGCGCCTCGGCGAGGCCGCCGGCGCGCAGCCCGAGACGTTCGCCGGCCTCGCGGGGATGGGCGACCTGATGGTGACGTGCTTCCACCCGAGCGGCCGGAACCGCCGGGCGGGCGAGCTGATCGCTCGCGGCGCGGCGCCGGAGGACGCGCGCGCCGAGATCGGCCAGGCGGTCGAGGGTCTGACGACGGCGCCGGTCCTGCGCGACCTGTCGCACCGGATCGGCGTCGAGCTCCCGATCACCGAGGGCGTCTGCGCCGTGCTAGCGGGAATGCCGCTGCACGAGCTCGCGGAAAGCCTGATGGGGCGCCGTCCGACCGAGGAGTAGGATCGAGGAGGATGAGAGCACGTCTCGCAGCGCTGGCGCTGCTCGCGATCCTGGCCGCCGGGTGCGGGAGCGCGGGCGGCAGCTCCGGCTCGACCGGCGGCGGTGCCGGGCTCGTCCCGGGCGGCGCGCTCGCTTACCTGACCGTGAACACCGACCTCGGCTCCGGGCAGCTCGAGAGCGCGCAGTCCGTCCTCGACAAGTTCCCGATCAAGGGCAAGGTGCTCGACCAGCTCCGCTCGTCGCTCCGGAAGCAGGGCGTCGACCTCGCCGCGCTCGAGTCGTCGATCGGGCCCGAGCTCGACGTTGCCGTCCTGAAGGTGAACGGCCGGACGACTGCGGTGGGGCTGACGCAACCGAAAGACGAGCAGAAGTTCGAGGCGCAGCTTGCGAAGGGATCCCCGCCGCCGGTCCACACGCAGATCGACGGATGGACCGTCTTCTCGGACAAGCAGGCCGCGCTCGACGCGGTTCGGAACCGCAAGGCGAACCTCTCCGACGACGCGCGCTACCAGGCGGCGCAGAAGACGCTTCCTGCGGCCGGCGACGCGATCGCGACCGCCTACATCTCCCCGGCCGGCGCGCAGACCGCGACCGGCACCCTCGGCCGGGCGAGCGGGTCGTTCGGGTCGTTCGGTGCCCTCGGCGGCGAGGCGCAGTGGGCGGCGGCGGCGCTCACGTCGCAGGAGGGCGCGTTCAAG
>JAICYG010000055.1 GCA_025934335.1 Thermoleophilia bacterium | reverse complement strand
GGCCCAGCTCCGACGGCGGCACGAAGCCGATCGCCTCGGGAACGCGGTCGCGGAGCGGCCCGTCGCCGACGATCACGCGCGGTAGCCCCTCGGTGGCCTCGAGGAACTCGAGGATCCCCTTCTCCTCGCTGAGACGGCCCGCGAAGAGGACGTGCGGCGGGTCTGCGGGCGCGCCGACGTGATCCGGGACGCGGATCGGCACCGGCACGACCGCCACCTCGCGCGCTCCGAGCACGCGTGCCTCCTCCGCCAGGTAGGACGACGCGGCCACGACGACGCGCGCGCCGCGCACGAGCGGCCGCACGAGCGCCGGCGCGCGGCGCGCGAGCTCGACGTCCGTCCCCCACACCTGCAGCACGTACGGCTTGCCGGTCGCCCGCGCGGCGAGCGCGGACGGGATCCAGTGCGCGTGCACGAGGTCGGCATCGCGCGCGGCGCGACGCGCCGCGGCCGAGAACGCGGCGAGGAACGCCGGCACGATTGCGAGCTTCCACGGCGCGGCGCGCAGGTTCTGCGCGATGCCCGAGCCGTACGCCACACCGAAATGCCGGAAGCTCGCCGGCGACACGACCTCCACCTCGACGCCGGCCGCGCGCACCGCTTCGACGTACGACGCGACGAAGTTCCCGGCCACCGGATGCGCCGGCGACGGGTAGGACGTCGTCAGCACGACAACCTTCATTCGCGCGCAGAGAAGACCACGGGGATCGACAGCGCGAGCGCGACGAACGCGTAGAAGTAATAGAACTGCATCGTCAGGTAGAACGCGTTCGAGGCGAGCGTGCCGGCGAGCGCCGCGGTGCAGCCCCACGCGAGCGGCCGTACACGCGCAGCGAGTGGGTCCTTCGCCGCGGCAAGTCGCCGGCCGAGCGCGCGTGCGGCATGCAGGCGCCCGAACACCCAGAGCAGGAACAGCGCGAAGAGCGTCGTCCCGATCAGGCCGGTTTCGACGAGCAGCGCGACGTAGTAGCTGTGCGGCCCCCAGTTCGTCTTGCCCGTGACGAACTGGTAGTAGACCGAGAACGTGTTCAGGCCGAGCCCGAACAGCGGGTCGGTGTGCAGCACCTGGGGGATGAACGAGTACACCTGGAAGTGCGCGTTCTCGGAGCCGCCGCTCGTCTGGACGCGCGACTTCAGAACCGTCGTGAAGAAGGACTGGCGCCAGAGGAAGATCCCGAGCAGCACCGCCAGCGCGGCGCCGATCGGCACGAGCAGCTGCGGCGTGCGCAGGTACCGCCGGTAGGGCACCGCGAGGATGAGCGCGCCGACTGCGAGCCCGAGGATGCCGCTGCGCGAGAGCGTCGCCACCTCGACGACGAGCAGGAACCCGATCGTCACCATCAGCCACTTCTTCATCGGGTGCCGCCGCTCGAGCCGCAGGTACAGCGGCGTCAGGATCAGGAGCGGGACGATCAGCATGATCCCGAGGTGGTTCGGGTCGCCCGTCATCGCGTTCGGGCGGTAGACGTTCGCGCCGTTGATCGCGCCGTAGACGTTGATCTGGCTCGCGCCGCCGGTGATGGGCGAGAGGATCGTCGCGTCGAGGTTGCCGCCGCGCCGTGCGTCGAGCAGCTGCAGCACGCCGTACAGCGCGTTGACGACGATGCCCGCGCTGAACCAGCCGAGCGTGCGCCAGAAGTAGCGCTGGCCGCGACGCGACAGCCACACAACGGCTGCGGCGAGGAACACGAAGTGGATCAGCCACTTCGTCAGGCCCTTCCCCCACTGCGCGAGCGCGTCAGAGTCGGAGAGGTCGAAGTAGCCGAGCAGGTAGACGAGCAGGAAGGCGGCGAGGAAGCCGGCGAGGATCGCCGTGGTTCGCGGCACGCGCCAGCGCTGCGTGCCGAGCGCGAAGGAAACCAGGAAGAGGATCGCGAGTACGTCCGCGAGCGACACCGTCCCGGCGAAGTTCCAGTGCACCTTCTCGAACGTCACGCAGAAGACGCTCGATAGGAAGAGGAAGCTCGTCAGGCGCCTCATCCGACGACCGCCTCGAGCAGGCTCACGAAGTCGTGCGACCGCGCCCGGCGAGACACCTTGCGCCGCCACTCCTCGGCGAGCGGCGCCTCTTCGAGCGTCCCGGCCCGCCAGCGACCATGGAGGTCGCGAAGCGCCGCGGCCATCCCGTCGACGTCGTCGGGCGCGACCACGAGACCGGCGCCGGAGTCGCGGATCAGCTCGGCGGCGGCGCCGTCGGGCGGCACGACCGCGAGGATCGGCCGCTCGGCGGCGAGGTACTCGAACACCTTCCCGGAGAGCACGCCGCGGCCGCGACCGCCGGCGTCCGGAATCAGGAGCAGGAGCGCCTCGGAGTCGCGCTGCAGCTCGAGCGCGCGGCGACGCGACGCGTACGGGTGGAGCTCCAACCGATCGCCGAGCTCGAGCGTCTCCGCCCACTCACGGTCGGCGGCGCGGAAGTCGCCGAGGAAGCGGACGACGACGTCCTCGAGCCCGGACCGCTGCAACGCGGTCAGGAACGGCCGCGGGTCGCGCTTGCCGAAGAACGAGCCTGTGTGCGTGAGCCGGAGGCGATCGGAGGGATGCCGCTCGAGGCCCGCGAAATCGTCGAAGTCCGAGCCGTTCGAGATCGTGGTGACAGGCCCGGCGGGCGCACGCTCGCGGATCTCGTCGGCGATCGCCTCGGAGACGCACGTGATCGCGTCGGCGGAGCGCGCGACGAGCCGAGCGACGGCGTGCTCCCCCTGCTCCTTCGCGCGCACCACGAGCCGCTCGGCGCGACGGTGCGGGTGCGCGACGAGCGAGTCGCGCAGGTCGGCGACCCACTTCACGCCGGTCGCCTTCTTCACGGCAGCCCCGATCAGGTGCACGGACGACGGCGGTGACGTGGTGACGACGACGTCGATTCCCTCGCTGCGAACGATGCGGATCGCGGCCGGGATCGCGGTCAGGTTCCAGCTGACATTCTCGTCGGGGACGAGAAACCGCCGGCCGAAGAGCTGCGCCTGCTTCGAGAACCGCTGCAGCCCCTGCGTCCCGTGCAACTCCTCGGCGGGCTTGCGGCCGCCGGCGCCGACGTAGCGGGCGCGGTGCACCCACGCGAGCGTCGGCGGCTGCAGCTCGTCGTCGCGATGGATCCAGCGTGGGTCGTCGGGGGCAAGCACATGCGTCTCGATGCCGAGCTCCGGCAGGTGGGTGGCGAGCTTGAGGGGCCGCTGGACGCCGCCGCCGCCCGCGGGTGGGAAGTAGAAGCTGACGATCAGCGCCTTCACGGTGCCCAGTGCTCGCGGTTGCGCTCGTAGAGCTCTGCCGCGATCGCCCTGACGTCGTACGCCTGGTGCCAGTCGGGGTAGTGCGAGGCGAAGCGGCCGTTGTCGCTGATCCACCAGATGTGGTCGCCGATCCGGTTGGAGTCGGTATAGGCGGTCGTCATCTCCTCTCCGGTCACCTCCTGTACGAGGTCGATCGCCTCGAGCACCGACACGTTGGAGTGGCGGCCGCCGCCGATGTTGTAGACCTCGGCGACGCGCGGCGCGCGGAAGAACGCCTCGAAGCAGGCGATCAGGTCGCTGGAGTGGATCGCGTCGCGCACCTGCTTGCCGCCGTAGCCGAAGATCGTGTACGGCGTCCTCGTCATCGCACAGCGCACCACGTAGGCGAGAAAGCCGTGCAACTCGGCCGCGGCGTGGTTGGGGCCGGTCAATGTGCCGCCGCGGAAGCAGGCCGTGCGCAGCCCGAAGTAGCGCCCGTACTCCTGGACGAGCACGTCCGCCGCCACCTTCGACGCGCCGAACAGGCTGTGCAGCGAGGTGTCGATCGACATCGTCTCGTCGATCCCGCCGTGCCACGGGTGCTCGTCCGGCAGCTCCCAGCGCCGCTCGAGCTCGACGTACGGCAGCGTGTTCGGCGTGTCGCCGTAGACCTTGTTCGTCGAGGTGAAGACGAACACCGCCTCCGGCGCGTGCAGACGCGCGGCCTCGAGCAGGTTCAGCGTGCCGACGGCGTTGATGTCGAAGTCGGTGAACGGCTCGCGCGCCGCCCAGTCGTGCGACGGCTGCGCGGCCGTGTGCACGACCAGCTCGACCTCGCTCCCGTACCGCTCGAACAGCCGCAGCATCGCCTCCCGGTCGCGGATGTCCCGGTCGTGATGCTCGTAGCCGCTCCCGAGCCGCGTCTCGAGCCGCCGCCGGCTCGCCGCCGTCGACGCTTCCGGCCCGAAGAACGAGGCCCGCATGTCGTTGTCGACCCCCGCCACCGTCAGCCCAAGCCCACCGAAGTGCGAAGCCGACTCGAACCCGATCAGGCCGCACGACCCCGTCACCACGGCAACGCTCAGAGTGCCCGCTCCCGCGGGCGGCAGAGCCGCCCCCTCCGCTCCTTGATGAGCTCCGTCGCGCCTATGCTCATTGGCCGCCGACTCTAGTCAACCGGCCCGCGCGCACCTGCCACGTGGCGCCGTATCGCTCCGCCACGCGCGGGTCGTTCGTCAGCACCCAGTGCTTGACCGCGTCGTAGCGTTCGCGGGCACGATTCGCCTTCGTGTTCGCCACATGCGTGAGAGGGCCGGCCACGACGTAGACCGGCGCGACGGCCGAGATCTCGTAGCTCGTCTGGATCGGCGCGAGCACGATCGCGCCCTTCGGCACCTTCGTGCGCAGGTTGTGGACGAGGCGCGGCGAGAGGGCGTGCGGGTCGACGCGCGTGGCGGGTGTCCAGTGCCCTGCACCGTGCACTAGCACGGGCAGCGCGAACAGCGCCGCGCCGAGTGCGCCGAGGCCGAAGCGCGGCGCGAGCTCGACGCGCAGGACGAGCGCGGCGGCGAGCACGCCGGCGCCACCGAAGAGCGCGATCCACGTCGCAGCCGCCGGGCCGCCGTGGCGCAGGCCGTACTCGAAGTCGCCCGGCCACTGTCGCTGCAACGCGATCCCCGCGGCGAGCGCCGCCGGCGCGACCCATGCCCGCCGCAGCGCGAGCGCCATCCCGGCCGCGAAGACGAACGGGAAGGGCAGGAATCCGGCCGCTCGGCGCGACTGCGAGAGCGACGCGGCGTCGGAGAAGTGCACGAACAGCCACGGGACGAGCATCAGGCAGAGAACGAGCAGCGAGCCGCCGACGACGAAGGGCGCGAAGCGTCGCCGCCACGCGAGCGCGCAGAGGGGCAGGAGCACGAGTGCCGCGACGGCGACGGCGCCGCTCCGCCCGAACACCTCGGCTGCGAGCCGGAAGTGGTGCGTGCTCTCGATCACGAGCTGGTCGCGGTACTGCGCGAGATCGTTGATGCGCTGCGCTCGCGAGGGGGTGTGCGTGCTCGTCTCCTGGAGGAGCGGCCGCAGCCAGAGGAGCGCACCGGCGACGGGCACGACGGCGGCCGCGTACGCGCGCGACTCGCGGACGACGAGCGGTAGCAGCGGGATGAGCAGGAAGACGGCGTATGTCGGGTGCACGAGCGCGAGCGCGCCGAAGACGACCGCCGTCGGTAGGAGCTCGCGCTTGAAGAAGAGGGCGACGGCCGCCGGCACGAGCAGCTGCCGCGACGCGCTGCCCGGCTGCGACAGCACCGCCCAGGAGCCGCCGTGCCCGGGCCCGAAGCAGAAGATCGCCACCTGCGCGACCGCGGTGGAGAAGCCCGCGAAGCGAGACGCGAACACCGCCTCGCCCGCCTCGTATGCGACGGCGAGCGCAATCGGCGCGAGCAGCGACGACTCGTGGCGCATGACCACCGCCGGGTCCAGACCCGAGAGCCAGGCGACGAGCGCG
Source organism: Thermoleophilia bacterium (assembly GCA_025934335.1). GTDB lineage: Bacteria > Actinomycetota > Thermoleophilia > Gaiellales > Gaiellaceae > PALSA-600. Next base: position 9,265 of record JAICYG010000055.1, on the reverse strand, counting down.
TCGAACGCGTGCCACAGCGGAAACGCGTAACCCGGGTGGAGCCCTCCGTCCTTGAACTCGTCGACGGTGCGCAGATGCAGGTCGCCGAGCTCGACGAGCTTCCGCACACGGCCCTCGTGGAAGAGGCCGTCGCCGACGACCGCTCCGGCAACGTGCCACAGGAACCACCCCAGCGCGAGCCCGACGGCGAGCGTCGTTCGCGACACGCGCAGCCGGCGCCGGTCGAGGCGCCGCGCGACGATCGCGACCGCCAGCAAGACCGCCATCAGGATCACGGCGAGCCGGATGTTCGAGTGCACCGCGAGGACGACCGCCCAGGCGGCGAAGACAGCGCCCATCGTCCAGGCGAGCACCTCCGAGATGCTCCGGCCGAGCGCGAGCCCCGGCAACAGGACGAGCGTCGTCCCGAACGCGAGGCGGAGGTACTCGATCACCTTATGAGCGTTGCTGCGTCGCCGGACGAGAGGAAGCGGACGCCCTCGCGGTAGACCTCTCGGCGAAGCACGAGCGCGCGCAGACGAAGCGACCAGAGCAGCAGCCGGCGGACCCGCTCGGCCTCCTTCGGCCCGCGGTGCTTCGCGAAGAAGCGCAGGTGGCCGCGCAGGTTCTCGACGTACATCCGGCCGCCGTGCGAAGCACCACCCACGTGGACCACCTCGGCGCCGGGGAAGAACAGCACCTTCCAGCCGGCGCGACGGAACCGCGTCAGCCAGTCCACCTCTTCACTGAACATGAAGAAGTCCTCGTCGAAAAGGCCGACGGCGTCGACCGCATCGCGGCGCACGAGCAGCGCCGGGCCGAAGAGCCAGTCCGCCTCGGTCTCCGTCTCGTGGTCGAACCCGCCCACGTAGAGCGGGTTCAGGAGGTTCGTGCGCGGCGCGAGCTTGCGCAGGAAGAGGTACTCCGTCGCGAGCCGCCAGAGCGTCGGCTCGGCGCGCACCGAGCGCTGCAGTGTCCCGTCCCGGTTCCGGAGCCGCGGCCCGACGACCGCCGCCTCGGGATGAGCGTCGGCGTGGGCGACCAGCCGCTCGAGCCCGTCGCCCAGCACCCAGGCATCGGAATTGAGCAGGAAGAAGTAGCGGCCGCTCGCGATCCGCATCCCGGCGTTGTTGCCACCGCCCATGCCCTTGTTCTCCTGCACGACGATCCGCGTCTCGGGGTAGCGCTCGCGGACGAGCGAGAGCGTGCCGTCCGTCGACCCGTGGTCGACGACGACGACCTCGTGCCCGCGCACCGAGTCGAGGCACTGCCCGAGCCACGGCAGCGCGTTGTAGGTGACGACGATGACCGTCGCGTCAGGGCGTTGCATTCGCGACGCGGGCGCGGCCGAAGACGTTCTCCCAGAGCACGATCGCGAGGCCGGGCAGCGCGAGCAGGAGCGTCATCACGAAGAAGAGGAAGCCGCATGCGAACGCCGCGTCGTGGCCGACGTCGAGCCGTCCGAGGAAGCTGACGAAGAACGCCTCGCGCACACCCAGGCCGTTGATCGTGAACGGTACGAGCATGACGAGGAAGAGGAGCGGCCCGAGCACGACGTACGGAAGCAGCGACAGGTGGATGCCGACGGCCCGGCCGGAGGCGTAGATCGCGACGACGCGGATCAGCTGCGCGGCCGCGGTGACGAGCGCCACCGTCAGCATCGCGCGCCGCTCGTTGCGGTAGCCGTGGAGCCCCTCGTAAACCGCACGCGCCGGCGTCTCGAGCCGCAGACGACGCGTCATCGGCAGCAGGAAGGCGAGCCGCCGCCGCATCGTCGCGGAGAAGAAGACGAATGCGAAGAGGATCGAGGCGGCGACGAACGCTGCGACGATCCAGAGGTACGCGCCGATCGGGTAGCGACCGATTGCGAGCAGGAGCCCTCCCCCCGCGAGCACCAGCGTCACGACGCCGCCCAGCGCGCGCTCGAGCAGCACCGAGCCGGTGATGGGCGCGATCCTGCCGGGATGGCGGCGTGATGTCTCGAAGATGCGCGACGCGTCACCGCCGACGCCGGTCGGCAGCACCTGGCCGACCGCATACGAGACGAGGTAGGCGCGCAGCAGCCAGACGACGCGCTCCTGGATTCCCCGCACCGTCAGGAGCTGTTGCCAGCGCCAGGCCATGAGCGGCACCGTGGAGATCGTCAGGAACGCCGAGGCGACGAGCCACGGCACGCTCGCGGAGCCGATCGTGTCGGCGGTCTTCCCGACGTCGATCTTCGAGAGGATGTACGCGACCGCGAGCGACGTGACGAGGAGCGTCGCGACGACGCGCAGCCAGCGTCTCATCGCGCGAGGCGCGCATGCACGCGCCGGAGGGCCGCGACGACGTCCCGGACGTCGTCGTCCGAGTGCGCGGGCGAGAGCGGCAGGGAGAGCACCTCGGCGCCGGCGCGCTCAGTCACCGGGAGCGGCGGCTGGTGCGCGGCCAATCGCCCTCGGTACGCGGTCAGCCGGTGCACGGGCAGGAAGTGGATCGACGTGCCGATGTTCTCGTCCGCCAGAGCGCGCTGCACCTCGTCGCGGTCGGCGAAGGTGACGCGGACGACGAAGAGGTGGTTGGCGTGGCCGTCGCGCGGGTCGCGCGCCACGGCCTCGACGCCGTCCAGGTCGTCGATCCCTTCCTCGTAGAGCTCGACGTGCCGGCGCCGGATCGCCGCGTGCTCGTCCACCTTGTCGAGCTGCACGAGCGCGATCGACGAGAGCACGTCGCTCAGGTTCGCCTTGTAGCCCGGCACCGCGATGTCGTAGAGCGAGCCGTGGCCGCGCCGCATGACGCGCAGGTCGTCGAGCGCCTCCGCGAGGTCGTCACGGTTGGTCGCGATCAGGCCACCCTCGCCGGCGGCGATGTTCTTCGTCGCGTAGAGCGAGAAGCACGTGACGTCGGAGATCGAGCCGACCTTGCGGCCGCGATAGCGCGACTCGGCGGCGTGGGCGGCATCCTCGACGAGCGGGAGGCCGAGCGCAGCGAGCTCGTCGAGGTCCGCGGGCTGGCCGTAGAGGTCGACCGGGACGATCGCCTTCGTCCGGTCACTCACGAGCTCGGCGACGCGAGCGGGATCGACGTTCAGCGTGTCCTCACGGACGTCGGCGAAGACGGGAGTGGCGCCGGCGTGCACGATCACGTTCGCCGTCGCCGGCCAGGTGAGGGAGCTCGTGATCACCTCGTCGCCCGGGCCGACGCCGAGCGAGACGAGGGCGAGGTGCAGCGCGGCGGTGCACGACGAGACCGCCAGCACGTGCTCGGCCTCGAGGTACTCGCGCATGCGCGCTTCGAGCTCGGCCGTCCGTGGGCCCGTCGTGAGCCACCCCGAGCGAAGGGTCTCGGAGACCGCGGCGATCTCGGCGTCCGTGATCGCGGGCGGCTGGAACGAGAGGAACTCAGATCGCTTCGCTGAGACGTCCGGCATCGGCGGTCACGAAGCGTATGCGGTCCGCGGCCGCGTCGGCCCTCGCGAGGGCCCCCTCCCGCGAGCCAGCGATGGCGAGCACGGCTCCGGCGCGGTCGGAGCCGCGGCGGAGCGGCCCGAAGACGTACCCCGGCTCGCGGTAGATGCGCACGCGCTCGACGCCCTCCAGGTCGTCCGGAACCTCGACGCGCTCGAGCATCCCCGGCGAAGCGACGAGGAAGCGCGTCACGGCGCCCCCCACCTGCACTTTGTGTTGAGTCAACACAAGCTCGTTCCCGAGCGCGGCATCGATGGCGAGCCCGTTCAGGTCGACGCCGGTCGCAGCCGCGACGAGCTCGGCGTCGTGGCCGCCGCCGAGCCGGGCCGCGACCTCGATCACCTGCGGACCGTCCGCGCCGATCCGCAGCTGCGTGTACGAAGGGCCGGAACGCACGCCGAGCGCCGCGAGGGCGCGCGAAACGGTGTCAGACACCTTTGAGGTGTCTGACACCGCCTGGCTCGGCCAGACATGTGCCAGCGCGACACCGAAGGCCGGCGGCTCCGCGACGACGCGGTCGGTGACGGCGAGCATCGTGAAGGCCCCGCCCACCGAGAAGCCGATCACGGTCAGCTCGGGGCCGTCGACGAGCTCCTCGACGAGCGCAACGCCGCTTCGCGCCGCGCTGCGCGCGCTCTCGATCGCCGCGGGCAGCTCGGCCGCATGCTCGACGAGGCTCAGTCCCTTCTGGCCCTGCCGGTCGGGCGCCTTCACGACCACCCGCCCCGGGACGACGGGCGGCGGGTCACCGCTCCCGACCACCCACCAGCGCGGCTGCGGCACACCCGCCTCGGCGAGCCGCTCCCGCTGCCGGAGCTTGTTCGTGGCGAGCACCGCCGTCGCCGGCGCGATCGGGTGCGGGAGCCCGGCCCGTTCCGCGATGCGCGCTGCGACGCCGACCGGCCAGTCGGTGCCGGGCGAGACGATCCCGTCGATCTCGAGGGCCGGCACGAGCCGCTCGATCGCGGGCTCGTCCTCGGTCGAGAGAATGCAACGCCGGTCGGCGAACCGGAAGCCGGGCGCCGCCGGGTCGCGGTCGACGACCGCCACCCAGAGCCCGCGCGCCCGCGCCGCCTCGAGCAGCCCGAGCTGTGCCGGCCCTGCCCCTAGGACGAGTAGGCGCGCTGCTCGCGCGCGAATACCGCTCTCCACCACGCCTCATTGTCGCGGTACCAGGCGACGGTACGCTCGAGCCCCTCCGCGAACGACGTGCGGGCACGCCATCCGAGCAGGCGCTCCGCCTTCCCGGTCGTGCCGATGTGACGGTCGACCTGGCCGAGGCGCTCGGGCACGTTCGTCACCAGGTCCCCGGGGCGGCCGACGGCGTCGAGCACCATGGTTGCGACGTCTCGCACCGAGATGTCGACGCCGGTCGCGACGTTGATCACCTCGCCGGCGATCGGCTCGAGCGGCGCGTCGATCACGGCCTCGATCGCCTCCGCGTCGTCGAGCACGTACAGCCAGTCGCGCGAGGCGTGGCCGTCGCCGTGGATCGTCAGCGGCTCGCCCGCGAGTGCCTGCGTGATGAACCGCGGGACGACCTTCTCGGGGTGCTGCCTCGGCCCGTAGTTGTTGAACGGCCGCACGATCACGATCGGCAGGTCGTACGTCGTCCAGTAGGAGTAGGCGAGCCGGTCGGCGCCGGCCTTCGTCGCCGCGTACGGCGAGCGCGGGTTGAGCGGGTGCTCCTCGTCCATCGGCGCCCGCTCCGCGGTGCCGTACACCTCGGAGGACGAGATGAGGATGAAGCGCTCGACGGGCGTCTCGCGGATCGCGTCGAGGAGAATCTGCGTGCCCTCGACATTCGTGGTCACGAACTCGGAGGCGCCGTGGGAGATCGACTTCTCCACGTGCGACTCCGCCGCGGCGTTCACGATCACGTCGACGCCGCCGACCAGCTCCCGCACGAGGCCGGCATCGCGGATGTCGCCGTGCACGAACGAGAGCCGCGGGTGGCTCATCACGTCGGCGAGGTTCTCGAGGTTGCCGGCGTAGGTGAGCGCGTCGAGCGTCACGACCTGGTGGTCGGTCGCCTCGAGCAGGTGGCAGATGAAGTTCGAGGAGATGAACCCCGCTCCCCCTGTCACCAGAACTCGCCTACTCATTTCCCGCTCCGGCGCCGGCAAAGCCGGCACCTCCGCTCTTTGGTGAGCTCCGTCGAGCCTACGCTCACAGTTCCTCCTCGATCGTGTACAGCGGCCTTGCCTCGACGTCCCGCTGGATCCGTCCGAGCGACTCGCCGATCAGCGCCAGCACGAACCCCTGGATCCCGAGGACGAGCACTATGCCTGCTCCTGCGAAGAGCGGCCCTGGGAAGTTGCTCTGCGAGACCCAGTAGACGAGCCCGTAGATGCCGAGCACCGCGGCTGCGACCGTGCAGAGGAGCCCCAGGGTGACGCCGATCCACTGCACCGGCTGCGGCCAGAAGCCTGCGACGACGTGCAGCGCGAGCCGCACGAGGCGCACCGGCGAGTAGCGCGAGCCGCGGCCGGCGCTCGCGTGTGAGACGTCGACCTCCTCGACGGAGACGCCGGTCGAGAGCACGAGCGCCTTCGTGAACTTCTGCCGCCCGATCGCGCCGAACATCGGCTCGATCGCCGACCGCCGGTAGCCGTTGAACGCGCAGCCGAAATCGGAGATCGAGACACGTGTGAACCGGCGCAGCAGCCCGTTGATGATGCGGCTCGGCAGCGTCCGGCCCGGCGAGTCGTGCCGCTCGACGCGGCGGCCGGAGGCGACGTCCACGCGGTCGAGCGCCGCGAGCAGCTTCGGGATGTCCTCCGGCTCGTTCTGCAGGTCGCCGTCCATCGTCACGATCCGGTCGCCGCGGGCGCGGACGAGGCCGGCGTGCATGGCCGGGTGCTGCCCGAAGTTGCGCTTGAAGCGAACCGCGCGCACGTGGGGGTCGCGCTCGCAGATCGCCCGCAGCACGGCGAACGTGTCGTCCGTGGACCCGTCGTCGACGAAGATCGCCTCCCAGTCGCGCCCGTCGAGCGTCGACGCGAGGCGACGGTGGAGCTCGTCGAGGGAGCGCTCCTCGTTCAGCAGCGTGACAACAACGGATACGTCCATCTCACAAGACCCTAACCCCGCCGTCGTAGCGTCAGGCGGGTGCGGCCGGGAGACGAGGTGCTGCTGCGATCGAGCTACCGCGGGACCGTCCGTTGCCCGCGCGGAAAGCTGTGAACCTCCAGGCGCCCCTGGTCGTGCGCGGCCGCTCCTTCGACACGACCGACTGGGCGCCGGACATCTGGGTCGCGCCGGGCGGGGCGTGGCGGTGGAAGGACGAGGACGACTTCGCGCGGGCGCAGGAGCTCGGCGTGTGGACGTGGCCGACCGGCTGGGAGGAATGGCGGGCGCCGAGGGAGTGGAAGCCGCTCACGCTGCCGGAGGGCTGGGATGTGGTCTGAGGGCGACGTGATCGTGCGGCGCGAGGTTCGGAACGACGGCTGGGCATGGCTCGAGTTGCCGGTCGTCGTCGTGCGCGACGAGCCGGACCTGCTCGCGACGTACGTCGCCGAGGGTGCGCCGTTCACGTTCCCGCCGGGACCCGAGGTTCATCCGTGGGCGCGGCGTGAGCGGTGGCAGGGTCACGGCGTCCTGATGCTGCAGCGGCCCGGCGAGTCGCATGCCGTCTGGGTCTTCTGGGACGGCCCGGAGCGAGAGCATGCCGCGTGGTACCTGAACATCCAGGAGCCGTTCCGGCGCACCGCCGACGGCTACGACACGCAGGATCTCGAGCTCGACGTCGTCCTCTACCCGGACGGCCGCGTCGAGCTGAAGGACGACGAGCTGCTCGACGTCCGCGTCCGCGAGGGGCGTTTCACGGAAGATCAGGCGCATGCGGTCCGAGCCGAGGGAGAACGGATCCAGCGCGAGCTTCGTGCCGGGCACCGGTGGTGGGACCCCTTCTGGGCGCTCTGGGAGCCCGACCCGGCCTGGGCCTGCGCTGCTGCGGAGCCAGGCGTCTGAGCCGGCTCAGAGCTTGCTCAGAGCCGGCTCACCCACGAACCGTCACAGACGTGTAACGGAACTGCGAAAGAGCCCGCAGAGCGAGCGGTGGCGATTTGGCCGCGTCCTGTTGAGTCCCCTGCCGGTCATCGACATGGCCCCGGGAGCGATGCAGTGAGGTCGCACGAGGCGGGCGGCCGCGAGGCTCGGAGCCGCGGCCCGACGCTCGGCGCGTTCGTCGCGCTGGGGCTCTTCTGGGGGGCGTGGGCGTCGGTGCTACCGAGCGTTCAGCGGGCGACCGGAACGTCGAAGGGCGCGCTCGGTCTCGGGCTGCTCTTCATCACCCTGGCCGCGATCCCGACGATGCTGTTCATCGCGGGACCGCTCGTCGACCGCTTCGGCGTCCGCGCGATGACCGTGACCGCCGCGGCGTTCGCCGGCGTCGCGATGCTGCCCGGGCTCGCGACATCGCTCCCCGCGTTGATGGCCACCCTCGCTGCCACCGGCGCCGCGAGCGGCGCGCTCGACGTTGCGATGAACGCGAGCGCCGCGCGGCTCGAGGCGGAGGGCGGCCGACGGCTGATGCCGATGGCGCACGGCCTCTACTCGGTGGGCGTGCTCGTCGGCGCCGTCGCAGCCGGTCTCGCGCGCGGCGCCGGAGCGGGGCGCGAGCCGATCCTCGTCGCCGTGGCCGTGCTCGTCGCGGTGGTTGCGGCCTGGACGGCGACCGACGCGGGGGAGCTTGCGGCACCCCACGCGCGCGGCCTCCAGCTCGGCCGCGCGCTCATCTTTATCGGCCTCGTCGGCGCTGCCGCATTCGTCGTCGAGGGCGGCATCGAGAGCTGGAGCGCCCTCTTCCTCGAACGGCAGCTGCACGCCCAGCCCGCGGTCAGCGGCCTCGGTCCCGGCGCCTACGCGGCGGCGATGGCGGCAGGGCGCTTCTTCGGCCAGGCCTCCCGGAGCTCCGACCGGCGGCTACTCGTGGCCGGCGGCGCGGTCGCGGCGGCGGGCTGCCTGCTCGCCGCCGGCGCGCCGAACGCCGGGATCGCGCTCGGCGGGTTCGTGCTCGGCGGCCTCGGGGTCTCGCTGAACGCGCCGATCGTGTTCGGAGCCGCCGGCCGCCGCTCGGCGTCCGCCGTCGCCACCGTCACGACGCTCGGCTACGCCGGGCTCCTCGTCGGGCCGCCGCTGATCGGCGGCGTCGCGCAGGCCCTGTCCCTGCGCTGGTCGTTCGCCGTCCGCGCCCGGGGCGCGGCCGCAGCGTGGGCGGCCGCGACCAGGGTGCGGCTCGACTAGGCCGCCGGCTCGAGCGCCGGCTCGAGCTCGACAAGCGACGCCTTCGGCCGACGGTTGATCGCGAAGGCCGCGAGCGAGCCGACGGCGACGACCGCCGCGCCGATCCAGACCGCCGGCACCATCCCGTCCACGAACCCGTGGCCGCTCGCATAGCTGCCCGAGTGTGCGAAGACCGATGCGAGCACCGCGACGCCGAACACGCCGCCGAGCTCGCGGATCGCGTTGTTGGCGCCGGAAGCCTGGCCCTCTTCCTCGCCGCGAACCGAGCCGAGCACGACGTTCGCGATCGGCGCGAAGAACATGCCCATGCCGACACCGGAGATCGCGAACGGCGCGATCAGCTCGGCGTACGGGGTCGTGGGCGTCGAGACGGCCGCGATCCAGCCGAGCCCGATCGCCTGCAGCGCGAGGCCGGTGCCGATGATCCGGCTCGCCGGAAGCCGGTCGCTGAGCGCGCCCGCGAGCGGCGCGACGAGCATCGGCATCGCTGTCCAAGGCAGGATGCGCAGGCCGGAGCCGAGCGGCGAGTAGCCCTGCACCGTCTGGAAGAACTGCGCGAGCAGGAACACCGAGCCGAACATCCCGAAGCTCAT